>NZ_JBEEQE010000007.1:166030-206710 GCF_040137805.1 Pseudarthrobacter sp. B907 | reverse complement strand
ACCTGTGAGTCCAGCGTCGGCACCTGCGCCCTGTGCTACGGCCGTTCGCTGGCCACCGGCAAGACCGTGGACATCGGCGAGGCCGTCGGCATCATCGCCGCGCAGTCCATCGGTGAGCCCGGTACCCAGCTGACCATGCGTACCTTCCACACCGGTGGTGCTGTCTCCGCCGGCGGTGGCGACGACATCACCCAGGGTCTGCCCCGTATCCAGGAGCTCTTCGAAGCCCGCACTCCGAAGGGTGTGGCGCCGATTGCGGAAGCAGCCGGCCGCATCGCCATCGAAGAGTCCGAGCGTCAGATGCGCCTGGTCATCACCCCGGATGACGGATCCGAAGAGATCGCCTACCCGGTGCTGCGCCGTTCACGTCTTCTCATCGAAGACGGCGAGCACGTCAGCGTTGGCCAGAAGCTCATCAACGGTCCGGTCGACCCCAAGCAGGTGCTGCGCATCATGGGCCCCCGGGCCGCGCAGAAGTTCCTGGTGGACGAAGTCCAGGGCGTGTACCGCAGCCAGGGCATTGGTATCCACGACAAGCACGTCGAGGTTATCGTCCGCCAGATGCTGCGCCGCGTCACGGTCATCGAGTCCGGTGAATCGGACCTGCTGCCCGGCGAGCTCGCCGAGCGCAGCCGCTTCGAGGACGCCAACCGCCGCGTTGTATCCGAGGGCAAGACGCCGGCCTCCGGCCGTCCCGAGCTCATGGGTATCACCAAGGCGTCCCTGGCGACCGAGTCCTGGCTGTCGGCAGCTTCCTTCCAGGAGACCACCCGCGTCCTGACGCAGGCGGCCATGGAAGGCAAGAGCGACCCGCTGCTGGGCCTCAAGGAGAACGTCATCATCGGTAAGCTCATCCCGGCCGGCACGGGTCTCCCGCGCTACACCGAGGTCACGGTGGAACCGACTGAAGAAGCGAAGGCCAACCTGTTCACCGGCCCGAGCGCATTCAGCGACTTCTCCTACGATTCCCTGGGCGGCGACGGAGCTCCTGAGTTCCACGCCATCCCGCTGGATGACTACGATTTGGGCAGCGACTTCCGCTAACGGATAGCTTTCCCAAGGATGGTCCCGCACCGCAAGGTGCGGGACCATCCCCGTTTAACAGGGGAGTGGTCGACGTCGGAGGGCTGCAGTTTCCGGCCGATTAAGGGCTGGGGACCGTCCGTGTTAGACTGGAGACTAATTGTTATTGTGGCAGTGGATGAGTGCGCCGGTTGCAGCCGAGAGGCTGGACCAGGACGACGTTTCCGGTTTGCAGGGTTCTTGTGCAACGTATGCCACATTTTCGCATGCCTAGGGGCCATTCAGGATGAAAGTCCGGAGCCCCGGCGTGCGGTCCGACTATTAAGGCTTCGCCTCAGCTGCTCTGGAGAGAACTTCAAAGCTCGAGCGGCGGGGCGCAGCGACAAGAGAGCGGCTGCCAACGGCCGCTCCGGATAAAACGGAGAACACGAGAGTGCCTACGATTAACCAGCTGGTCCGCAAGGGCCGCACGCCTAAGGTCAAGAAGACCAAGGCTCCCGCGCTTAACGGCAGCCCGATGCGCCGCGGTGTCTGCACCCGCGTGTACACCACGACCCCGAAGAAGCCGAACTCGGCTCTGCGTAAGGTTGCGCGTGTGCGCCTCAACGGCGGCGTTGAAGTCACCGCCTACATCCCCGGTGTTGGCCACAACCTGCAGGAGCACTCCATTGTGCTCGTCCGTGGCGGCCGTGTTAAGGACCTCCCGGGTGTCCGTTACAAGATCGTCCGTGGCGCCCTCGATACCCAGGGTGTGAAGAACCGTAAGCAGGCACGCAGCCGCTACGGCGCAAAGATGGAGAAGAAGTAATATGCCTCGCAAGGGTCCGGCCCCCAAGCGGCCGCTAGTACTAGATCCCGTTTACGGCTCCCCGCTGGTCACGCAGCTGATCAACAAGGTGCTGGTTGACGGCAAGAAGTCCACCGCAGAGCGCATCGTCTACGGTGCACTCGAAGGCGCACGCGCCAAGTCCGGCGGCGACCCGGTTGCAGCCCTCAAGAAGGCCATGGACAACGTCAAGCCTTCCCTCGAGGTCCGCTCCCGCCGCGTCGGTGGTGCCACCTACCAGGTTCCCGTCGAGGTCAAGCCGGGCCGTTCCACGGCCCTCGCCCTCCGCTGGCTGGTCGGCTACTCCAAGGCCCGCCGCGAAAAGACGATGACCGAGCGCCTCCAGAACGAAATCCTGGATGCCTCGAACGGTCTCGGAGCCGCTGTGAAGCGTCGCGAAGACACCCACAAGATGGCCGAGTCCAACAAGGCCTTCGCACACTACCGCTGGTAATACTTCCCGGACGCCGCCGGCTCACCCGAGTCGGCGGCGAACGTGCAGTCCATCCGAAAGGGAGACACCGTGGCACAGGACGTGCTTACCGACCTTAGCAAGGTCCGCAATATCGGCATCATGGCCCACATCGATGCCGGCAAGACCACTACTACCGAGCGCATCCTGTTCTACACGGGTGTGAACCACAAGATCGGCGAAACGCACGACGGTGCGTCGACCACTGACTGGATGGAACAGGAAAAGGAACGCGGCATCACCATCACGTCTGCCGCCGTGACCTGCTTCTGGGAAAACAACCAGATCAACATCATTGACACCCCCGGCCACGTGGACTTCACGGTTGAGGTTGAGCGCTCCCTGCGCGTCCTCGACGGTGCAGTCGCCGTGTTCGACGGCAAGGAAGGTGTGGAGCCGCAGTCCGAGACTGTGTGGCGCCAGGCCGACAAGTACAACGTGCCCCGCATCTGCTTCGTCAACAAGATGGACAAGCTCGGCGCTGACTTCTACTTCACCGTCGACACCATCGTCAGCCGCCTCGGTGCCAAGCCGCTCGTCATGCAGCTGCCGATCGGCGCCGAGAACGACTTCATCGGCGTCGTCGACCTGCTTTACATGCGCTCACTGGTCTGGCCCGGCGACTCCAAGGGTGACGTCACCATGGGTGCCAAGTACGAGATCCAGGAGATCCCGGCTGACCTCAAGGAAAAGGCCGAAGAGTACCGCGCAACGCTTGTTGAGACCGTTGCGGAGTCCTCCGAAGAGCTCATGGAGAAGTACCTCGAAGGCGAAGAGATCTCGATCGACGAGCTCAAGGCCGGCATCCGCAAGATGACGATCAACTCCGAGCTCTACCCGGTCTTCTGTGGCTCCGCGTTCAAGAACCGCGGCGTGCAGCCGATGCTCGACGCCGTCGTGGACTACCTGCCGAACCCGCTCGACGTCCCCCCGATGATCGGTCACGATCCTCGCGACGAAGAGAAGGAACTGACCCGTAAGCCTTCCGCTGACGAGCCGTTCTCCGCACTGGCGTTCAAGATCGCCGCGCACCCCTTCTTCGGCCAGCTCACCTTCATCCGCGTGTACTCCGGTCACGTGGAAGCAGGCGCACAGGTGGTCAACTCCACCAAGGGCAAGAAGGAGCGCATCGGCAAGCTGTTCCAGATGCACGCCAACAAGGAAATGCCGGTCGACGGCGCTACCGCAGGCCACATCTACGCAGCGATCGGTCTCAAGGACACCACCACGGGCGACACCCTGTGCGATTCGTCCAACCAGATCGTCCTCGAGTCCATGAGCTTCCCGGAGCCCGTGATCTCGGTTGCAATCGAGCCGAACACCAAGGGTGACCAGGAGAAGCTCTCCACGGCCATCCAGAAGCTCTCCGCTGAGGACCCGACCTTCCAGGTCTCCCTCAACGAAGACACCGGCCAGACCATCATCGCCGGCATGGGCGAGCTCCACCTGGACATCCTGGTGGACCGCATGCGCCGCGAATTCAAGGTCGAGGCAAACGTGGGCAAGCCCCAGGTTGCCTACCGCGAAACCATCAAGCGTGCTGTGGAGCGTCACGACTACACGCACAAGAAGCAGACCGGTGGTTCGGGCCAGTTCGCAAAGATCCAGATCGCGATCGAGCCGCTGGACACGTCCGAAGGCGAGATGTACGAGTTCGAGAACAAGGTCACCGGTGGCCGCGTTCCGCGCGAATACATCCCTTCGGTTGACGCTGGTATCCAGGATGCGCTGAACGACGGCGTCCTGGCCGGCTACCCGGTTGTCGGCATCAAGGCCACGCTGATTGACGGCGCGTACCACGATGTTGACTCCTCGGAAATGGCGTTCAAGATCGCCGGCCGTATGGCTTTCAAGGAAGCTGCACGCAAGGCGAACCCTGTCCTGCTCGAACCGCTGATGGATGTCGAGGTCCGCACCCCTGAGGAATACATGGGTGAAGTTATCGGTGACCTCAACTCCCGCCGTGGCCAGATGCAGTCCATGGAAGATGCCCAGGGCGTCAAGGTCATCCGCGCGCACGTTCCGCTGTCCGGCATGTTCGGTTACATCGGCGACCTGCGTTCGAAGACCCAGGGCCGCGCTGTGTACTCCATGACGTTCAACAGCTACGCGGAGGTCCCGAAGGCAGTTGCCGACGAGATCATCCAGAAGAGCCGCGGCGAGTAGTCCTCCGGGACTCCACGCAGCAGCGACGAAAAACTCGGGTGCGGTTCCTGAACAGGGGATCCACCTGGTGCTGGCGGCCGGTTCCCGGTCGGATGCAATCCGGTCAAACCGGCCGCCAGCACGAACAGGCACTAGGCACTAGTATTAGTTCCTGAATCTGCAATTTCACCAATCCAAAGCCCCCCAAGTAGACTTGCTGGAGTTTCGGCCGCGACAAGCGCGGACGAAGGGTAAGTCATTTGAAAACGTTCTAGGAGGAACCTGTGGCAAAGGCAAAGTTCGAGCGGACTAAGCCGCACGTTAACATCGGTACCATTGGTCACGTTGACCACGGTAAGACGACGCTGACGGCCGCCATTTCCAAGGTGCTGTACGACAAGTACCCGACTCTCAACGAGAAGCGTGACTTCGCGTCGATTGACTCTGCTCCCGAAGAGCGTCAGCGCGGCATTACCATCAACATCTCCCACGTTGAGTACCAGACCGAGAAGCGCCACTACGCACACGTAGACGCTCCGGGTCACGCTGACTACATCAAGAACATGATCACCGGTGCTGCTCAGATGGACGGCGCAATCCTCGTGGTTGCCGCTACTGACGGCCCGATGGCTCAGACCCGTGAGCACGTTCTGCTCGCCCGCCAGGTTGGTGTTCCCTACCTGCTGGTCGCGCTGAACAAGGCTGACATGGTTGACGACGAGGAACTCCTCGACCTCGTCGAAATGGAAGTTCGTGAGCTGCTCAGCTCGCAGGGCTTCGATGGCGACGAAGCTCCGGTCATCCGCGTCTCGGGCCTGAAGGCCCTGGAAGGCGACCCGGAGTGGGTCAAGTCCATCGAGGACCTCATGGAAGCCGTCGACGAGTCCGTTCCGGACCCGGTACGTGACCGTGACAAGCCCTTCCTGATGCCGATCGAAGACGTCTTCACGATCACCGGCCGTGGCACCGTTGTTACCGGCCGCGCCGAGCGTGGAACCCTCGCCATCAACTCCGAGGTCGAGATCGTCGGCATCCGCCCGGTCCAGAAGACCACGGTTACCGGTATCGAGATGTTCCACAAGCAGCTCGACGAAGCATGGGCCGGCGAGAACTGTGGCCTGCTGCTCCGCGGTCTGAAGCGCGACGATGTCGAGCGTGGCCAGGTTGTCGTCAAGCCGGGTTCCATCACCCCGCACACCGACTTCGAGGCCAACGTCTACATCCTCTCCAAGGACGAAGGCGGACGTCACAACCCGTTCTACTCCAACTACCGCCCGCAGTTCTACTTCCGCACCACGGACGTAACCGGCGTTATCACCCTGCCGGAAGGCACGGAAATGGTTATGCCCGGCGACAACACTGAGATGACCGTTGCGCTCATCCAGCCGATCGCAATGGAAGAGGGCCTCGGCTTCGCAATCCGCGAAGGCGGCCGCACCGTTGGTTCGGGACGCGTCACCAAGATCATCAAGTAACTACTTGCTGATCCGAGCTTGATACCGACCGGCCGCGCCGTCTGACGGCCGTCGGAAGGTAGGAACAGCCCCGCTGCACTGCAGCGGGGCTGTTCTGTTTAACTCCCTGCTACGGTTGCCGAAGAAGAGTTCGCCAGATAGAAGGGAGTCCGCCATGGAATGGATCATTTTCCTCGCGGTCGTTGTTGCCGTCGTCGCGGCAGGCCTGTGGGTCAAGAAGCATTTCCGGCACGAGATCGAGCGCGCGAAGCGCATCAACCGCGCCAACAAGAACCGGTAGCCCTGGGGCGCCAGCCGGGTCAGGCCCCCCTGGCCCGGCCTAGCGCCTGGTACCAGTAGAAGGATTCCTTGGGGGTCCGCTGCTGGGTCTCGAAGTCGACGTGCACCAGGCCGAAGCGCTGGGAGTAGCCGGCGGCCCATTCGAAGTTATCCATCAGGGTCCAGACGTAGTAACCGAGAAGTTCGACGTCGTCGGCAATACCGCCGGGCGCGGTGGCGGCCAGGGCATGGCCCAGATGGTCGGCCAGGTAGTTGATCCGGCCCGTGTCCGCGATCGGCCCGTCCACGTGGTCCGGTTCGGGGAAGCTGGCACCGCTCTCCGTGATGTACAGCGGCGGCAGCGCCGCGCCGTAGCGGTCCTTCATTTCGCGCAGCAGGGGGCCCAGGTGGTCCGGGGCAACGGGCCAGCCGAAGCCCGTGGTTCCGTACTCCGGGAACGCGGCCATGTGGAACGGCAGCCGCACCATCGCGTCCGCGGGGCCCACCGGGCTGTCCGCGGGCCCGCGGCCGGTGGCCACTTTCACCGGGTAGTAGTAGTTCAGGCCGTAGAAGTCCAGCGGCTGGTGGATGTTGCGCAGATCCGCGTCGGAGATCCTGCCGAGGGAACGGAACCACGGGCGGGCCAGCAGCGGCGGCTTCGGGTAGCTCCCCAGCAGGATCGGGTCCGCGTAGATTCGGTTCAGTGCCAAGTCGAACACCTTCGCCAGCAGCCGGTCGCTGACGGAGCCGGACGCCGGGCGGACGGGGGAGTGCAGGTTGGTGACGCCGACGGCGCCGCTTACCCCGGCGGCCCGCAACGCCTGCACCGCGAGGCCGTGGGCCAGGAGTTGGTGGTGCACCGAGGGCAGCGCGTCGAAGAGCAGGTCGTGGCCGGGGGCATGGACGCCGAGGGCGTAGCCGTTGAGCGTAACCGAGGCGGGTTCGTTCAGGGTCACCCACTGGGTCACCCGGTCGCCGAAGCGGGCGCCGGCCGCGGCGCTGTACTCGGCGAAGCGCTCCGCCGTCGTTCGGTTCATCCAGCCGCCCCGGTGTTCGAGCGGGAGCGGGGTGTCCCAGTGGTACAGGGTCGCCATCGGGGAGATGCCGGCCTCGAGGAGCCGGTCAATGAGCCGGTCGTAGAAATCGAGGCCCTCAGCGTTGAAGGGGCCGGTGCCGTCGGGCTGGATCCGCGGCCACGAGATCGAGAACCGGTAGGAATCGATGCCGAGTTCGCGCATCAGCCGGACGTCTTCGTCCGAGCGGTTGTAGTGGTCGCAGGCGACGGCGGGGGAGTGGCCGTCCTGGATGCTGCCGGGTTTCTCGGCAAAGGCGTCCCAGCCCGAGGGGCCGCGGCCGCCCGCCGCAAGGCCGCCCTCGATCTGGAAAGCGGCGGAGGCCACCCCCAGCATAAAGCCGGGCCGCAGCTTCGCGGCGAGATCCTGGACTGCTGGCGAATCCTGCACGGTCATGCCCCCTATCTTCGTAGCGACCGTTGCTGAAGGCAATGACCGGAGGACGGTCCCCGTGCCCCGCAAAGGAGCGGGACGGGGGCAGCCGGGCCCTGATTCGCTTCTGCCGATTAATTCCGGCATACTAGATGAGTTGTTCAAGCGCTCTTTCGCGTCCCGATCCGGATAATGCCGGGTGCCAGGGTCCAGGTAAGAGCCCAAACATAACCCACTTCCCAAGGAATTGCGGACGAGTACGCGTGCAAAGCGCGACACGCCCGACCGCGGGGGTCGGTTGCGCCGGCAGGTTGAGGAACCCGGATTCATCCGGATTCAGCTTGTGCGGCGGGTGGTAGTTACGACTTCAAATGCTTCGGCAGCCGCACAACAGGTAAGTAAACAGAGCAGCATTTACTGAAAGAGAGTCAGGCGACATGGCGGGACAAAAAATCCGCATCCGGCTGAAGTCATACGACCACGAGGTCATTGACGTTTCAGCACGGAAGATCGTTGAGACGGTCACGCGCGCAGGCGCAACTGTAGTCGGCCCCGTGCCGCTGCCGACGGAGAAGAACGTTTACTGCGTAATCCGCTCTCCGCACAAGTACAAGGACAGCCGCGAGCACTTTGAAATGCGCACGCACAAGCGTCTTATCGACATCATCGATCCCACGCCCAAGGCTGTTGATTCGCTCATGCGTCTCGACCTGCCGGCCGACGTGAACATCGAAATCAAGCTGTAGGGAGGTGCTGAGAGACTATGACCGCAACCCGTAACGTAAAGGGCCTGCTGGGCACGAAGCTCGGCATGACCCAGGTCTGGGACGAGAACAACAAGCTCATCCCCGTCACTGTGGTCCAGGCAGACTCGAACGTCATCACGCAGCTGCGCAACGCAGAGACTGATGGCTACGTCGCCGTTCAGATCGGCTACGGCCAGATCGATCCCCGCAAGGTCACCAAGCCGCTGGCTGGTCACTTTGAAAAGGCAGGCGTCACGCCTCGCCGCCACGTCGTAGAACTGCGCACCGCAGATGCTGACTCTTACGAGCTGGGCCAGGAGCTCTCCGTTGAGCTCTTCGAAGCCGGCCAGAAGATCGACGTCGTTGGCACCACCAAGGGTAAGGGCTTCGCCGGTGTTATGAAGCGCCACGGCTTCCACGGCGTTGGAGCTTCCCACGGTGCCCACAAGAACCACCGTAAGCCCGGTTCTATCGGTGGAGCATCCACCCCGAGCCGCGTCTTCAAGGGCATGAAAATGGCCGGCCGCATGGGCGCCGTTCGTCACACCACGCTGAACCTCACGGTCCACGCGGTTGACGTCGAGAAGTCGCTGCTCCTGATCAAGGGCGCCGTCCCCGGCGCCCGCGGCCAGGTCGTACTCGTACGCACCGCCGTGAAGGGAGCCTAGTTCAATGACTAGCACTGTCAAGGTTGACCTGCCCGCAGAGATCTTCGACGTACAGACCAACGTGCCGCTGCTGCACCAAGTCGTCGTTGCACAGCTCGCTGCTGCTCGCCAGGGTACCCACAAGACCAAGACCCGCGCCGAGGTTTCCGGTGCAGGTCGCAAGCCGTTCAAGCAGAAGGGCACCGGCCGCGCCCGTCAGGGTTCCATCCGTGCTCCTCACATGACCGGTGGTGGCATCGTCCACGGCCCGACGCCGCGTGACTACAGCCAGCGCACCCCCAAGAAGATGATTGCTGCTGCCCTGCGCGGCGCTCTCTCTGACCGCGCCCGTAACGGCCGCATCCACGTCGTTGCTGAACTGGTCGCCGGCACCAAGCCGTCCTCCCGTGAAGCACTGGCAACGCTGCGTGGCGTCTCCGAGCGCAAGAACCTGCTCGTTGTCATCGACCGCGCCAACGATGTTGCTGCACTCTCCGTGCGCAACCTCCAGGATGTTCACGTTCTGTACGCAGACCAGCTGAACACCTACGACGTGCTCGTTTCTGACGACGTAGTCTTCACCAAGGCTGCCTACGAAGCATTCGTTGCTGACAAGGCTGCAAAGAACGAGGAGGATGCCAAGTGAGCGCAGCCACCATCAAAGACCCGCGCGACGTCGTGCTTGCACCCGTCGTCTCGGAAAAGAGCTACGGCCTGATCGACGAGGGCAAGTACACCTTCCTGGTGGACCCCCGTTCGAACAAGACCGAGATCAAGCTGGCCGTGGAGAAGATTTTCTCCGTCAAGGTCGAATCGATCAACACCATCAACCGTGCCGGTAAGCGCAAGCGCACCAAATTCGGATGGGGTACCCGCAAGAACACCAAGCGTGCCATTGTGAGCCTCAAAGAAGGCACTATCGACATCTTCGGCGGTCCGCTCTCGTAGCGGAGACCACTTTAACGAGGAAATAAATTATGGGAATCCGTAAATACAAGCCGACTACCCCGGGCCGTCGTGGCTCGAGCGTAGCGGACTTCACCGAAATCACGCGGTCGACGCCGGAAAAGTCGTTGGTACGTCCCCTCCCGAAAAAGGGTGGCCGTAACAACACCGGTAAGATCACGACCCGTCACAAGGGTGGTGGCCACAAGCGCCAGTACCGTCTGATCGACTTCCGTCGCCACGACAAGGACGGCGTCAACGCCCGCGTTGCCGAAATCGAGTACGATCCGAACCGCACGGCTCGCATCGCCCTCCTGCACTACGTTGATGGCACCAAGCGTTACATCATCGCCCCGAACAAGCTGGCCCAGGGTGACACCGTGGAAGCAGGTGCCGACGCTGACATCAAGCCCGGCAACAACCTGCCGCTGCGCAACATCCCGGTCGGTACCGTAATCCACGCAGTTGAACTGCGTCCGGGTGGCGGCGCCAAGATGGGCCGCTCCGCCGGCGCATCGATCCAGCTCGTTGCAAAGGAAGGCCGTTTCGCCCAGCTGCGTCTGCCTTCCGGCGAAATCCGCAACGTTGACGTGCGCTGCCGCGCAACCGTCGGCGAGGTCGGCAACGCCGAGCAGTCGAACATCAACTGGGGCAAGGCCGGCCGTATGCGCTGGAAGGGCGTCCGCCCGACCGTCCGTGGTGTCGCGATGAACCCGGTCGACCACCCGCATGGTGGTGGCGAGGGTAAGACGTCCGGTGGACGTCACCCCGTCAACCCGAACGGTAAGCGCGAAGGCCGCACCCGCCGTCCCAACAAAGAGAGCGACAAGCTTATTGTTCGTCGCCGTCGTACTGGCAAGAACAAGCGATAGGAGCCTGGACACATGCCACGCAGCCTGAAAAAAGGTCCTTTCGTTGACCAGCACCTCTTTGTGAAGGTAGCCAGGGAAAACGAAAAGGGCACCAAGAACGTCATCAAGACCTGGTCCCGCCGTTCGATGATCGTCCCCGACATGCTCGGCCACACGATCGCCGTGCACGACGGACGCAAGCACATCCCGGTGTTTGTCACTGAGTCGATGGTCGGGCACAAGCTCGGCGAATTCGCTCCCACGCGGACATTCCGCGGCCATGTCAAGGACGACCGTAAGGGCAAGCGCCGCTAGGCGCCTGCACTTACGTCAAAGACGAGAGAAGGAAAGCAATGGAAGCCAAGGCAATTGCGCGTCACATCCGCGTAACGCCTATGAAGGCCCGGCGCGTCGTCAACCTTGTTCGTGGTAAGCAAGCGAACGAGGCTCTGGCAATTCTGAAGTTTGCCCCGCAGGCAGCTTCGGAGCCGGTATTCAAGGTAGTTCAGTCGGCAATCTCCAACGCCCGGGTCCTCGCGGACCGCGACGGCGTGGCGTTTGACGAAGGTGACCTCATCATCAGCGAAGCGTTTGTTGATGAAGGCCCGACCATGAAGCGGTTCCAGCCGCGTGCCCAGGGTCGTGCATTTCAGATCAAGAAGCGCACGAGCCACATCACCGTGGTAGTCGCTACCCCGGAGAAAGAGGAGGCTCGCTAAGTGGGACAGAAAGTTAACCCGCACGGGTTCCGACTCGGTATCACCACCGATCACGTATCGCACTGGTTCGCCGACAGCACCAAGTCCGGCCAGCGGTACAAGGACTTCGTTCGCGAAGACATCCGTATCCGCCAGCTCATGTCCACGGGCATGGAGCGCGCCGGCATCGCCAAGGTTGAGATCGAGCGCACCCGCGACCGTGTCCGCGTGGATATCCACACGGCACGTCCGGGCATCGTGATCGGCCGCCGCGGCGCCGAGGCAGACCGCATCCGCGGCGAGCTCGAAAAGCTCACCGGCAAGCAGGTTCAGCTGAACATCCTCGAGGTCAAGAACCCCGAGATGGAAGCACAGCTTGTTGCCCAGGGTGTTGCAGAGCAGCTGACTTCCCGCGTGGCTTTCCGCCGTGCGATGAAGAAGGCAATGCAGTCCGCACAGCGCGCTGGTGCCAAGGGCATCCGTATCGCTTGCTCGGGTCGACTGGGTGGCGCAGAAATGTCCCGCTCGGAGTTCTACCGCGAAGGCCGTGTGCCCCTGCACACCCTGCGCGCGAACATCGACTACGGCTTCTACGAGGCCAAGACCACCTTCGGCCGCATCGGCGTGAAGGTCTGGATCTACAAGGGTGACGTCACCGCCAAGGAACTGGCTCAGCAGGCAGCTGCTGCTCCGTCCCGCGGCCGCGGTGCCGGCGACCGTCCGGGCCGCCCGGGTGGCGCCGACCGTGGTGACCGCCGTCGTCGTAACGACCGTCCGGCCGCCGACGCAGCTCCTGCTGCCGACGCTCCGGCAGTTGAGGCTGCACCTGCTGCAGTAGAAGGAGGACAGGCTTAAATGCTTATCCCACGTCGAGTCAAGCACCGTAAGCAGCACCACCCGGGTCGTTCCGGCGCTGCTACGGGCGGCACCGAGGTCTCGTTCGGCGAGTGGGGTATCCAGGCTCTGAGCCCGGCATACGTCACCAACCGTCAGATCGAGTCTGCCCGTATCGCGATGACCCGCCACATCAAGCGTGGCGGAAAGGTCTGGATCAACATCTACCCGGACCGTCCGCTGACGAAGAAGCCGGCCGAAACCCGCATGGGTTCCGGTAAGGGTTCTCCGGAATGGTGGGTTTCAAACGTCAAGCCGGGCCGGGTTCTCTTCGAACTCTCCGGTGTTAGTGAAGAGGTAGCTCGCGAGGCCCTGCGCCTGGCAATCCACAAGCTGCCGTTGAAGGCACGCATTGTGCGTCGCGAAGGTGGTGAGTAGAAATGGCAGTAGGATCCAAGGAACTTGCATCCGCACAGCTGGACGGTTTCGACAACGAGCGTCTCGTTGAAGAACTCCGCAAGGCCAAGGAAGAGCTGTTCAACCTGCGTTTCCAGTCCGCCACCGGCCAGCTGGAGAACCACGGTCGTCTGCGCGCGGTAAAGAAGGACATCGCACGCATCTACACCGTTCTCCGTGAGCGCGAGCTGGGCATTCGTGCCGAGGTTGCCGCACCGGTTGTGGAAGCCAAGGAAGAGAAGAAGTCCAAGAAGGCTTCGACCAAGAAGGCTGACACGGCTGAAACGGTTGAGACCGAGGAGGACGCCAAGTGAGTGAAAAGGACGAGAACGTGACGGAAACTGTTTCCGACGCAGCCAAGGCTGACGAGCGCGGTTACCGTAAGACGAAGCGTGGCTACGTGGTCTCGGACAAGATGGAAAAGACCATCGTTGTCCAGGTCGAGGACCGCGTGAAGCACGCCCTCTACGGCAAGGTCATGCGCCGCAACACGAAGATCAAGGCTCACGACGAAGAGAACAGCGCCGGCATCGGCGACCTCGTTCTCCTCGCCGAGACCCGCCCGCTCTCCGCTACCAAGCGGTGGCGCCTGGTGGAGATCCTCGAGAAGGCCAAGTAACACCAGCACCCTGGTGATACAGCTGAAGCCCTCGTTCCCCTTTGGGGAGCGGGGGCTTCTGCGTTGCCCGGGGTGGGGAGTCGCCACGGGGTCACGCAGGGCAGGCTTTTGCGGGGCGTACGACGCCGGTGGGCCGGGTTTCCGGGGGAGTGGGGCGGCCGGCGGGCCAAAAGGCTGTCCTGCGTGACGGCGTCGTCGCCTTGTTCCGACGCTCCCTCACTTGTGGTGCGCAATTGGTTGACGCTCCCTCACTTGTGGCTGTCTCTTGGATGACGCTCGATCACTCCTGCCTGAAGGCCTGCAGGATGTGAGGGAGCGTTGCTGGAAGGCCTGCAGGATGTGAGGGAGCGTCGTCGGAAGGCATGCAGGATGTGAGGGAGCGTTGCTGGAAGACCTGCCGGATGTGAGGGAGCGTCGACCAGGTGGATACGACGCCGGTGGGCCGGGTTCCCGGGGGAATGGGGCGGCCAGTGGGCCAAAAGGCTGTCGTGCGTGGCGCCGTCGGGCGCCGCCGACGGGCGGGGCCTCAAGCGTCCGTTCGCGCTTTGGTGCCGTGCGGGGGAGGGCAGCTGTGATATGGGGATGCGCCGGAAACGTGCTAAGATTTTGAGTTTGTATGGCGCCTTTCGTGCGTCATCGTCAACCTCGTAAACAATCGTGCCACGGCATAGTGCCCCCTCGCGCCTCGCGCGCCAGGGAAGCAACTGTTTTTGGCACGGGCGTTTAGGCCTGGTCTGGCAAAATCCAGGCAGGTCAAGAGACACCCCGATCAACCGTTCCGCAAGGCTCATTCCGTAGGAAGATTTTCGGTCTGAGAACCGGCGCGACGCAAGGAGTAAATAGTGATTCAGCAGGAGTCGCGACTCAAGGTCGCCGACAACACGGGTGCTAAGGAAATCCTTACCATTCGCGTTCTCGGTGGATCTGGCCGTCGCTACGCAGGCATTGGCGACGTGATCGTCGCTACCGTCAAGGACGCAATTCCGGGCGGCAACGTAAAGAAGGGCGACGTCGTCAAGGCTGTCATCGTCCGTACCAAGAAGGAACGCCGCCGTGCGGATGGTTCCTACATCAAGTTTGACGAGAACGCAGCTGTGATCCTGAAGAACGACGGTGACCCCCGCGGTACCCGTATCTTCGGACCGGTTGGTCGTGAGCTTCGCGACAAGAAGTTCATGAAGATCGTTTCTCTGGCTCCGGAGGTGCTCTAGTCCATGGCTAAGATCAAAAAGGGTGACCTCGTTCAGGTCATCACTGGCGCCAAGGCTGAGCGCGGCGGCGACCGTGGCAAGCAGGGCAAGGTTCTGCGCGTATTCCCGGAGACCAACCGCGTGTTGGTCGAAGGCATTAACCGCGTAACCAAGCACACCAAGGTCGGTCAGTCGCAGCGCGGCACCAAGACCGGTGGCATCGAGGTCGTTGAGGCTTCAATCCACATCTCCAACGTGGCCCTGGTTGACCCCTCGACCAAGAAGCCCACCCGCGTCGGTTTCCGCACCGAGACCGTTGAGCGCGATGGCGTGAAGCGTGAAGTGCGTGTCCGCGTGGCCAAGAGCTCAGGGAAGGACATCTAATGACTGAGACTCTCGAGACTCCGGCAAGCAAGATCGTTCCTCGTCTGAAGACCAAGTACGCGGATTCCATCAAGAGCGCGCTCGTTGAGGAATTCAAGTACGAGAACGTCAACCAGGTTCCCCGTCTGGTGAAGGTCGTTGTGAACATGGGTGTTGGAGATGCCGCCAAGGACTCCAAGCTGATCGACGGCGCCGTCCGCGATCTGACCCTGATCACCGGCCAGAAGCCGCAGGTAACCAAGGCCCGCAAGTCGATCGCACAGTTCAAGCTGCGCGAAGGCATGCCGATCGGTGCGCACGCAACTCTGCGTGGCGACCGTATGTGGGAATTCCTGGACCGTCTGGTCACGCTGGCACTGCCGCGTATCCGCGACTTCCGGGGCCTCAGCGGCAAGCAGTTCGACGGCAACGGCAACTACACCTTCGGTCTGACCGAGCAGGTTATGTTCCACGAGATCGACCAGGATTCCATTGACCGCGTTCGCGGTATGGATATCACCGTCGTGACCACTGCCAAGACCGACGACGAAGGCCGCGCGCTGCTCAAGGCGCTTGGCTTCCCGTTCAAGACCGAAGATTAATCTAGCTACGTAAAAGGTCCGGCTGGCTGGCTCTGATGCCAGGGCAGCGGAAACCGTTATGAGGAAGGGCAAGAGCCCACATGACTATGACAGATCCTGTCGCAGATATGCTTACGCGTCTGCGCAATGCAAACTCGGCATACCACGATTCCGTGTCTATGCCTTACAGCAAGCTCAAGGCACGCGTTGCTGACATCCTGAAGGCAGAAGGCTTCATCGCCTCCTGGAAGGAAGAAGACGCGGAGGTTGGCAAGAAGCTGACCCTCGAGCTCAAGTTCGGTCCGAACCGCGAGCGTTCCATCGCTGGCGTTCGTCGTATTTCCAAGCCGGGACTGCGCGTTTACGCAAAGTCCACCAACCTGCCGCACGTGCTCGGTGGCCTGGGTATCGCAATCCTGTCCACCTCTTCCGGCCTCCTGACTGACAAGCAGGCCGGCAAGAAGGGCGTGGGCGGCGAAGTCCTCGCTTACGTCTGGTAACGGGAAAGGAAGAGAATAATGTCACGTATTGGACGTCTCCCCATCACCGTTCCTGCCGGCGTTGAGGTCAAGGTTGACGGCTCTGTCGTCAGCGTCAAGGGTTCCAAGGGCGAGCTGAGCCACACTGTGGCCAGCCCGATCGAGGTCACCCTGGAAGATGGCACCCTGACTGTCGCCCGCCCGAACGACGAGCGCGCCTCCCGTTCGCTGCACGGCCTGACCCGCACCCTGATCGCCAACATGATCCAGGGCGTTACCGCAGGCTACGAGAAGAAGCTTGAGATCGTCGGTACCGGTTACCGCGTCCAGGCCAAGGGTTCTGACCTGGAGTTCGCTCTGGGCTACAGCCACCCGGTCAACGTCTCGGCTCCGAACGGCATCACCTTTGCAGTTGAGACCCCGACCAAGCTCTCTGTTTCAGGTATCTCCAAGCAGCAGGTCGGCGAGGTTGCTGCCAACATTCGCAAGCTGCGGAAGCCGGACCCCTACAAGGGCAAGGGCATCCGCTACGCCGGCGAAGTCATCCGCCGCAAGGTCGGAAAGGCTGGTAAGTAACCATGGCCATCGCAATTAACAAGAAGCGTACGAACAAGAGCAAGTCTGCCCAGCGCAGCCGCCGCCAGCTTCGTATCCGCAAGCGCATCTCCGGTACGGCTGTACGTCCTCGCCTGGTCGTCAACCGTTCCGCCCGCCACGTATTCGTCCAGGTTGTCGATGACACCAAGGGCCTGACCGTAGCGAGCGCCTCCACGCTGGAAGCCGACCTTCGTGCATTCGACGGTGACAAGACCGCCAAGGCCAAGCGCGTTGGCGAGCTCGTCGCCGAGCGTGCCAAGGCTGCCGGTATCGAAGCTGTTGTCTTCGACCGCGGTGGTAACAAGTACCACGGCCGGATCGCCGCCGTCGCTGACGGCGCACGTGAAGGTGGGCTGGCACTGTGACCGAAAATAACGAAAAGGACATTCAGGTGACTGAAGCTGTAGCTGCTCCGGCAACTGAGACCGCTGCGCCTGCTACCACTGACGACCGCCGTGGTGGCGCGCGTCGTGGCGAGCGTGGCGACCGCGGCCAGGGCCGTGGCGACCGTGGTGGCCGTGGTGGCCGCGACGGCGGCCGCGAAGCCGAGAAGAGCCAGTTCGTAGAGCGCGTCGTAACCATCAACCGTGTTTCCAAGGTCGTCAAGGGTGGTCGTCGCTTCAGCTTCACCGCCCTCGTCGTCGTCGGTGACGGCAACGGTATGGTCGGCGTCGGCTACGGCAAGGCTAAGGAAGTTCCCGCCGCCATCGCGAAGGGCGTTGAAGAGGCCAAGAAGTCCTTCTTCCGCGTTCCCCGCATCGGCAGCACCATCCCGCACCGCGTTCAGGGTGAGGCCGCCGCAGGCGTCGTAATGCTGCGTCCGGCTTCCGCCGGTACCGGTGTTATCGCCGGTGGTCCGGTCCGTGCAGTACTGGAGTGCGTGGGCATCCACGACATCCTCTCCAAGTCGCTCGGTTCCTCGAACGCCATCAACATCGTTCACGCGACCGTTGATGCGCTGAAGCGCCTCGAAGAGCCGGCAGCAGTGGCAGCACGCCGCGGCCTGCCCCTCGACGAGATCGCTCCGCCGGCAATGGTGAAGGCGCTCCTGAACCAGAAGGCAGGTGTCTGAGTCATGGCTAAGAACCTGATCCCCTCCGACGCTCAGTTGGAGATCACTCAGATCAAGTCCGCCATTGGCGGCAAGCAGAACCAGCGCGACACCCTGCGGTCCCTCGGCCTGAAGCGGATCGGACACACCGTTGTCCGCACCGCCGACGCCGTGACCGTCGGAATGCTCAACACGGTTCCGCACCTGGTAAAGGTAGAGGAGGCGAAGTAAATGGCAGAGAAGAACACCGCCGAGAAGGCACAGGGCGCCGCTGCTGAGAAGCAGAACGCACTGAAGGTTCACCACCTGCGTCCCGCCCCGGGTGCCAAGACCGCCAAGACCCGCGTTGGTCGTGGTGAAGGCTCCAAGGGTAAGACCGCTGGTCGCGGTACCAAGGGTACGAAGGCCCGTTACCAGATCAAGGCTGGCTTTGCCGGCGGCCAGCTGCCGCTGCACATGCGCCTGCCGAAGCTGCGCGGCTTCAAGAACCCGTTCCGGGTTGAGTTCCAGGTTGTTAACCTGGACAAGCTCAACGAGCTGTTCCCGGAAGGCGGCGACGTCACCGTGGAGAACCTGGTCGCAAAGGGTGCCGTTCGCAAGAACCAGCCCGTCAAGGTGCTGGGCACCGGCGACATCACCGTCAAGGTGAATGTCACCGCCCACGCATTCTCGGCCAGCGCCGCAGAAAAGATTGAAGCAGCAGGCGGCAGCACCACCGCCCTCTAAGGAGGCGGCGGGGCTCCAGCCCGTTGTTCAAACTCCCGGTACCGGGGCTCACGCCCTTGGTACCGGGAGTTTTTTCATTTTCCGGGCCCCGCCGATTGTCCGCGGGACGCATCCACCCGTTAGACTCGGTTGTTGGGTTTATTTGACCTATCTCACACGACTTTACTTAATACTCAGGAGGACGCTTGCTTAGCGCATTTGGCCGGGCCTTTCGCACGCCTGATCTGCGACGCAAGTTGTTGTTCACGCTGGGAATCATCACAATCTTCCGCTTGGGTGCCTTCATCCCCTCGCCTGGTGTGAACTACCAGAATGTCCAGCAATGCTTGCAGAACGGTCAGACCTCGGGCGGGATCTACCAGCTCGTCAACCTGTTCAGCGGCGGTGCATTGCTGCAGGTCTCGATTTTCGCGCTCGGGATCATGCCGTACATCACGGCCAGCATCATCGTCCAGCTGCTCCGCGTGGTCATTCCCCGGTTCCAGCAGCTCTACGAAGAGGGCGCCTCGGGCCAGTCCAAGCTGACCCAGTACACCCGCTACCTGACGATCGCCCTGGGCCTGCTGAACGCCACCACGCTGGTGTCCCTGGCCCGTTCCGGCCAGCTGCTGCCCAACTGCCAGCTGCCCATCATCCCGGACGCCAGCATCATCACCACCATCCTGATCATCATCACGCTGACGGCCGGCACCGGCCTCATCATGTGGATGGGCGAGCTCGTGACCGAGAAGGGCGTCGGCAACGGCATGTCCCTGCTGATCTTCACCTCGATCGCCGCAGGCTTCCCGACGTCCCTCGGCGCCATCTGGAAGGCGCAGGGCCCGGGCACCTTCTTTATGGTTCTCGTCATCGGCCTGCTGACCGTGGCGCTGGTGGTCTTCGTGGAGCAGTCCCAGCGCCGTATCCCGGTGCAGTACGCCAAGCGCATGATCGGCCGCCGCACCGTGGGCGGCACCAGCACCTACATCCCCATCAAGGTGAACATGGCCGGCGTCGTGCCCGTCATCTTTGCGTCCTCGATGCTGTACCTGCCGGGCCTGATCTCGCAGTTCAACCGGCCCGCGCCGGGGGAGCCCGTGGCGCCGTGGGTTGAGTGGATCAACAACAACCTCACCCGCGGTGACCACCCCATCTACATGGCCCTCTACTTCGCCATGATTGTGTTCTTCACTTACTTCTATGTTGCGATCACTTTCAACCCTGAGGAAGTTTCTGACAACATGAAGAAGTACGGCGGCTTCATTCCGGGTATCCGTGCCGGCAAGCCGACCGCGGATTACCTGCAGTATGTGCTTTCCAGGATCACCCTGCCAGGCGCGATCTACCTGGGCCTCGTGGCCCTGATCCCGCTGATTGCCTTGGTCTTGATCAATGCCAACCAGAACTTCCCGTTCGGCGGCACCTCGATCCTGATCATGGTGGGCGTTGGTTTGGAGACCGTCAAGCAGATTGATGCGCAGCTACAGCAGCGTCACTACGAAGGGCTTTTGCGATGACGAGAATGTTGATTATCGGACCTCCCGGTTCCGGCAAGGGGACGCAGGCGGAACGCATTTCGGAGCGCCTCGGCGTTGTGGCGATCTCCACCGGCGACATTTTCCGTGCCAACGTCAAGGGTGAGACGCCGCTCGGCATCGAAGCCAAGAAGTACATGGACGCGGGGGACTTCGTTCCGGACAGCGTCACCAACAAGATGGTCCGCGACCGGCTTACCGAGGACGACGTCGAAGCGGGCTTCCTGCTCGACGGCTACCCGCGGACCACCGCCCAGGTGGACTACCTCGACGCGATCCTCGCCGACGGCGAGCAGAAGCTCGACGTCGTCCTGCAGCTCACGGCCGACGACGAGGAACTCGTCAAGCGCCTGCTGGGCCGCGCCAAGGACACCGGCCGCAGCGATGACAACGAAGCCGTCATCCGCCACCGGCTGGACCTCTACCACGGCCAGACGGAGGCCGTGGTCGCCAAGTACGCCGAGCGCGGCATCCTCACCCAGGTCGATGGCATCGGCGGCATCGACGAGGTCACTGACCGCGTCATGGAGGCCATCAAGGCGGCGCAGTCCGCCTGATTCGGACCCGCAAACCATTGAGGCTCCTCCCGCAGTGCCGGGAGGAGCCTCAGGCATTTCTCCGCGCAGCCCTTCCCCGGGGAGCGCCGGAACCACCGAAAGGACGCTGAGGATGGCATTCGGCCAGACCCGCATTGAATACAAGACCAACGCCCAGATGCGGACCATGCAGGAGGCGGGTCTGGTCCTCAGCCGCGCCCTCGACGCCGCCGTCGCCGCGGCTGTTCCCGGCGTCACCACGCGCGACCTCGACGCCGTGTTCGCGGCCGTGCTGCAGGAGGCCGGGGCGAAGTCCAACTTCCTCGGCTACCACGGCTTCCCGGCCACCATCTGCACCTCCGTCAACGAGGAAGTGGTGCACGGTATCCCGGGCGACCGCGTACTTCAGGACGGCGACATCATCTCGATCGACGGCGGCGCGATCGTGGACGGCTGGCACTCGGACTCGGCCCGGACCGTGATCGTCGGCACGGCTGACCCGGAGGACCAGCGGCTTTCCGACGTCACGGAGGCGGCCATGTGGCATGGCATCGCGGCGCTTGCCACCGGAAAGTTCATCGGCGACATCGGCAACGCCGTGGACGACTACGTCTCCTCCGTGCCCGGTAAGCCGCTGGGCATCCTGGAGGACTACGTGGGCCACGGGATCGGCTCGGAGATGCATATGGCCCCGGACGTGCTGAACTACCGTACGGGCCACCGTGGGGCCAAGATCCGTCCCGGGCTGTGCCTGGCCATTGAACCCATGCTGGTCCGCGGCAGCATCGACACAGCCGTCCTCGAGGACGACTGGACGGTCGTCACCACCGACGGCAAACGGTCCTGCCAGTGGGAGCACTCCGTGGCTGTCCACGAGAAGGGCATCTGGGTGCTTTCCGCGCCGGACGGGGGAGCCGCGAAGCTGGCGCCCCTCGGCGTCGTGCCCGTCCCGATCCCTTAAAGCCCCTTAAAGCCAAGTAGCTCGCATTTGTTGTCGTTCCGAGCGTTCGAAACGACAACAAATGCGAGCTACGTTCGTTTAAGGCCTAGCTCTTGAGCTTCGGCTTTACGTCCTTGGTGTAGATGCCATCCAGGGTGGTCTTGAGTTCGGTCATGGTGGCCTTGACATCGCCCTGCTGGGTGAGGATCTTCGCAGCTGCCTTGGCCATCTCCTGGTCCGCGCCGGGCAGGAACACACGTGCGTTGTCCTGCACCCGGGTCGCCGAGAGCTGATCCATCGCCGTCTTGATCTGCGGGGTCTTGGCCAGGACCGCCGTCATGTCCGCGGAGGTGCGGGTGGGCATGTAGCCAGTGGCGGCGGAGAACGCCGCCGTGTTCTCCGGCTCCGTCATGAACTTCAGGAAGGTCGCTGCGGCGAGCTGGACTTCCTTGCTGACGCCGCTGGGAATGCCGAGGCCGGCGCCGCCGGTGGGGCAGACACCGCTTTCGTTCTTCGGGCCACCGGGCAGGAAGCCGACGCCGACGTTGAATTTGGCGGACTTCAGGACACCGAGCAGGGAGCCCGTGGAGGAGATCGTGGCGGAGGTGATGCCGGCCGCGAAGTCGTCGGCGGCCTCCTTGGAGGAAACACCGGCCCACTTGTCCTTGTAGATCGAGTCCTGCGCCCACTGGAGGGCCGCCACCGACTCGGTGGAGTCACAGTTGATGGTCCACTCGTTGGACCAGCTGCCGCCCCAGCCCCACAGGTTGTTCTGCAGCGTCCAGCCGGCGTAGCCCGCCAGCGCCGGGTAGATGTAGGCGTACTGGGCGCCGGAGCTGGCCATGAGCTTGGGAGCCCATTCGGCGAACTCCTGCCAGGTCTTCGGGGCCCGGTCCGGCAGCCCGGCGGCCTTAAAGTGGTCCTTGTTGTAGTAGAACAGCGGCGTGGAGCGGCCGTAGGGGAGGGCCCACTGCTTGTCGGCGTACTTGTAGTCGGCAACGAGGGACTTCTGGAAGTCGTCCACCTTGATGTCCAGCTGCTTGATCAGGCCGTCCAGGGGGATGATGTTGCCGTTGGTGTAGTACCGGAACCACCAGACGTCGGAGAGCACCACGAGGCCCGGCAGGGCCGACTTCGCGGCCTGGGAGGTCTGGAACTTCTGCGCGATTTCCTCGTAGTTGGCGCCGGCGGTGATCAGGTTGACCTTGATCTCCGGGAACTTCGCCTGGAACTTCTCGATGATGGCCTTTTCCACATCCTGGGATTTGCCCGGGTGGTTGGTCCAGAAGTCGATGGACGAGGCGGGCTTCACGCCGCTGAAGTCGATGTCGGCCGCGGCGGAGGTCGCGGTGCTGCCTCCGGTGGTCGGGCCGCCGCAGGCTGCCAGGGCCGCGGCCCCGGCTCCGGCGCCGGCCAGGCCAAGGAAGTTTCGGCGGTCAAGGGATAGTGCCATGGTGGATCCTCTCAAGGGTGCTGACTCGTTGTGATGTTTAGGGGTGATTGGGGAATTTCGGGTCATCCGGTGACGCTGCCCTGGGTGAGGCCGGCCACGATGTAGCGCTGCAGGGCCGCGAAGACCAGCAGGATCGGCACGATCACGAGCACGGCGCCTGCCATCAGAATGCCCCAGCCGGAACCGTTGCCCTCCGAGTTCTGCAGCAGGGTCAGGCCCACCGGCAGGGTCATGGTCTCCGGCCGGTCGGTGATGATGAGCGGCCAGATGTAGTCGTTCCATTCGCTCACGACGGTGACCAAGGCAACGGTGGCGATGGAGGGGCCGGAAACCGGGACCACCACCTGCCAGAGCCGGCGCCAGTGGCCGGCACCGTCGATCTCTGCGGCTTCCAGGATGGAGCCCGGCAGCGTCAGAAAGTGCTGGCGGAGCAGGAAGGTGCCGAAGGCGGTCCCGAGCCCGGGCAGGATGATGCCCCAGAGGGTGTTCTTTCCGCCCATGCCGGCGATCAGGATGTAGTTAGGCAGGATGGAGACCTGCGGCGGCACCATGAGGGCGACCAGGATGATGATGAAGATGGCGTTCTTGAAGGGGAAGCGGACGAAGACCAGGGCGTATGCCGTGAGGATGGCCAGGATCACCTTTACGGTGGATCCCACCGTGGTGACAATCAGGCTGTTGATGAAGAACTGCGCGAACGGCACGGTCGTCATCGCGACATGGTAGTTATCCAGGTTCACGCTCTCCGGCAGGAGCTTCAGGTCCATCGTGATGATCTCGCCGGGCTGCTTGAAGGAGCTCAGCACCATCCAGAGGAGCGGCAGGACGACGACGAGGGTCGCCAGGATCAGCGGGACGTAGCCGCCGGCAATGGTTTGGACCAGATTGGCGCGCGAGAACGGGCGGTCGCGCCGCGGCGGAGCCTCGGGGCCGGAAACGGGCCCGGCGTTGGCCGCGGGATCGGGGCTGACGGGGGAGAGTGTGCTCACGAGTAGTGCACCTTCCGTTCTACGAACCGCACCTGCAGCACGGTGATGACGAGCAGGATCGCGAACAGGACCACGGAGATGGACGCCGAGTAGCCCGCCCGGTTGAAGGCCCCGAAGGCCTGCAGATAGGCCTCGTAGATCAGGGTGGACGTTCCGTTGCCCAGCGGGGTCATGATGCGGATCAGGTCGAAGGCCTGCAGCGAGCTGAGCATGGTGGTGATCAGCAGGAAGAACGTGGTGGGGGAGAGCAGCGGTATCGCCATGCTGGTGAAGCGGCGGAACCCGTTGGCGCCGTCGAGCGAGGCCGCCTCCATCACGTCCTGGGGCAGCGACTGGAGGCCTGCGAGGTAGACGACGGCGCAGTAGCCGAGGTTCTTCCAGACGTACACGATGATCACCATGACCAGGGAGAGCTGCGGGTCGTTGATCCACTGCGGGCTCTGCTGCCCGATCCCGCGCAGGAGCCAGGACAGAACACCGTAGCCGGGGTCGAAGATGAACAGCCAGACCAGCCCGACGCCGACCCCGCTGAGTACGTAGGGGGCAAACACGGCGGACCGGGCGAAGGTGGTGCCGCGGACCTTGGAGTTCAGGGCCAGCGCCACCAGCAACCCGAGGACCATGGAGCCGCCGACCGTGATGAGCGTGAAGATGGCCGTGGTCCCCAGCACCTTGGGTGCGTCGGTGCTGGTGAAGAAGGTGATGTAGTTGTCGAAGCCGACGACTGTGGCGGAGGCGGAGCCCAGGGTCCAGTCCAGCGTCGAGTAGTAGATGTTGTTGATCAGCGGGAGGTAGGTGAACACCGCTATCAGTGCCAGGTTAGGCAGGGCCAGCGCGAGGAAGACGATGAAGTCCCTGCGGGTCCGGGCGGACCAGCGTCCCCTGCGCTGCTCCGGCGTGACGTTTGCGGCGGTAGCCGCAGGCCTGTCAGTCAGTTGTCTTGTCATGGGGTCTCTAACAGATCCGGGCCTGCCGGTGGCAGGCGGTTGGGCGGGGGATCAACTTAACTTCACCACATGGTTTGTGGGCGGATTCCCGCACAAGGCCCTCTCAGAGCTTTGTTCTGCCAGGCTTCCTTGCCCGTTTACCTCATGTTGGTTGCAGTATTCCATAACGTTCGTTTGCGCGCGGGGAGGTCGCGGTGGACGGTTTTCGGGCAGTGGGGGCGCACAATGAAGCCATGACTGCGATCACGGACGTTTCCGGCATCCGCGTGGGCCACGCGTCCCGGACCGGGGAGGGCTGGCTGAGCGGTGTGACCGTGGTGCTGCCGCCGCCGGGCACGGTTGGCTCGGTCGACGTCCGGGGCGGCGGCCCGGGTACGCACGAGACCGACGCGCTGGACCCCACCACACTCAGCGCCAACGTCGACGCCGTGGTCCTCACCGGCGGCAGTGCCTTCGGGCTGGCGGCCGCCCACGGCGCCCAGCGCTGGTGTGAGGAGCAGGGCAGAGGCTTCGCCGTGCCCGGCGGGGTGGTGCCGATCGTTCCCGCCGCGGCCATATTCGACCTGGGCCGCGGCGGAGACTTCGCCGCCCGCCCGGACGCGGCAATGGGCTACGCGGCAACCGCCGACGCCGCCGCCCGCCAGGACGGACACGACGTCGAACGCGGCAACACGGGCGCCGGCACCGGAGCGGCCATCGGCCGAGGCACGTACAAAGGGGGAGTAGGCACGGCCTCCCTCACCCTGGACAACATCTCCCCGGATGGGCCTGTGGTGGTTGGAGCGATAGCAGTAGTCAACGCGCTGGGACTCCCGTTCGACGCCTCCGCCGCGAACGCCGCAAAGAGGGCGAACCCGGACGGGGCGGCGGATCCGAAACCCGGCAGCGTGCGTCTAAGCGAGGAACGAGCGAGCACGCAGAGGGTTTCGGATTTGCCGTCCCCACCCCTTAACACCACGCTCGTCGTCGTCGCGACCAACGCCGTCCTGGACAAGTCCGAATGCAAGCGCACGGCCTCGGCTGCCCACGCCGGGCTCGCGCGGGCGCTGAACCCGAGCCATACGCTGGCCGACGGCGACACGGTGTTCGCGCTGGCCACGGGCGCCGTCGTACTGGACCGCAGCAGCGAGGCGGCGCGGCAGGTGAGCCTGATTACGCTGCAGAGCGCGGCGGCCGACGTTGTCCGGCTGGCCATCCTGGACGGGATCGCGGCCGCGGCGGAGGTGGAGACGCCTGCGGGGCGTTTTCGTGCATACCGGGACGGAGTGCGCTAGCATGGCTGGATTTAACATTCGGCCCGCAATGCCGTAGTGTTGACTGTTGGTTGTCTGCCCTGTTGTGCCCTTTTGTGGCCTGGTGGCTGCAGGCAAGCATGCAAAACAAGCAATTAAAAACGTCCGCAGTGGTCGCCGGTGCAAGCCGGAGGGGCTGCGGCAACAACAGTTAGCGGAGGGTATGGCCAAGAAGGACGGGGTCATTGAGATCGAGGGCGTTGTGACTGAGGCGCTGCCTAACGCGATGTTTCGCGTTGAGCTCACCAACAAGCACATCGTTCTGGCACACATCTCTGGAAAGATGCGCCAGCACTACATCAGGATTCTCCCTGAGGACCGGGTAGTGGTGGAGCTGAGCCCTTACGACCTCACACGTGGTCGTATCGTCTACCGCTACAAGTAAACACTGGGCGGCCAGGGCAACAGCCAAAGGCCGGTCCAGCTGACCAACTGCAACACGCAAAGGAACGCCATGAAGGTCAAGCCGAGCGTCAAGCAGATCTGCGAAAAGTGCAAAGTGATCCGCCGTAATGGCCGGGTCATGGTGATCTGCGAGAACCCGCGCCACAAGCAGCGCCAGGGCTAATTTCCTTCACAGGAAATCCTGGGTTGCTAACCCACGCAAGTAAATAAAAGGCAGCACAAGCTGATCTGGGACACTGAGCTAGAACGAGTCCGGACAGCTAACCCCCGGTCGGAGGCTGGGGCCGTACGGATTGTGCGGGTGTACTGCCTACGACCTCCGGTTTATTCAAGGAGCACTGCCACTATGGCTCGTCTCGCTGGCGTAGACATTCCCCGCGAAAAGCGGCTGGAAATTGCGCTTACTTACATCTACGGCGTGGGCAAGACCCGTGCACACGAAACCCTGGCTGCCACCGGCATCAGCGCTGACGTCCGGGTCAAGGACCTGACTGACGCTGAACTGGTTCAGCTGCGTGACTACATTGAAGGCAACTACAAGGTTGAGGGTGACCTTCGCCGCGAGGTAGCCGCCGACATCCGCCGCAAGGTTGAGATCGGCAGCTACGAAGGCCTGCGTCACCGCAAGGGCCTGCCCGTGCGCGGTCAGCGTACGAAGACCAACGCCCGTACCCGCAAGGGTCCGAAGCGTACCGTCGCCGGCAAGAAGAAGGCCGGACGCTAGAAATAGCGTTCTCCCTTCCCCCAATAACTTTCTGTAGGAGAAATAATGCCCCCGAAGACTCGTGGCGCGGTTCGCAAGCCGCGTAAGAAGGACAAGAAGAATATCGCGCTGGGCCAGGCGCACATCAAGAGCACCTTTAACAACACCATCGTTTCCATCACGGACCCGAACGGTGCTGTCATCTCCTGGGCTTCGTCCGGTGAGGTTGGCTTCAAGGGCTCCCGCAAGTCCACCCCGTTCGCCGCCCAGATGGCCGCCGAAGCCGCCGCAAAGCGTGCGCAGGAGCACGGCATGCGCAAGGTTGACGTTTTCGTCAAGGGACCGGGCTCCGGACGCGAGACCGCCATCCGTTCGCTGCAGGCCGCTGGCCTCGAGGTTGGGTCCATCCAGGACGTAACCCCCAGCGCGCACAACGGCTGCCGCCCGCCGAAGCGCCGCCGCGTCTAATTCTTAGCCGGAGCTTGCCCGGACCCTCACCGGTCCGGGCAAGCCCAGCCGCGTTAAGTCATTAGACCGATCTTTCCACCACCTGTGTTGCGTCATATAGCGGATGCTCGCCGAAAGGAAACCTAAGTGCTCATTGCACAGCGCCCCACCCTCTCCGAAGAGGTCGTCTCCGACAACCGTTCCCGTTTCATCATTGAACCGCTGGAACCGGGCTTCGGCTACACCCTCGGAAACTCCCTCCGCCGTACCCTGCTCTCCTCCATCCCCGGTGCCTCTGTCACGAGCATCCGGATCGATGGCGTGCTGCACGAGTTCACCACGGTTCCGGGTGTCAAGGAAGATGTCACCGAGATCATCCTGAACATCAAGAACCTGTCGGTCTCCTCCGAGCACGACGAGCCGGTTGTTGCTTACCTGCGCAAGCAGGGCCCGGGAGTCGTCACCGCCGCGGACATCGCTCCGCCGGCCGGCGTCGAATTCCACAACCCGGATCTGCACATCGCCACGCTGAACTCGAAGGGCAAGTTCGAACTCGAACTGACCATCGAGCGCGGCCGCGGCTACGTTTCGGCAGCTCAGAACAAGTCCGGCGACTCCGAGATCGGCCGCATCCCGGTCGACTCGATCTACTCGCCGGTGCTGAAGGTTACTTTCCGCGTGGAAGCTACCCGTGTTGAGCAGCGCACTGACTTCGACAAGCTGATTGTCGACGTCGAGACCAAGCAGGCCATCGCCCCGCGCGATGCGGTTGCTTCGGCAGGCACCACCCTGGTGGAACTGTTCGGTCTGGCCCGCGAGCTGAACACCGCAGCTGAAGGTATCGAGATTGGCCCGTCGCCGACGGACGCTGCCCTGGCAGCGGACATGGCCCTGCCGATCGAGGATCTGGACCTCACGGTCCGTTCCTACAACTGCCTCAAGCGTGAGGGCATCCACACCGTGGGTGAACTCGTTGCCCGCTCCGAGGCTGACCTGATGGACATCCGTAACTTCGGTGCGAAGTCCATCGACGAGGTCAAGGCAAAGCTTGTTGAACTGGGTCTGTCCCTCAAGGACTCCCCTCCCGGTTTCGACCTTGCAGCCCGCGCCGCAGCCATCGAAGAGGACGACGCCGCTTTCAGCGACGACGAGCTCTAAAATAGATCTTGGCCAGCAGGCTGGACGCACCGCAGCGTGCACAGCCCGCCGGCTTCCATATGAGGAGAAATAGTTATGCCTACCCCCACTAAGGGTCCGCGCCTCGGAGGCGGCCCGGCTCACGAGCGTCTTATGCTCGCGAACCTGGCAGCCGCACTGTTCGAGCACAAGCGGATCACCACCACGGTGACCAAGGCCAAGCGACTGAAGCCCTACGCCGAGCGCCTGGTGACCTTCGCCAAGCGCGGCGACCTGGCTTCCCGCCGTCGTGTGCTCGGCCTGATCAGCAACAAGGGCGTCGTCCACGAGCTGTTCACCGACATTGCGCAGGCAGTGGAGAACCGCGACGGCGGCTACACCCGCATCACCAAGATCGGCAACCGCAAGGGCGACAACGCTCCCATGGCTGTCATCGAACTGGTTCTTGAGCCGGTTTCCGCCAAGCAGGCCGTGGTGGCCGAAGCTACCCAGGCTGCAGCCAAGGCTGCTCCGGCCGCCGAGGAAGCCCCCGCCGAGGCTGAGGTTGCTGAGACCGAAGCTGCCGAAGCCAAGTACGCCGGCTCCAAGCCTGCTACCGCTGACAACGTCGCCCCCGAGGGCTTCGAGGTCAAGGGCAACGAGGACTCCATGAAGTTCCACGTTCCGGGATCCCGCTGGTACGACGCGACGGTCGCTGAAGTTTGGTTCGACTCCGCAGAGTCGGCCGAGGCTGCCGGCTTCGCTCCGGCCGGTGGCGAGGCTGCACAGGCTGTTGAAGCTGAGTAGTTCGGCCTTCGCGCCGCAGTAGACTTGGGTCTATGAACGAGCTCAAACCCGCTGCCCCCGTTATGGGGGGCGGCGGGTTTTTGCGTATCCGGCTGGACCTGTCCTACGACGGCGGACCGTTCAGCGGCTGGGCGCTGCAGCCCGGGCTCCGGACCGTCCAGGGAATCCTGGAGGAAGCCCTGGCCCTGCTGATCCGCCGGCCGGTCCGGGTCACAGTGGCGGGCCGGACCGACGCCGGCGTGCACGCCCGCGGACAGGTCGTACATCTCGACCTGAGCGAGGCGGAGTGGCGCGGGCTCAACCGCGGCGCCGAACTGGACCCCTCGGCCGCCCTGCTGCGCCGGCTCCGCGGTGCCCTGAGCCGCGGGCTGGGCGAACTCAGCGGCGCGATCGAGGTGCATCATGCCGCGGTGGCACCGGCCGGCTTCGACGCCCGGTTCTCCGCACTCTGGCGGCGGTACAGCTACCGGATCGCCGACGGTCCGTCCCGCTGGGACCCGCTGGGCCGGTACTCGACGCTCTGGCACAAGGAACGCCTCGACACCGCGCTGCTCAACGAGGGCGCCTCCCGGCTGCTGGGCTTGCAGGACTTCCGCTCCTACTGCAAGCCCCGTGAGGGCTCAACCACCATCCGGGAACTGCAGCGCTTCGAGTTCGCCCGCGGCGCCGACGGGGTTATTGTCGCCACCGTCCAGGCCGACGCCTTCTGCCACAACATGGTCCGCTCCCTGGTGGGTTCGGCGCTCTACGTGGGGTCCGGGGCCGAACAGCCCGGCTGGCTGTACGAACGGCTGATCGCCCGGCAACGGGACGCCCGGTCCGTCCTCGCCGCCCCGCACCCGCTGGTGCTGGAAGAAGTGGCCTACCCCTCGCCGAGCGGTCTGCTGGCCCGGGCCGAACTGACGCGCGCCCGCCGAGAGTAGGCCGGCCGCGCAGTTCCCCCACCTTTGCCTGCATTAGACCTGGCCGGGGCGGCGGGTCGGCGCAACACGCCGGATGACGGCGTCGAAGTTGGGGAAATTCCGACCCGCGACACGCTGGCTAGAAGGCAGCCGGGTGGCCATCCGCCGGGAGGTCCACGGTAAAGGTGCTGCCGCGGCCCGGGAGGGTGCTGCAGGAGATGGACCCGCCGTGTCCCTCCACGATCGCTTTGGTGATGGACAAGCCGAGTCCGGCCCCGGGGATCGCCCCGTCACGGACCGCCGGGCTCCGGAAAAAGCGGGTGAAGACCCGGGCGGCGTCGGCGGCGGTCATGCCGATGCCGTTGTCTTCCACCTGCAGCAGCACCCGGCCGCCGTCGGCGCGGGCCGAGACCGTCACGGCGCCGCCGTCGGGGGAATACTTGATGGCATTCGAGACCAGGTTGTCCAGCGCCTGGCCGATGCGAAGCGGGTCCACGTTTGCCCATAGCGGCGCCGGAACGTCCATCTCCAGTGAGACCTGCGAGGACTGGGCGTGGGCCTGCGCGGAGCCGAGACTTGCCTCCACAAGCCCGGCCAGGTCGGTCTTCCGCGGGTGGACCTGGACCGCGGAGCTGGCGGACATCAGCAGGTCCGAGACCAGCGCCAGCAGCCGCTCGGCGTTGCGCTGGGCCACCTCGATCCGGCGCAGCACCGGCAGCGGAAGCTCCTCGCCCAGCACCAGGTCCAGATTGCCGATGATCGACGTCAGCGGGGTCCGGAACTCGTGCGAGACAGTCGCGACCACGTCCTCCTTGGCCGCCAGGGCGTTCACCAGCCCGGTCACCTCGTTGTAGACGACGACGGCGCCGCGGAAGTCGCCGTCGTCGTTCTTCAGCGGCCCGGCCCCGGTGGACACCACCCGGCTTCCGGGAGCCGCCCCGAAGCAGACGAGGTGGTCAGCGAAGGATTCACCGGCCAGGGCCCGGCGGAGCGGCCGCCTTCCGGGAGGCAGCGGTGTTGACTGGTCCCGGCCGGTCAGCAGGAGGTGTTCTTCCCATTCCGGATCCGCTGGTCCGGCATGCCCCGGCGGCGCCGCGGACGCCTCCAGCCGGGCCTGCCAGCTGTTGGTGAGCAACCGACGGCCGTCCGCCCCGACCGCCACGATGCCGACGTCGACGGTGTCCAGGATGGTGTTCAGGAGCCGCTCGCGCTCCCGACTTTCCGTCAAAAGGGCCTCCAGTTCCGCCTCCTTGGCCTCGACCTTGCGCTGCTGGCGGCGCAACTGCGCCCTGGCGAACTGCATGGCCAGCGAGACGGCCAGCGTCATCAGGGCCAGGAGCGCCACCGTGGCGATGCGCCCGGGAGCGTTGTCGGCACCGCCGGCGATGAACCAGGGCAGGCCCGCCAGCAGGGGACCGAGGAAACTGAGGGCCACAATTGCCGCCGGGGCGAGCCTGGAAGCGGAGATCCAGACGACCGGAAGCACAGAAAGCACTCCCAGGCCCGGGAGTTCCTCGGCCGCGGCGACCCGGCTCAGCCCGATTGCGGCCAGGTCCAGGACCGGGATGGCCAGCGAGGTGAGCGGCCCGAACCGTTGCCACGGCACCAGGAGGCAGGCCAGAAATAGCGCGGCGTGCAGGGCCAGGGCGGCCTGGCCCCAGGCACTGGAGGTGTGGAGGTTCCAGGCGGCCGGCGCCGCCGCGAGACCGGCGGCAAACACCAGGGTCAAGGGCAGTTGGCTCGCCACCACCCGGGCGCGCGGGGGCAAGGCGCCAAAGTGGCGGTCGACGCCCACGCCGCTAACCAGCCGCCGTTCACTCAAAGACCAGTGTCCCTTCCTCGCAACTGGAGTTTACATTGCTGTCACACTAACTTGACATTAAACCGATGAATGTTGCCCGTGTTACTGCGCCGGTGCCCCAAATCGGCGCCCGGGGTGGGTATTGTGGCAGGACATGCGTACGCCGTAGCCCTGCGGCTCGGCGTGGCAACCGGGGCATGGGGCCCCGGTTTGTAGCGGCTTTAGAGCTGACCGGCATCGGATGTGAGGGTGGCATGACTGACCTTGGGGTGGCCGTTGTTGTTGAGGACGACGCGGATGTGCGCAACCTCGTGGAGGCGGTGCTCCGGCAGGCCGGTTTTGAGGTGCACTCGGCCGCCGAGGGGCGGGAAGGCGTTGAGGTAGTCCGGCACCGGGAGGCGAATGTTGTCACCCTGGACGTGGGACTGCCGGACATCGACGGCTACGAGGTGCTGCGCCGGATCCGGCAGTTCAGCGATGCGTACATCGTGATGCTGACCGCAAGGACGGATGAGCTCGACACGCTGACGGCGCTCCATACCGGCGCCGACGACTTCCTGACCAAACCGTTCCGGCCCCGTGAATTGCGTGCCCGGGTGGCCGCGATGATGCGGCGGCCGCGGCACGACGGCCACGGAGTGCTGACCCTGGCGCCCGCACGGCCGGCCGAGGCCGCCGAGGCTCCGGATAACGTCCTGCGGCACAACGGGCTGGCCCTGAACCCGGAGATGCGTTCGGTGACGGTCGACGGGGAGCCGCTCGCCCTCACCCGCAGCGAGTTCGACCTCCTGCAGGCCCTCCTGCGGGGCGCCGGCGCCGTGAAATCCAAGACCGAGCTGGTGCGCGTGGTGCGCGGGGAGTACTACCGCGCCGATGCCTACATCAGCGAGTCCGACGAACGGGCCGTTGAGGTGCATATCGGCAACCTGCGCCGAAAACTCCGGGAGGACCCGCTGCAGCCGCGCTGGCTGCAGACGGTGCGCGGCGTGGGCTACCGGCTCGCGCCCGCCCGCGCCTAGCGCTCCCAGAGGATGTAGCTGAACTGCAGCTCATCCACGGTTTCGCTGCCGCGGGCGGCGACATCATCCAGGCGCGAGGCGGCCTCTGCCAGCCTGCCGGACCGGATGGCTTCCTCCAGGTCGGCCGCGAGTTCTGCCAGGCGCAGGCCCCCCACCATCGAGGAGGACGTCTTGAGGCTCAGCACGGCGTCAAGCGCGGCCGCCTGGTCGCGGCGGTCCAGGGCCGTGGCCAGGGCGTCATAGCGCTGGTCCCACATCTGCGCGTAGTCCCGGGCAAAGCCTCTGGCGACGGCGGCGCTGTTCAGCTGCTCGCCCAGGTCCTGCAAAGCTGCCGGGTCCACCAGCGGCGCCGCGCCGGAGCACGGTGCCGTCAGAGGGGCTCCGCCGACGGGAGCTTCGGCGGCGGGCAGGGGCCCCGTTTTTCCGTCGTCGGGGCAGGCAGCTAAAAGAGACATGGCACTACGGTACTAGGTGTCCAGACCGGTGCCAGAGGCGGCGAGGTATCCTGCGGAAACCCTGCGGCTATCCTTGACCCGCCCCGGCGGCGTGCTTCAGTGGCCACTGAAAGTCTCGATGGCGTTGATCACGGCGGGCCCCAGAATGGCGATAAAGAGCACCGGGAAAATGAAGAACAGCAACGGGAACAGGATCGTGACCGGGAGCTTCATGGCCTTCTCCTCGGCACGCTGACGGCGCTTGACGCGCATCACCTTTGCCTGGATCCGGAGCACCCTGCTTATGGCGATGCCGTATGTGTCGGCCTGCACCACGGCCTGGACGAAGCTGCGCAGCTCCGGGATGCTCGTCCGCTCCGCGAGGGCCTGGTACGACTCCCGCCGGCTGCGTCCCACCTGCATGTCCTGCAGGGTGCGGACGAGTTCCTCCGCGAGCGGGCCCTTCCCGTTTTCCCCCGCCCGGGCCATGGCACCCTCGAACCCGAGGCCGGCCTCGACCGAAATCAGCATCTGGTCCAGGGTGTTGGCCAGTTCCAGCTGCATGATCTTCTGGCGCTCCTGGCCCTTGCTGTACAGCAGGAGGTCCGGGATGAAGTAGCCCAGCAGCATTACAAAGAGCCCGACCAGCTTGAGGACCGGCGTTGGCGTGCTGGCGAGCCACAGGCCCAAGAGGGCTCCCACCATCCCAAGCAGCGGTTTGGCTGCCAGCACGCGGCCCAGGGGAAGGGAGGCCGGGCGGCCGGCCAGGGCGAGCAGCCGGTCAAGTTTGCGGACGTAGGCCGTGGGCGTCAGGAAGTGGCCAAAACGTTCCAGCAGCGCCGCACTGGGCGGCCCGGCGGATTCGGCCGGCCCGGAGCCCAGCGAGAGTATGTCCCGGATGGCGCGCTGGGATTTCCGGTCCACGGCCAGCAGCGACCACACGGTGTAGGCCAGCGGACCGCAGATTAGCAGGAGGCCGGCAAGGATCAATGGACTCATCGGAACCTCAGAACTTCAAATCGATGATCTTGCGCATCCACAGACCACCAATGGTCATCAGGATCACGGAGGCAGCCATCATGGCCCAGCCCAGCGGGTTGGTGAACATGACGTTCATGTAGCCGGGGTTGACTAGCATCAGCATGAGCACAATCCCGATCGGCATGGCCATCAGGATGTAGGCGGAGAACTTACCTTCGGCTGCGAGGGACTTGATGTGGCCCTTGATCTCGGCGCGCTCACGGATGGTCTCATTGACCTGGTCCAGCACCTCGGCGAGGTTGCCACCCACCTCCCGGTTGATCTGGATGGCCTGCGCGATCCAGACAAAGTCCTCATTGCGCATCCGCTCAGCTGTGTCGTTCAGCGAGGCCAACAGATCGCGGCCAAGGCTGGTTTCGGTGATGACGCGGCGCATTTCCTCCGCAGTGGGGCTCTGCGATTCGCTGCCGGCAGCGTCGATCGCGCGCAGGATGCTGTGCCCGGCCCGCAGGCCGCCGGACAGCAGTTGCAGGGTGTCGCCCAGCTGGTCATCGAATTTGGCACGGCGCTTGCCAGCCAGGAAGGTGACAACCAGGTGCCCGGCCACGGGGGCGAGCGCCACCAGCAGAATGGCCAGCAGGAGACCGCCGACGACGAAGCCGGCCAGTGCACCCACGAAGGCGCCGACCAGCAGGAGGATGTAGAAATCGCCCTGGCCCATGCGCAGCCCCGCCTGCTCGAGGGCCTCCCGGTTGAACAGCCGGATCTTCCGCTGTGCGAAGAAGCCGTCCGCCAGGTTGACGGCGGAACCGGCGAAGCGGCTGAGCGAGGAATCCGTGACGGCCTGGACCGGGCGCCGTCGGTCCAGCGGAACGCGGGCGGTCCCCGGCGAGAGGACCGCCGTGGCCAGCAGGAGGACGGCAGTGACAAGGAAGACGACGCCGGCAGTCAGTGTCATGGCCGGTTCACGCCTTTCCGGCCGGGGCCAGCGGAGCCGCGAAGACGCCGGGGGAGACGTGGATGCCCATGTCCTCGAACCGGTCGATGAAGCGCGGCCGGATTCCGGTGGCCACCGGTTTGCCCAGGAACCGGCCGTGCGCGTCCACCCCGGCGGAGTAGTCGAAGATGAAGGCGTCCTGGAGGGTGACGATGTCGCCCTCCATGCCCTGCACCTCGGTCACGTGGGTGATGCGGCGGGTGCCGTCCCGCAGGCGGGAGATCTGCACGATCAGGTTCACGGCGGAGGCGATCTGCTCACGGATGGCGCGCAGGGGCAGGTCCATGCCGGCCATCAGGACGAGGGTCTCGAGGCGGGCGACGGCGTCGCGCGGTGAGTTGGAGTGGACCGTCGAGAGGGAGCCGTCGTGGCCGGTGTTCATGGCCTGGAGCATGTCCAGGGACTCGCCGCCGCGGACCTCGCCGACGACGATCCGGTCCGGCCGCATACGCAACGAGTTGCGCAGCAGGTCGCGGATGGTGACCTCGCCCTTGCCTTCCGTATTGGGCGGCCGGCTTTCCAGGCGCACCACGTGCTCCTGCTGGATCTGCAGTTCCACCGCGTCCTCGATGGTGACGATGCGCTCGTCGTGCGGCAGGAAGGAGGAGAGGACATTGAGCAGGGTGGTCTTGCCGGTGCCGGTGCCGCCGGAGACGATGATGTTCAGCTTGGCCCGGACGCAGGCATTCAGCAGCTCCGCCATCTCCGGGGTCAGCGTGCCGAAGTCGATCAGGTTGCGGACCGTGAGGGGGACTTTGCTGAACTTTCGGATGGTCAGCGACGAACCGCCGACCGCCAGCGGGGGGATGACGGCGTTGACGCGGGAGCCGTCCTCGAGCCGGGCGTCCACCAGCGGCGAGGACTCGTCGATCCGGCGGCCCACCTTCGAGACGATCCGTTCGATCACCTTGCGCAGGTGGTCCTCGGAGCTGAAGCGCGAATCGGTGAGGGTCAGCTGGCCTTTCCGCTCGACGTAGATCTGGTCCATCCGGTTGACCATGATCTCGGTGACGGCGGGGTCGTCGAGCAGCCGCTGGAGCGGGCCGTAGCCGAGCACGTCGTCGGCGACGTCGCGGACCAGGCGGGTGCGCTCCTCGGTGGAGAGCGGCACCTGCTCGGCGTCGATGATGCGGGTCAGCTCATCCCGGGCGGTGGCGCGCAGCTCGTCCTCCCTGACCGCCGAATCGCTGAACCGTGTGCCCATCCGCTCGAACAAGGCGGTGGCGGCGCGTTCCTTGAGCGCGGCAAAGGCATCCACGGGCTGCTGGCCCTTGGCCCGGACGGTGTCCGGGTGTTCCGCGAACGCCGGCGCGGCGGCAGCGGCGAGGCGCGAGGGCTCAGGGCGGGTCGGCTCGGGGCCCTCGGGTTCGGGGCGGGCCGCCCCGCCCCGCGGGCCGGCGGACGGCGCTGCGGACAGTGTGACCGGTGACGACGACGACGGTGCCGGGTGCGTGTGGGGGCCGGCTTCCGCCGCGGAGAGGCGCTCGGAGAGTTTCACCTAGACCACCACCCGTCGGTGCAGCTTCTTCTGGGCGGTCGCCCGCCAGGCCGGATCGAAGCGCGTCACCAGTTGGCGGAGGCCCTTAACCGCGGGGTCCTTGCGGCCGTCCTGGAGGACCGGGACCCCGCGGTTGGTGGAGTACGCCACGGCCTTTGAGCGCGGAATGCTGACATCCACCGGGGCGCCGATGGTGGCCTCGACGTCCTGGACGCTGAGCCCGGACTTGGAGTCGGCCATGTTCAAAACCACATGGCGGGTCTCCGGCAGCAGGTCCAGCCGGCGCAGGATTTCCAGGCCGGAACGGAGCCCGCGGATGCTGGGCACATCCATGGCGCTGACCCAGACGACGTCGGTGCACTGCTCCATCGCGGCCAGGCCTACCTCGGGCAGGCCGGGGGCGGTATCGATCACGACGTACTGGAACTGCTCCGCGAGCTGTTCGATCAGCCGGCTGACCTGCTGGGGCGTGATGTCGTCGGCCTCCACCGGGGTCCGGGGTGCGCAGAGGGCGTAGATGCTGCTGGGGTGGACCGTGAGGAAGGCTTTGAGGACCAGCGAGTCCTGGCTGGCCGACGCGGAGACGGCGTCGGTCACGGTGTGCTCCGGGTTCAGGTACAGGCCGGAGGCGACGTCGCCGAACTGCAGGTCCAGGTCCACGATGACGACGCCCATCGGGGCGACCCGCCCCAGCCCGATGGCGATGTTGGTGGCGATGGTGGTCTTGCCGACCCCGCCCTTGGGCGAGAAGACGCCGATCACCAGCCCGCGGGGCCTGCTGTCCGGCTGCTGAACGGCGGTGGTGCGGTTGCGGCTGGCGAACGACTGGCAGGCGCGTTCCAGCAGCACCCGGATTTGCGCCGGATCGGACCCGGGACTGAGGATGTCGCGGATGCCGGCACGCATGGCCAGAAGGATGAAATCGGGGTCGGGTTCACCGACCAGGATGACGCTGAGCTCGGGCAGCTGGACATCAAAGACCGTGGCGAGCCGCAGGGCATCCTCGATGGGCACGTCCGGGCCAAGGATGAGCACCTCGGGACGTTCCTGGTTGAGGTTGGCGAACAGCTCACCGGGGTCCGCCGGGTTGACGAAGGCGAAGGTCTGGACACCGCCCGGCAGTCCGCCCGCGACGGCTTGCCGGACCCGCGTGTCAAAGTCGGCGTTCGGAGTGATAAGGACGAATCGGCTCACTTGTAGACCTCCGGCTTGGTCATGATGCCAGGGCGCCCACTGTCCGTGGCGTCAAGGGGTTCGCGGCTCAACCAGATACTGGCGCCTTCGCTGAAATTCGACGCGTAGACAATCTTTGTCGCCTCGACGTCGTTGACGGCCACAGTCACGATCATCGAGCCGACCGGCAGTGAGGTGTCAGCCGTCGGCGCCGCCGGACCGCTTGGTGATGGCTGGGGGGTAGGCGTGGTGACGGGGGCGCGCTGCACCGCTGTGACGAGGGCCTTGTGGACCGACAGCTGGGTGGTCTCTTTCTCGCTCTTGCCCTCGATTCCGCCGCTCTTCAGGTTGATGAAGACGCCGACGTGGTCCCCGGCGGCGATGCGGCCGCCAACGACGCGCTGCGGTTCGAGCTGGAAGGAGACCTCCTGCAGGCCCTTGGGAATGTCCACGGTACCGCTGGTCTTGAGCGCAGCCGGTTCGATCAGCCGCTCGGCGACGAGCTGCTCGCCGGGCAACAGGTCGACGGCGGTGACCTTGCCGGCGAGCCCTTCAAGGTTCTTCAGAGCCGTTTTGGAGACGGCCTTGCCGGGGAGCTCCTGGCTGGTGACAAAGGCGGCAAGGGTGGCGACCGGGGTGCCGGCGGGAATGGCCTTTTGCACCACCATCACGGTGACCGGCTCCAAGTCCTTCACGGCCCGGCTGTCGGCGCCCTGGGCGTAGCTGACAACGAGGATGGCACCAACGATGGCCAGCACAACGGCGGCCAGTCCTGCCAATAAGCGTGACTTCAAAAACTGCTCCTGAACCGATTAGGGGATTGCGGGGTACAAGGTGCTACTGGGTGAGGCGGACGATCGTGGCTCCGTTGGCGTCGACGGGACCAAGAGTGAAGCCGTCCGCCAGGGAAACGTATTTGATGAAGCTGCCGATGATGCCGCGGCAGTTGCCGTCGCAGGCCACGGCCGCGGTGACTGTCGGCGTCGTATTTTGGAAGGCGTCCGGGAGCGTACTGTTGCCGCTGAATTTCCAGCCCTTGACCTTGAACGCGGCGAACGTCGTCAGGCCGTAGACGGCGCTGCTGCCGGTACCGGTGACCCGGTTGAAAACTGGAAGCAGGACGACCACCTCCTTGCCTGCTGTAATGTCGGCGGCCCAGCTGTTCAGCGTGGCTGCACAAATGGCGGGGGAGCTGTTTCCCGGGTCGCTCCCGCCCTCGGCCACAGCCAGGTCGATCAGCCCGCCGCACACGCCCGGATCGCTGACCAGCCAGCCGAAGCCGCCCTCCACGGCCGCTCCCGAGGGCCCGTAGTTGCAGTCCGGGTTGGCGTTGCTGCCGTGGTTCTGGAGCAGCTGCAGGGTGCCGTCGACGTGACCCTGGACCTGGCAGATCGAAAAGGCGACCGGAAACGCCGTCGGGCCCTTGACCGGGCTGCCCCACGTGACGCTCGACGTGGCAGAGACTTCCGCGGAGTTGTAGCCGAAGATCCGGGCGAAAAACAAGGACGCCCGATTGGGCTCTTTGCCCGGCTCCTGCGCTGCCGCGGCAACGGTGACGGTGCGGTTCGCCTTGTCCAGCAGAAGGGCCTGGATGTTGCTGGCGCCGTCGCCGGCATTGCCGTTGGCCAAGGCCCCTGCGAGCGTTGACGTGGCGGAGCACTCGACGTCGTTGATGTCCTTGGCGCACTTCTGCGCAACGGCCAGGGCCGCGGCGTCGGCGCCGTTGCGCAACTGCGTCCGCTCGGCATAGAGCATGCCTACGTCGACAGCCAGCGCGCCGAAGCCCAGCAGAACCACCATCAGGATCGCGACCATGATGGCGATCCCGCCGCGCTCGCGGTCCGCGCCGGGGACCGGATCAGTTAGCCGCCGCACAGCATGACTCCTTTGCCCTCCATCGGGAACGGCCCGGCAATGCCGGTCATAGTGGAGAGCGTGTAGGTGATCTTGACCGTGACCTGTGCCCCGGACGTACAGGGGGTGGGAGTGATCGTGATGTTGGTGTCGGCCAGGGCCGGCTGCAATGCGGCAGCTGCATTTTTCACTGCCGTCTTGGCGGCGGTGGTGTTGTTATTGATGGCCATCACCCGGACGCCTTCACGGGCTGCGCTGGAGAGCGAAATCTGCACGTTATACGCGCGGCCGAACTCCATGATGCCCAGCAGGATCATGACCAGCACCGGCGCCAGCAGGGCGAACTCCACCGCAACGGCGCCCCGTTCGCTTGTCTTGGACATGGGGGACCGCCTTCCTGGGGTGGAGAATCGCAGATGCCAGTGTGGCGGCGGCTATCGCCGCC
>NZ_JBEEQE010000007.1:0-165915 GCF_040137805.1 Pseudarthrobacter sp. B907 | reverse complement strand
TCCCCCCCCCCCCCCCCCCCACGTTCCTGGGCGCCGTGCGCCTTGGTCTGGCCGCTATTTGGGTGTGCAGGTGGCCTTGCCCGCGTCGGCGCCGGCAGCGTAGGTACCGCTACTGACCGAGCACTGGACCTGGGTGAACGTATCCTTCAGGGTGCCGCCGAGCATCGTGACGGCGACGATGATCACAACGGCGATCAGGGAGACCATGATGCCGTACTCGACGGCGGTGGCGCCGCGCTGGTCGCGGCGCAGACGGGCAGCAAGGCTGCTAAAGAACGAACGCACGGATGCCTCCTGGGCGGTGGGTGCGGCCCGGGGTGGGCCAGAGACGAACGGGCGGAAGATTACTTGGAGCAGCTGCCCGCAGTGCCGGCCGGCGCGGTCGATGCGGCTGCCGTGTAGGTTCCGCCCTTGACGCTGCACTGGACCGAGTTGAAGGTCTCCTTCAGGGTGCCGCCGAGCAGCGTGACGGCGACGATGATGACGACGGCGATGAGGGAGACCATGATGCCGTATTCGACGGCGGTGGCGCCGCGCTGGTCGCGGCGAAGGCGGGTTGCGATGGTGGAGAAGAAGGAACGCATTGGTGACTCCTGAGCGAGTTGGGCGGCTGGCCCTGCACCAGCACTGAGAGGAACTTAGCAACCACCGACACGCCGTCAATCCGAATTGGGAACATCCTGTGCCAAGTCTTCCCAAACTGCCCATTTCCTGTACGTTCCCTGCGCGGATCCTGCGCCAGCCGCTGCAGGAACCCCGCGGGCACAAGGGAGGACCCCCCTCAGCTCTGGGTTCCAAGGGGGGTCCGGTCTTTGGGGGCCGCGCGGCTACTTGGTCTTGGCGAAAACTTCGATCATGCTCATGACCGTGGGTCCCAGCAAAACGATGAACAACGTGGGCAGGATCGTGAAGATCAGCGGAAAGAGCATCTTGACCGGCATCTTCATGGCGTGCTCTTCGGCCCGCTGGCGCCTCTTGACCCGCATGTCCTTCGCCTGCGAGTTGAGCACGTTTGCGATGGCGATGCCGTAGGCGTCTGCCTGTACGACAGCCCGGACAAAGGACCGCAGGTCCGGCACGTCCACACGCTGGGCCATGGCCAGATACGCCTCTTTGCGGGAGCGGCCCACCTGGATATCCTGCAGCGTTCGAATCAATTCCTCGGCGAGCGGACCCTTGCCGTTCTGGCCCGCCCGGGCCATGGCAGTTTCGAAGCCGAGGCCGGCCTGGACCGAGATGAGCATCTGGTCCAGGGTGTCCGGCAGCTCGAGTTTAATCTTCTCGCGCCGCTTTTGGGCGTGGTTGCGGATCAGGATATCGGGGACGAAATAGGCGAGCGCTGACGCGGCCACCGTCAGGAGGACGCTCGCCGCCGTGGGGTTTCCGGCAATCATGAGGGCCCCAAGGATGACCCCCGCGAGGGCCAGCAACGGCTTGACCATGACGACTCGTCCCAGCGGCCAGTCCTTGGGCCGGCCGGCGCCTGCCAGTTGCTTGTCCAGCCACGCCGTGTAGCCCTTAGGGGTGACCCTACGGCTCAAGGCGGCGAACTGGCCTGTGGCTGAAAACGCCGACCCGGCGGCCTCCCGGCGTTGCCCGAGGTTGGCCTGGATATTTCGCAAGCCGGCCCGGTCGCCGGTCAGGGCAAGCCAGGTCATGATCGAGAGCGGGGCGACGACCGCCAGGATTGCTGCGTAGGCAATGGTTTGCACAGTTCTCTCCCTCCTTCTCAGAACTTCGGTTTGATGAGCCGGCTGAGCCAGAAGCCGCCCACCGCCAACAGGACGACGGCGGTGAGGATCATCAGGAGGCCGGGAAACGTCGTCAAGAAGACCCGCGAGTACAGCGGGTTGAAACTCGTCAGCCCAATAAACATCAGGATCGGAAGCGCCATCAGCACCATGGCGGACATCCGGCCTTCAGCGCTGAGCGCTTTAACCTGGCCGCGGAGCTGGTTGCGGTCCCGGATGGTCTCGCCCACGTTGTCCAGTACCTGGGCGAGGTCCCCGCCGACTTCCCGGTGGATCTCGATGGCCCGGGTGATGGAGGCGAAATCCTCATTGTTGGTGCGCCGGGCGACTTCCGCGAGCGATTCGCCTAAGTCCCTTCCGATCCGGGTTTCGTTCACGACCCGGTTGAGTTCCTCTTTCATCGGCGCCTCGTTTTCTTCGGCGGCCGCGTCCACGGAACGGAGCAGGCTGTGCCCGGCGCGTAGGCCACCGGCGAGCATCTGCAACGAATCGGGGACCTGCTCGTCGAACTTCCTGCGTCGCCGCGCGACCAAGACATTCAGGAGGAGAAGGAGGCCTACCGGTGCCAGCAACAGCATCAGCACCGCGAATAGGATGCCGCCCAAAAGGAATCCAAGGACGACCGCCACGAAGGTGAAGGCCCCGCCCATCAGCAGGTAGTCTCCCGGCTGCTTCTTCAGCCCGGCGCTGTCAAGTTTCTCGCGGTTGAGTAGCCCGGAACCGCGGCTGCGGAGCCCCTGGTTGAGCGTGTGCACGGCTTGGTCGGTGAGTTTGGTCAGGTTGGAGGAATGGACGGCCGCCTCGTCCGGCCGGCGCCGGGACAGCGGAACGGCGTTGGACTTGAAGGCGACGGCGACCAAGATCGCCAGGGCCGCGTAGGTCAGGAGGAGTCCGCCGACGAAGACAAGCGGCGACTGGTCCAGCATGGTTACCGCCCCCTGACGGGTGCTGCGCCAAAGACCGCCGGGGAGATCGGGATCCCGAGTTCGGCAAAGCGGTCAGTGAAGCGCGGCCGGACCCCGGTGGGGACGGGCTTGCCCAGGAACCTGCCACTGGCGTCGATGCCGGCGGCATAGTCGAACACAAAGGCATCCTGGAGGGTAACGACGTCGCCCTCCATGCCCTGGACCTCGGTTATGTGCGTGACTCGCCGCGAGCCGTCGCGGAGCCGGGAGATGTGCACGATCAGGTTCACCGCAGAAGCGACCTGTTCGCGGATGGCCCGCAGCGGCAGGTCCATGCCGGCCATCAGCACAAGGGTTTCCAACCGCGCAATGGCATCCCGGGGCGAGTTTGCGTGCACCGTGGAGATGGAACCGTCGTGGCCCGTGTTCATGGCCTGCAGCATGTCCAGGCACTCCCCGCCGCGGACCTCGCCGACCACAATCCGGTCCGGCCGCATACGCAGCGAGTTTCGTACCAGGTCTCGGATGGAGATTTCACCCTTGCCCTCGATGTTCTGGGGCCTGCTCTCCAACCGGACCACGTGGTCCTGCTGCAACTGCAGTTCGACAGCGTCCTCGATCGTGACGATCCGGTCGTCGCTCGGAATGAATGAGGAGAGTACATTCAGCAGTGTCGTCTTGCCGGTACCGGTACCGCCCGAGACGATGATGTTCAGCCGGGCGAGCACGCAGGCCTGGAGCAGTTCGGCCATTTCCGGCGAGAGGCTGCCCATCGAAATCAGGTCGTGGACGGTCAGCGGATCCCGGCCAAACTTCCGGATGGTCAGCGCAGGTCCGTTGACGGCCAGCGGCGGGATGATGGCGTTGACGCGGGAGCCGTCAGACAGCCGGGCATCCACCAAGGGGGACGACTCGTCGATCCGGCGTCCCACGTTGGAGACGATCCGCTCGATGACACGCCGCAGGGCGTCGTCGGAAGTGAACTTCGAGTCGGTGAGCTGAAGGTGCCCCGCCCGTTCCACGTAGATCTGGTCGAAGCGGTTGACCATAACCTCCGTGACGGTGGGGTCGTCCAGGTATCGCTGGATGGGGCCGTGGCCGAGCACATCGTCGATGATTTCGCGGATCAGACGCTGCCGTTCAAGCGCGGTGAGGGGGATCTGCTCCTCGTCCACGACGGCTTTCAGTTCGTCCTTGACTGACTGGTGCAGCTCCGCCTCATCGATCGAGGAATCGGTGATCCGGGAACCGAGGCGTTCGAACAGCGCCTGGCTGGCGCGTTCCTTCAGCGCGTTCAGTGCTTCGCTGGCGACAGAAGCCGTCTGCTGGAGTTCGGCGACCCCGGGCTGCGCCTCCGCCGCAGTCCTTGCTTCGAGGATCCGGCCAAGAGTTGCAGGCTGGGCCTGCGAGGCGAAGACGTCGACGGCGGACTTTTCCTCGGGTACGTCGGGCCGAGTCCCTCCGCGCAGTTGCTGGAATCGGTCCGTGAGGCTCACTGGACTACCGCCCTTCTGTGGAGTTGCTTGTGCGGTCTGGCTTCCCACTCCGGCTTGAAGCGGTCGACCAGTTGGCGGAGGCCCTTCAGGGTGGAATCCCTGCTTCCCTCCTGGAGAACCGGCACGCCCTTGTTGGTGGAAAACGGAAGCGTCCGGGACCGTGGCAGCACCACGTCCACGGGGGCGCCGATGGTGGCTTCGACGTCTTTGAGCGAGAGCCCGGCCCGCCGGTCGGCCATGTTGAGCACAATGTGGCGGTTGGCCGGCACCAGGTTCAGTTCATCGAGGATCTGGAACCCGGTCCGCATGCCCCGAATGCTGGGGACATCCATGCCGCAGATCCACACGACGTCCGTGGCCTGCTCCAGTGTGGCCAGGACGTGTTCGCCGAGGCCCGGAGCGGTGTCCACCACGATGTAGCGGAACTCCTGCCGCAACTGCTCCAGCAGGTGGGACACGTGGGCCGCGCTGATGCGGTCCATCTCCACGGGCGTCCTCGGGGCGCACAGTGCGTAGATGCCCGCCGGGTGGACCGTGAGGTAGGTCTTCAGCACCATGGAGTCCTGACTGGCTGCCCCTATCACGGCATCGGTGATGGTGAATTCGGGTTCGAGTAGCAAGCCACTCGCCACGTCGCCGAACTGGAGGTCGAGGTCCACGATCACCACGCTCATCGGCGCAGTCTTTCCGAGCCCGACGGCGAGGTTGGTGGCCACCGTCGTCTTGCCGACACCGCCCTTGGGCGACATCACCGCGATGACGCGGCCGGAACCGTGGTCGGCGTGTTCGGTGGCCTGCGGGCCGAGCCCGCGGCGCCGGCCGGCGGCGGCGAGGCTGGCCCGCTCCAGCATGACCCGGATGGTGTCCGGATCGGCCCCGGGATCCAGCAGGTCCCGGACGCCGGCCCGCATCGCCTGGACTACCGTGTCCGGGCCGGCTGCGACCGCCAGGACTACGCTGATCTCCGGGTACTGCAGGTCCATGACGGCCGCCAGTTTCAGCGAGTCAGCTACCGGTACGCCGGGGCCCAGAATCAGGACCTCGGGCGGGTCGCCGACCATCTGCCGCATGATGTCGGCGGGGCCCTCGGGCAGGTAGTCGGCCTTGAAGACGTGCAACTCGCCGTGCATGCCGGCGATGGCCAGGCGGACCAGCCGCTCGAAGTCGGCGTTGGGCGTGATCAGGACGAAGCGGCTCATCGGAACAGCCCTGCCGCGTCTACGGTGCCCGTGCTCGAATCGGGAGAATCGCCCGGTTCCTTCGACAGGTAGATCTTGCCGAATTCAGCAGCGAAGACAATGCGTTCCGTATCGGCAGAGTTCCTGGCCAGAGTGATGAGGAAGCTGCCGTCACTCTGGGCTTTGGCGGGTGTGGTGGATGAGACCTGGCTAGCTCCTGCCGCTGCAGCGTCCGGGGTCCCAGTCTGCGTGGCCGCGCCGTCGCTGTACTGCGCCGCGGTGACCAAGACTTTATGGAAAGTCTGCTGCGTCTTGCTCAATTTGGCACCAGCGGCTCCGTCCGCTCCGGTGGCCGACTGATCCAGGGACAGGAAGATGCCGACGGTGTCGCCGGCCTTCAGGATGCCGCCGGCGACCCGCTCGATAGGAAGCTTGAGCGTGATTTCCTGCAGACCTGTCGGCACCTGGACCCGGGAGGGGCCGAGGAATGCCGTTTGGTCCACCATGCGGCTGGAAAGCAGCTGCTCACCCGGTTCGAGGGTAACTGCGGTGACTTTGGAGCCAAGGGACGCGAGGTCCGTAACGCTTTTCTCGGCCAATGCCAGCTTCGGTACTTCCTTCTTCGTGACCGAGGCAGCGATTTTATCCGCGGTGCTACCGGCCGGAATGACCTTTTGTACGACGTAAATTGACTCTGTTTCAGTACCGGACAATGCCCGCCGATCTGCATTCTGAACATACGAGACCAACAATACTGTTCCGATAATTGCCACAAGTAATGCGGCGATGCCTCCCAGTAGGCGTGTTTTCATCATAACTCCTTAGAAGTGTCTTACTTAATGAGCTGGATAATAACGCTTCCGAGATCCGGGCCGGTGCCCGGAGGTCCTCCTGCGGAATCGATGGATTCAAATCTCACGAATTGTCCGATGATGCCTCGGCAAGGGTTGTTGCAGACATTGGCTACGTTGACCACATCCGGCATTCCTGACCTAAATACTTGCGGGTCCCCGCTACCGGAGAACCGCCAGCCGATCATCTTGAAGGTCGCGTAGCCCCGCACGTGTAGCCAGCCGCTGTGGCCGGTGCCGCCAGCATCGTCGTAGACCGGAAAGGTCCCCTCCACGCTCTCGCCGGCCAGGATCTTGTTTTTCCACGTCGTGAGGACGGCGTTGCACTCTGCGGCGTAGTCGGCGCCCGGATCGCTGCCGGCGATGCCGCCGGAAGTCGTGCCGGCCTCGCACGGTGCGCTCTGGTTCAGCCAGCCAAAGCCGCCCGGGATGACGTGGCCCGAAGTGGACGTGCAGCTTCCCCGTCCAGGCTTGTACTTGATCAGTTGGACGGCGCCTGTCGCGGCAGCCGCCGAGAGGTCGTAGCTGCAGTCGGAGAATGCCAGCGGAAAGGCGGTGGCGCCGGGCGGGGTCCCCACGGACGCCGTGGCATGGGCGCCGACCGTAACCGGTGGAGCGTTGAGGGCGCTGGCGAACAATTTTGTGAGGAAGCCAGCCCCGCTGGTGCCGTCACGGGTGGACGTGACCACTGTGACCTGGTGCGGAACAGAGAGATCCACCGAATCGATAGTGGTTGCGCCGTCATTGGAGTTCGGACCACTCAGTTCAGCGGCCCAGGCGGTTGCCTGCGCCACCGTGCATCCGCCGGCCTTGTGGCAGCGCTGCGCGGCGGCCATGGCGCCGGCGTCTGCGACGTTCTGCAGTTGAGCACGCTCCGCGTAGATCTGACCGACATCGACCGCCATAGCCCCAGCGCCGATGAGCACCAGCATCAGCAGTGCCACCATGACGCCGGCCGCCCCGCGCTCCTTATTGGTGTGGTTCTTCAGCCGCCGCATCGCATGGCTCCTACTCCTGTCACGGTCAACGTACGGCCGAACATGCCTGTCAGGGCATTGCCGGTATAAGTGACGGTGACGTTCGCTGTGAGGTCCTTCGCGCAGGCGCCGGGGGTGAATGCGAAGGCGAAGCCGGCGGCGTCCAAGCCCGGAGCGCCCGCCTGCCCGGCGGCACGGGCCAGGCCCTGATCGTTCTTGACCGCCATGGTCCGGGCGGCCTCGCGGGCCGCCTGCGTGACGGAAATCTGCAGGTTATAGGCGTGGGAAAACTCCACGATCCCGCCAACCAGCGCGAGGAGGATGGGTGCCACGAGGGCGAATTCGACGGCGGCGGCCCCCCGCTGCCGCCGGTCGGCGCCGGTTCCGGACGCCCGTGAAGTGCTGCGCTTCATTTGATCCCCCCAGGGATAGATGCAGCCGAAAGATTAAGTACTGTGCCGCGTCCGCGAGACACGGACGCGGCACAGTGGGTGTTGCTGAGACCGAAGGGTTGCCTACGGGCCGACGCGCCAGCCGCCGACAGCTGCGCCCAGCCGGCCGAACCAGTCGCTGAGAGCCCCGCCGAAGATCATTGCGCCGCCGATGATGGCGAAAGCAACGAACGCGATCAGGAGCGAGTATTCCGTCGCGGTTGCGCCCTTTTCGGATTCGAATCGGTTCTTGACGCCGGCGACAAACGCCAGCATTGAGACCATGAGACCAGTCATTTTAAAAGTCCTTTTCCAGAGTTATGAATAGTGTTACGGAATTCCAGCAAATCCCCTTTTGCTACCTGGTGGAGCTCCGATGGGACAAGAATTGCACGCCGATTAACGGCCCGGCAATGAGTCCGGCTACTCGACTTCTAGGGGCGAAATGGGGGTTTTACTTGCCCGCTTTGGAAAGGTGTACTCAGTTCTTCTGGGCACGCCAAGGGCAACTACTTGGTTTACTCAGTGGGCTTACTGGTTCGCCTACGTGGGAGGCGGGAAGGGGTGCTATGCGACGAGCAGGATGGCCGCCAGGGCGGCGGCAAGCATGGACGGCCCGTAGGCCACTTCCTTCGGCTTGTTTGCGCGGTTTTTTAGCACGAGGGCGAAGGACACGAGACCGCCGGCGACGAAGCCCAGGGCGCCGCCATAGAACAGCGGCGCCCAGCCCAAGTAGCCTAAGTACAGGCCGAGTGGTGCGGCGAGCTTAACATCGCCCATTCCGAGGCTCTTGGGGCTGATGAGGGCCAGGATGAAGTAGAAAAAGAAGAGGATGACGGCCCCGGCGAGGCCGCCGACCAGCTTTTCCCAACCTCCCAGTGCTAGCGAGGCCCCTGCGAGGAGCAGGATGCCGGCACCCAGCAGGGGTACGACCAGCCGGTTGGGCAACAAATGATGAAGGATATCGATCCGCGCCAGCTGGATGCCGGTAATTGCAAGAAACAAAAACGCCGGCAGTGCCGGGGAAGCGCCAAAACGCCAGGCCAACAGTGCGCAAAGAGCCGCGGCGGCCACCGCCGCCGTCGAACGCTGGAGGAGGGTGGGGCGGCCAGCAAGCTCCGGCAGGGCCCGCCTCACAACGGCGTCGGCCAGCCAGCCAAGGCCCAGCCCGGCGGCGGCGATTGCCGCCAGGAACAACAGCGGTGAGGCCCCTGCGACGGCGGGATCGGGCACGGTACCTCCAGGGGTGCGGCGGGCCGGAACTGCGCGGCACGCTGGGCAGCGTGCCACCGGACACCCCATTTTGACCCATGACCCCGGCTTCCGCTATTCTTGGTAGTCGTTGTGCGTGTCCTATCTCGATGATGCGTGCCCGCTTGAGAATCCGGTTGCAGGATAGCTACTCAACGTGCACATTCGAGTCCACAGGATGACTGGTTACATGGAGCCCTCACCTCTGTTCCGGTAGCGCATAGATAGTAGGTGCACCTTTGCGTGACGCCTAAAACAAGAACGCCAGAACAAGAACGAGGCAAACACCGTGCGTACGTACACCCCGAAGCCCGGCGATATCAACCGCCAGTGGCACGTCATTGACGCCACCGACGTTGTCCTTGGTCGTCTCGCCAGCCAGACCGCAATCCTGCTGCGCGGCAAGCACAAGGCCACCTTCGCGTCCCACATGGACATGGGCGACTTCGTCATCATCATCAACGCTGAAAAGGTTGCCCTCACCGGCGCCAAGCTGGAGCAGAAGCGCGCATACCGCCACTCCGGCTACCCGGGCGGCCTGACCTCCGTCAACTACGCGGAACTGCTGGAATCCAACCCGGTCCGCGCCGTTGAGAAGGCCATCAAGGGCATGCTCCCGAAGAACTCCCTCGCTGCCCAGCAGCTGGGCAAGCTGAAGGTTTACCGCGGTGCCGAGCACCCGCACGCCGCCCAGCAGCCCAAGACTTTCGAAATCACCCAGGTCGCCCAGTAGTCCTGGCCACCAACTAACTTATTAATACAAGGAGAACCGTGGCTCAGAACGAAGAGACCACCGAAGCCGTTGAGGCTGAGGAAAACCTGACCAGCTACACCTCGGAAAGCGGAGCTGCTGACGCAGCCGCGCCGAAGAAGGAACGTCCGGCCCTGACCGTCGCCGGCGCAGCTGTTGGCCGCCGCAAGGAAGCCGTTGCACGCGTTCGCGTTGTGCCGGGCTCCGGCAAGTGGACCATCAACGGCCGCGAGCTGTCGAACTACTTCCCGAACAAGCTGCACCAGCAGGACGTCAACGAGCCCTTCAAGATCCTTGATCTCGAAGGCGCCTACGACGTTATCGCCCGCATCCACGGCGGTGGCCCCTCCGGCCAGGCCGGTGCACTGCGCCTCGGCATCGCCCGTTCGCTGAACGAGATCGACGTCGAGAACAACCGCGCCACCCTGAAGAAGGCTGGCTACCTTACCCGTGACGCACGCGTCATCGAGCGTAAGAAGGCTGGTCTCAAGAAGGCACGCAAGGCCCAGCAGTACTCCAAGCGCTAAAAAGCGCCTTCCCGACCGGCCTCGGCTGGTTGGAACCGGAAGCCCGTCCCGCACTCATGCGGGGCGGGCTTCCGTCGTTTAACGCCCGTCCAGCCGCCCGGGGCGGGAGCCGGGCGTGCCATCGACTAAACTTGACCCGATGTCTAGATTATTTGGAACAGATGGTGTCCGCGGCCTGGCTAACGGTCTGCTGACCGCCGAGCTGGCATTGCAGCTGGCGCAGGCTGCCGCCGTCGTGCTTGGCCACGACCGCAGCATTAACGGCAACCGGCCGCGCGCCGTCGTCGCCCGCGACCCGCGCGCCAGCGGCGAGTTCCTCGCCGCCGCCGTGGAGGCCGGGCTTTCCAGCTCCGGCATCGACGTCTACGACGCCGGAGTGCTCCCCACCCCGGCCGCGGCGTACCTCGTGGCGGACCTCGACGCCGACTTCGGTGTGATGATCTCCGCCTCCCACAACCCGGCGCCTGACAACGGGATCAAGTTCTTCGCCCGCGGCGGCCAGAAACTCCCCGACGACGTCGAGGACGCCATCGAAGAGCAGCTGGCCAAGGAGCCCTTCCGCCCCGTTGGCGGCGAAGTGGGCCGCATCCAGCGCTTCTCCGACGCCGAGGACCGCTACATCGTGCACCTGCTGGGCACCCTCCCGCACCGGCTCGACGGGCTCAAGGTGGTCCTGGACTGCGCGCACGGCGCCGCCAGCGGCTGCTCGCCGCAGGTCTTCAAGGACGCCGGCGCCCAGGTGCTGGTCATCGGCGCCGAACCGGACGGCCTCAACATCAACGACGGGGTGGGCTCGACGCACCTCGGCCCGCTCAAGCAAGCAGTCCTGGAATACGGCGCTGACCTCGGCATCGCGCACGACGGCGACGCCGACCGCTGCCTCGCCGTTGACCACGAGGGCAACGAGGTGGACGGCGACGAGATCATGGCCATCCTTGCCGTGGCCCTCAAAGATGCCGGCAAGCTCAAGGACGACGTCCTGGTGGCCACCGTGATGAGCAACCTAGGACTCAAGATCGCCCTGCGGGACGCTGGCATCAGCCTCCGCGAGACCGGCGTGGGCGACCGCTACGTGCTCGAAGGCATGCGCGAAGGCGGCTTCAATCTTGGTGGGGAACAGTCCGGCCACGTGATCTTCGCCGACCACGCGACTACCGGGGACGGGGTGTTGACGGGCCTGCAGATCGCCGCGCAGGTGGCCCTGACCGGCCGTCCGCTGAAGGAACTGGCCAAGGTCATGACCAAGCTCCCGCAGGTGCTGATCAACGTCAAGGGCGTCGACCGCACCCGCGTCGACGGCGACGAAGCCGTGGCAGAGGCCGTCGCCCAGGCCGAAGCGCAGCTCGGTGATACCGGCCGCGTCCTGCTGCGCCCCTCCGGTACAGAGCCGGTGGTCCGGGTGATGGTGGAAGCCGCCGATCACGACACCGCGCAGGAAGTCGCCGAAGGCCTTGCCCAGGTGGTCAGGACCGAACTGGCCCTGGCCCTCGTGTCAGACTGACGCCCCGTCCGCAAACAACAGTGGCCCGCTTCCGGAAGGAAGCGGGCCGCCTTTTCGTTGGTGCGGAAGCTAGTTGGTACGGGTCAGTGCGTCGCGGATCTCGGTCAGCAGGGCGATCTGCGGGTCTTCGGCCGCTTCTTCCTTGACGTCCGGGTGGATGCCGAGGCGGCGGTTGCGGCGCTCGATCATGTGGTTCATCGGCACCACAACGACGAAGTAAATGGCGGCCGCGACGAGCAGGAAGTTGACGATTGCCGTCAGCAACACGCCGAACTTGATGTCGTTGCCGTTCAAGGTGACGACGGCGAAGCTGTCAAAGTTAGGGGATCCAACCAGGCCCGCGATGAACGGCATGAGAACGCTCTGGACAAGTGCCGTTACCACGGCGCCAAATGCGGCGCCGATGACGACTGCGACGGCAAGGTCTACGACGTTGCCCTTAAGAATAAAGTTCTTGAATCCTGTCAGCATGCCCTCAACATAACCCCGCCGCGTGAACGGGCCGTGACGGGTACGTGTGTTTCCGCTTCCGTGTCTTCCCTAGAGGTAGCCCGGTGCCGCTTCCAGCCCAAAGTACTCCTCGAGGGTCGCAATACCCCGGGCGTTCATCTCGCCGGCCGCTTCCGCACCGACGTAGCGCAGGTGCCACGGCTCGTAGTAGTAGCCCGTGATCTCATGGAACATCCAGGGGTAGCGGACCACAAAGCCGAAGCGGTGCGCGTTTGCCTTGGCCCACACGGCGGCCGGCTGTTCGGCGAAGCATGGCTGGAAGCTGCAGGCGCCGCCGCCGTCGCCGATGTCGAAAGCCCAGCCGGTCTGGTGCTCCGAGTGGCCCGGGCGGGCCGACGCGGTGTCCGCCTCGGCGAGCCCGCGGGAGTTCACGTAGCTGTTGTAGGTGGCGGTCTGGGTGGCGAAGGAACGGTAGCCGCTCGCCAGTACCAGGACGACGCCGGCGGCTGCCGCGTCGTCGAACATCCGCTGGGCCGCTGCCGCCGTCGTGCTGTTCAGCAGGGCAGCCTCCCCGGACGCCGCGAGCCGCACGGCCGGCTGCACCAGGTCGGCCGGGACGAAAGCCGCGGGGGAGAGCGGGCGGTGCTTGTTCACCACCACCCATGGACTTGCCGGATCCGTCAAGGAATACTGCCTGCCGGGTGCGGCGGCCGCCGGGGAGCTGGGCGGCGCGGAAGCGGCCGGGCCCGGACCGGCGGGGTCCGCGGGGTCCGTCGTCGTCGTGGCGGCCGTGGCGGTCGGTGCGCCCGAGGAAGCCGGCGCGGTGGAAGGGGTGCCAGTTGGCACGCCTGTGCCGGAAGCAGGACGCGGCGCCGTGCCCTCCGGGCTGCAGGCGGCCAGGGCGGCCAGGGCCGCGAACCCGGCGCCCGTGGCCACAACACGTCCGAACGCGCGCCGGCTGGGGGACTCCGGGGTCTCGGTGGCGTCGGACGCGTTCTGGCACACCCGCGCTAGACCTTGCGCAGCAGCATGCGGCGGATGGAGTGGTCGGCGTCCTTGGTCAGCACGAGCTGGGCCCGGCCGCGGGTGGGGAGGACGTTCTCCTCCAGGTTCGGCTCGTTGATGCGCTTCCAGATGTCGCGGGCGGTCTGCTCGGCCTCGGAATCGGAGAGCGTCGCGTACCGGTGGAAGTAGGATTCCGGCTGGGCGAAGGCTGTGGTCCGCAGCTTGCGGAAACGGTCCACGTACCATTCCTCGATATAGGAGGTCTTGGCGTCCACGTAGATGGAAAAGTCGAAGAAGTCGCTCAGGGCCAGGCCCTGCCGGCCGTCGTGCCGCGGACGGGCCGGCGCCAGGACGTTGAGCCCCTCGACAATGAGGACGTCCGGCCGGCGGACCACAACCTCCTTGCCCGGAACGATGTCGTAGGTGACGTGCGAGTACCAGGGGGCGCGCACTTCCTCTGCGCCGCCCTTAACCTCGCTCACAAAGCGAAGAAGGGCTCGGCGGTCGTAGGACTCCGGAAAGCCCTTGCGGTCCAGGAGTTGCCGGCGCTTGAGCTCGGCCAGGGGGTACAGGAAACCGTCGGTGGTGATGAGCTCCACGTTCGGGGTGCCCGGCCAGCGCCGTAGCATTTCGCGGAGCACACGCGCGATGGTCGACTTCCCCACGGCTACCGAACCGGCCACGCCGATCACGAACGGGGTGCGTTGGGTCTTCTCGCCGAGGAACGTGGTGGTGGCTGCGTGGAGCTGGTTGGCGGCCTCAACGTAGAGGTGCAACAGGCGGGAGAGCGGCAGGTAGACCTCCCGGACCTCCTTCATGTCGAGGGGGTCGCCCAGGCCGCGGAGGCGGAGCACGTCCTCTTCGTTGAGAGGCTGCTCCATTTGGGCAGCGAGCCGGGACCAGGTCTGCCGGTCCAGCTCAACGAACGGGGAGACGCCCTCGCCGTTCGCGTCGTTGCGTTGCAAAGTCACCCTAGAGATTCTGCCCTTGAGAACGCCCAGAGCGAAATGAAGGCCCCCGCGGGCCGCGGCAGCGCCCGGCGGCGGGGTGGCGGGCGGCACATCCTACGTCGGACGGTCCGGAAACCAGCTAGGCTTATGGCCATGTGTGGAATCGTTGGATATGTAGGCCGCTCGGCTGGCCGGGTAAATACCGAACACAAAGCCTTGGACGTTGTCCTGGAAGGATTGCGGCGCCTGGAGTACCGCGGCTATGACTCCGCGGGCATCGCGGTCGTCGCGGACGGTGCCATTTCGTCCCGCAAGAAGTCCGGCAAACTGAGCAACCTGATTGCCGAGCTCGAGGCCAACCCGCTGCCCGAGGCCATGACCGGGATCGGCCACACCCGCTGGGCGACCCACGGCGGCCCCACGGACCAGAACGCGCACCCGCACCTGTCCGACGAGGGCAAGCTGGCGCTCATCCACAACGGCATCATCGAAAACTTCGCGGAGCTCAAGCAGGAACTCCTCCGCAAGGGCGTCACGTTCCACTCTGAGACCGACACCGAGGTGGCCGCCGCGCTGCTCGGCGACATCTACCGGAACCAGCTCGGCGGCGACCCGGCCAAGGGCGGCCTGACCAAGGCCATGCAGCTTGCCTGCCAGCGCCTAGAAGGCGCCTTCACGTTGCTCGCCGTGCACGCGGACCAGCCCGACGTCGTTGTGGCCGCCCGCCGTAACTCCCCGCTCGTGGTGGGCCTTGGCGAGGGCGAGAACTTCCTCGGCTCCGACGTCTCCGGCTTCATCGACTACACTCGCCGCGCCGTGGAACTGGGCCAGGACCAGATCGTCACCATCACCGCGGACACCGTGGAGATCACCGACTTCTTCGGCGGCCCGGCCGAGGGCAAGGAATACCACGTCAACTGGGATCCGGCCTCCGCGGAGAAGGGCGGCTTCCCGTCCTTTATGGAGAAGGAAATCCACGACCAGCCGGATGCCGTGCTGCAGACCCTGCTGGGCCGCTCCGACGTCCACGGCAAGCTGACGCTCGATGAGCTCCGGATCGATCCGGAACTGCTCAAGGGCGTCGACAAGATCATCGTCCTGGCCTGCGGCACCTCCGCGTACGCCGGGCAGGTCGCCAAATACGCCATTGAGCACTGGTGCCGGATCCCCACCGAGGTGGAGCTCTCGCACGAGTTCCGCTACCGGGACCCGATCGTGGACGCCAACACCCTGATCGTCTCCATCTCCCAGTCCGGCGAGACCATGGACACGCTGATGGCCGTCCGCTACGCCAAGGAACAGGGCGCCAAGACGGTGTCCATCTGCAACACCAACGGTTCGACCATTCCGCGCGAATCCGACGCCGTGCTCTACACCCACGCGGGTCCGGAAATCGCCGTCGCCTCGACTAAGGCCTTCCTGGCCCAGATCACCGCCGCGTATCTGCTGGGCCTGTACCTGGCACAGCTGCGCGGCAACAAGTTCCAGGGCGAAATCAAGGACATCCTTGCCGACCTGGGCAAGATCCCGGCCAAGATCCAGCAGATTCTGGACAACGAGGGCCAGATGAAGGAACTCGGCGAGGCCATGGCGGACGCCAAGTCCGTGCTGTTCCTCGGCCGGCACGTCGGCTTCCCGGTGGCCATGGAAGGCGCGCTCAAGCTCAAGGAACTCGCGTACATTCACGCCGAGGGCTTTGCCGCCGGCGAGCTCAAGCACGGCCCGATCGCCCTGATCGAGGAGGGCCAGCCGGTCTTCGTGGTGGTCCCCTCGCCCCGCGGCCGCGACTCGCTGCACTCCAAGGTCGTCTCCAACATCCAGGAAGTCCGAGCCCGCGGCGCCAAGACGATCGTGATCGCCGAGGAGGGTGACGAAGCGGTCAAGGCCTTCGCCGAGCACGTCATCTACATCCCGGAGACGCCGACGCTGCTGGCCCCGCTGCTGTCCACCGTGCCGCTGCAGATCTTCGCGCTCGCCCTCGCCAGCGCCAAGGGCTACGACGTGGACCAGCCGCGGAACCTGGCCAAGAGTGTGACCGTAGAATAGCCGCATGATTGTTGGCATTGGCGTAGACGTCGTAGACATTGAGCGGTTCGGACGGCAGCTTGAGCGTACCCCCGGGTTGCGCGACCGGCTTTTCGTCCCGGCCGAGCGGGAACTGAACACCAGGTCCCTGGCGGCGCGGTTCGCCGCCAAGGAGGCCGTGGCCAAGGTCCTCGGCGCACCGGCCGGCATGAACTGGCAGGACTGCTGGATCGGCCTGGACCAGCACGGCCCCACGGTCCAGGTCAAGGACACGGTGCTGGCCGTCGCGGAGTCGAAGGGCGTCAAACGCTGGCACCTCTCGATCAGCCATGACGGCGGCATCGCTACCGCCACGGTGATCGCCGAAGGCTAAGCAACCCCATGATCAGCGCCTATACCGGGACCCACATCCGAGAAGTCGAAAAGCGGCTTCTCGAGGCAAGTGCGGACACCGGTATGGGCGCTGTTCTGATGCAGCGGGCCGCCTACGGCCTCGCCAACACGGTGGTCGGCGAATTGCGGGACCGCGGGCTGCGGGCCTACGGCTCCAGCGTCACCGTGCTCGCCGGCAAGGGCAACAACGGCGGCGACGGTCTCTTCGCGGCGGCGTTGCTGGCCCGCCGGGGCCTGCGGACGACGGCGGTGCTCACTGCCGGGGAGGCGCACCCGGCCGCACTGGCGGCGTTCCGCGCCGCCGGCGGCCAGGACACCGTGCTCGGCGAGTCCAACGCGGCAGAGCTCGCGGCGGCGGCGGCCCGGACCGACGTCGTGCTGGACGCTGTCCTCGGAACCGGCGCCCAAGGTGGGCTGCGCGGTCCGGCGGCGGCCCTGATCGAAGCGCTTGGCTGTTCCCGCCCAAAGCTTGTTGTGGCCTGCGACATCCCCAGCGGCGTGGACGCCGACACCGGCGAGGCGCACGCCCCCGTCCTGGCGGCCGACATGACCGTGACTTTCGGGGCGCCCAAGGCCGGGCTCCTCGCCGACCCCGGCGCCGACTTCACCGGCCGGCTGCGGACCATCCCCATCGGCATCGAGCACGCTCTCGGGGCCCCGGCGCTGCGCCGCCTCGAGAACGCCGACCTGGCCGCGCTGCTGCCGCACCCCGGCCGTCGCGCCCACAAGTACTCCCGGGGCGTGCTTGGTGTTGTGGCCGGGTCCACCCGTTACCCGGGGGCCGCCGTGCTCGCCTGCCGCGGTGCGCTGGCCGCCGGTGCCGGCATGGTCCGCTACCTGGGTCCCCCCGAGGTCGCCGACCTGGTCCGCCGGGCCTGCCCCGAGGTGGTGTGCGGCACGAGCGTCGCCGACGCCCACGTCCAGGCCTGGCTCCTCGGCCCGGGCCTGGACGACGGCGCCCACGAGCAGCTGGAGCGGGTCCGCGAGGCGGCCGCCGCCGGGCTCCCCACCGTGGCCGACGCCGGCGCGCTCCCGGCCCTGCCCCGCCAGCTTTCCCCGCACACCGTGCTGACCCCGCACGCGGGGGAGCTGGCCACCCTGCTGGGCCGGTACGGCGCGGCCCCGGCTCGCTCCGGCGTCGAGGAGGCAACGCTCGCCGCCGTCGGGCAAGCCGCCGGACTGACCGGGGCGACCGTGCTGCTCAAGGGCGCCACCACGCTCGTGGCAGCGCCGTCGGGCGCCGTCTTCAGCCAGGCCGAGGCCAGCCCCTGGATGGCCACCGCCGGCAGCGGCGACGTCCTGGCCGGGGTGCTGGGGGCCCTGCTGGCCCAGCTCGGTGGCGACGCCGGGGCCTTCGGGTCACGCGGCATCAACGAACCCGACCGGTGGGCCGCCGTCGCTGCGATGGCGGCCAGCCTGCACGGCCGCGCCGGCACCGTCGCCTCCAACGGCGGCCCGCTGACGGCGTCGGCCATCGCGGACGCGCTGCCGGAGGTGATCGGGCGACTGTAACAATGGCGCACGCATAATGCGCCCGGTCAATTAGTAACCCTGCTTACAAGTAGTCTGTCTAGAGATAGTTCGCAACGCACGAGGAGTACACATGGAAGTCTGGCCCGGAACGGCTTACCCGCTGGGAGCCACCTTTGACGGCACCGGCACCAATTTCGCCCTGTTCAGCGAACAGGCGGAGCGGGTCGAACTTTGCCTCCTGGCTGATGACCTGAGCGAGACCCGGATCGAACTGACCGAGGTGGACGGCTACGTCTGGCACTGCTACCTGCCGCAGATCCAGCCCGGGCAGAAGTACGGCTACCGCGTCCACGGCCCGTACGAACCCGAAAAAGGCAACCGCTTCAACGCCAACAAGCTGCTGCTGGACCCCTACGCCAAGGCAGTCCAAGGCCAGATCGACTGGGACCCGGCGCTCTTCACCTACGAGTTCGGCGATCCCGACTCCCGCAACGACGCCGACTCCGCGCCGCACACCATGCACGGCGTGGTCATCAACCCGTTCTTCGAGTGGGACGGCGACCGCCAGCTGCGGATCCCATACCACCAGTCGGTCATCTACGAGGCCCACGTCAAGGGCCTGACCGAGCTGCACCCGGATATTCCGGAGGAACAGCGCGGCACCTATGCTGCCGTCGCCCACCCGGCGGTCATCGAACACCTGAAGAAGCTCGGCATCACGGCGATCGAGCTGATGCCCGTCCACCAGTTCGTCAACGACGGGACCCTCGTGGAGAAAGGCCTCAACAACTACTGGGGCTACAACACCATCGGCTTCTTCGCCCCGCAAAACACCTACAGCTCCTCCGGCGACGTCGGACACCAGGTCCAGGAATTCAAGGCCATGGTCCGCGACCTGCACCGCGCCGGCATCGAGGTCATCCTCGACGTCGTCTACAACCACACGGCGGAAGGCAACCACCTCGGCCCCACGCTCTCCTTCAAGGGCATCGACAACCAGGCCTACTACCGCCTGGTCGACGGCGACCTGAAGCACTACATGGACTACACCGGCACGGGCAACTCGCTCAACGTCCGCCACCCGCACTCCCTGCAGCTGCTGATGGACTCCCTGCGCTACTGGGTGACGGAGATGCACGTCGACGGCTTCCGCTTCGACCTCGCCTCCACGCTGGCCCGCGAATTCTACGACGTCGACAAGCTCTCCACCTTCTTCGAACTGATCCAGCAGGACCCGATCGTGTCCCAGGTCAAACTGATCGCCGAGCCGTGGGACGTCGGGCCCGGCGGCTACCAGGTAGGCAACTTCCCGCCGCAGTGGACCGAATGGAACGGCAAGTACCGCGACACCGTCCGCGACTTCTGGCGCGGCGAACCCTCCACGCTGGGCGAATTCGCCTCCCGCCTGACCGGCTCGGCGGACCTGTACGAAAGCTCCGCCCGCCGCCCGGTGGCCTCGATCAACTTCGTCACCGCCCACGACGGCTTCACCATGCGGGACCTGGTCTCCTACAACGAGAAGCACAACGAGGCCAACGGCGAAGGCAACAACGACGGCGAATCGCATAACCGCTCCTGGAACTGCGGCGAGGAAGGCGACACGGACAATGACACCGTGCTGACCCTCCGCGCCCGCCAGCAGCGGAACTTCATCGCCACGCTGCTGCTCTCGCAGGGCGTGCCGATGCTGCTGCACGGCGACGAACTGGGCCGCACCCAGCAGGGCAACAACAACACCTACTGCCAGGATTCCGAACTGAGCTGGGTGCACTGGGAGGCCATGGACCAGCCGCTCGTGGAGTTCACCGCCTTCGTCAACAAGATCCGCCACGACCACCCGACGTTCCGGCGCAGCCGCTTCTTCGACGGCCGGCCGGTCGTCCGCGGCGAGGGCGAGAAACTGCCCGACATCGTCTGGCTCAAGACCGACGGCAGCGAAATGCTGCCCGAGGACTGGGGCAGCGGCTTCGGCCGGACCATCGGCGTCTTCTACAACGGCCACGGCATCCAGGAGCAGGACTCGCGCGGCCGCCGGATCACCGACGACAGCTTCCTGATGGCCTTCAACGCCCACGACGACAACGTGGACTTCGTGCTGCCCAACGAGGAGTACTCGCCGTTCTGGGAGCTGCTGGTGGACACAGCGGACAAGGCCGACAAGGACGAACCGCTCAAGGCCGGTGCCGCGCTCACGCTGGCGGCTAAGTCCATGGTGGTGCTGCGCGCCTATTCAGGCCCGGAGGTGGAGGTGGACTACTCCGCCGCCGCGTCGCTGGCCTCGATGGCCGAGCACGAGGACGCCCAGGACGAGATGGTGGAGGCGCAGACCAAGGCTGCGGAAACCAGCGCCGCCAAGGCTTCCGCTTCATGAGGACCCCCGCCTCGACCTACCGGCTGCAGATCCGGTCCGGCTTCACCCTGCAGGATGCCGCCGCGACCGTGCCCTACCTGAAATCCCTGGGGGTCGACTGGGTCTACCTGTCGCCGATCCTGACCGCGGAGCGGGGCTCGGACCACGGTTACGACGTCACCGACCCCGCCGCGATCGACCCGGACCGCGGCGGCCCGGAGGGGCTCGAGGCGGTGTCCCGTGCCGCGCGGGAGGCCGGCATGGGCGTGCTGGTGGACATCGTGCCCAACCACGTCGGCGTCGCCACCCCGGTGCAGAACCCATGGTGGTGGTCGCTGCTCAAGGAGGGCCGGCAGTCCCGCTACGCCCAGGCGTTCGACGTCGACTGGGACTTCGGCGGCGGCCGGATCCGGATCCCGGTCCTCGGCGACGACTCGGACGTGGACGCGCTGGAAGTCCGCGACGGCGAGCTGCGCTACTACGACCACCGGTTCCCGCTGGCCGAGGGCAGCTATACGGAAGGGGACGACCCGCGCGAGGTCCACAACCGGCAGCATTACGAACTCGTAGGATGGCGCCGCGCCGACAACGACCTGAACTACCGCCGGTTCTTCGCCGTCAACACCCTGGCCGGGATCAAGGTGGAGGTCCCGGAGGTCTTCGACGAGGCGCACGAGGAGGCGGTCCGCTGGTTCCGTGAGGGCCTGGTGGACGGCCTGCGCATCGACCACCCGGACGGCCTCGCGGACCCGGCCGGCTACCTCCGGCGCCTGCGCGAGGTGACCGGCGGGGCCTACCTGCTGATCGAGAAAATCCTGGAGCCCGGCGAGGAGCTTCCCGCCGGCTTCGAGTGCGAGGGGACCACCGGGTACGACGCCCTTGCGGACGTGGACCGGGTCCTTGTGGACCCGGCCGGGCAGGCTGGCCTCGATGCGCTGGACGCGTCGCTGCGCGGCGGAACGCCCGCGGACTACGAGGAGATGATCCGCGGCACCAAGCGCCGGATCACGGACGGGATCCTGCATTCGGAGATGCTGCGGCTCGCCCGGCTGGTCCCGGCTTCCGCCGGGCTGGGCCCGGAGGCCACCGTCGATGCGCTCTCCGAGATCACCGCGGCCTTCCCGGTGTACCGCAGCTACCTTCCCGAGGGGGAGGACGTGCTGCGCGAGGCGTGTGAGCTCGCGGCCCGCCGCCGCCCGGAACTGGAACCGGCCGTGCAGGCGCTGCTGCCGCTGCTGTTGCGCGCCGGCCCCGGCGCCGATGAGGAACTGGGCCGGCGCTTCCAGCAGACCTCCGGCATGGTGATGGCCAAGGGCGTCGAGGACACCGCCTTCTTCCGGTATACCCGGCTGGGCACCCTTACCGAAGTCGGCGCGGACCCCACCGAGTTCGCGGTGTCCACCGACGAGTTCCACGCCCGGATGGCCCGGCGCCAGGCCGCGCAGCCGCTGTCCATGACCACGCTCAGCACCCACGACACCAAGCGCAGCGAGGACACCCGCGCGCGGATCTCGGTCCTTGCGGAGCTGGCCCCGGAGTGGACCGCGTCGCTGGGCCGGCTGCAGAAGCTCGCGCCACTGCCGGACGGGCCGCTGGCCAACCTGCTGTGGCAGGCGGTTGCCGGGGTCTGGCCGGCGGACCGGGACCGGCTGCAGTCCTACGCCCAGAAGGCCGCCCGCGAGGCCGGCAACTCGACCAACTGGCTCGATCCCGACGCGGAGTTCGAGGCGAAGCTGGCGGCAGCGGTCGACGCGGCCTTCGACAACCCCGAGGTGCGCGCCGAACTCGATGCCCTGGTGACCCTGCTGGACCCGTACGGCTCCGCCAACGCGCTCTCCGCCAAACTCGTCCAGCTCACCATGCCCGGCGTGCCGGACGTGTACCAGGGCACCGAGTTCTGGGACCGTTCGCTGACCGACCCGGACAACCGCCGCCCGTTCGACTTCGCCGCCCGCCGCGCCGCCCTGGCAGCGCTCGACGCCGGCGAGCTCCCGGCGTCGTACCGGGACGACGCGGCAAAACTGCTGGTCACCTCCCGGGCCCTGCGGCTGCGGCGGGACCGGCCGGAGCTGTTCACCGGCTACAGGGCCGTGCCGGCCACCGGCCCTGCGGCCGGCCACCTGATCGCCTTCGACCGCGGAACCGGCGCACCCGGGGCCATCACCCTGGCCACCAGGCTGCCCCGCGGCCTGGAACAGCGGGGAGGCTGGCAGGACACCGCCATTGACCTCGCCTCCGCCATGACGGACCAGCTCAGCGGCAGGTCCTTCGGCCCGGGAACGGTGCAGGTGGGGGAGATCCTGCGCGACTACCCGGTGGCGCTGCTGGTCCCGGCCGCCTGACACGCACGACCTGACGAACAGACAGATGGGAGCGGCAATGACTCTGCCCGCACACGGAACCGAACGCTTCGACCTCTGGGCGCCCAAAGCCCGGGAGGTCACGCTGCTCGCCGGCGGACAGCGGCACGCGATGCGCCCGGCGTCGGCGTCCGGGGACGGCCGGGACGGCTGGTGGACCGCCCCGGAGGCACCTTCGGGCGAGGTGGACTACGGCTACCTGCTGGACGGGGACACCACACCACTGCCGGACCCGCGCTCGCGCCGCCAGCCCGAGGGTGTGCACTCGCTCTCGCGGACCTTCGACGCCGGGGCCCACACGTGGGGCGACGGCGACTGGACGGGCCGCGGACTGCAGGGCGGGGTCATCTACGAACTGCACCTGGGCACCTTCACGCCCGAGGGGACCCTCGACGCAGCGGCCGGAAAGCTCGGCTATTTGACGGACCTCGGCGTCGACTTTGTGGAACTGCTGCCGGTCAACGGGTTCAACGGCACCCACAACTGGGGCTACGACGGTGTCCTCTGGTACACCGTGCACGAGGGCTACGGCGGCCCCGCCGCCTACCAGCGCTTCGTCGACGCGGCCCACGCCGCGGGCCTGGGCGTGATCCAGGACGTGGTCTACAACCACCTCGGCCCCAGCGGCAACTACCTGCCCCGGTTCGGGCCGTACCTCAAGGCCGGGGAGGGCAACACCTGGGGCGACTCGGTCAACCTGGACGGACCGGGCTCCGACGTCGTCCGGGACTACATCCTGGACAACGCCGCCATGTGGCTGCGCGACTACCACGTGGACGGCCTGCGGCTCGATGCCGTGCATGCCTTCAAGGACGAGCGCGCGGTGCACCTGCTCGAGGACTTCGGTGCCCTCGCCGACGCGGTGGCGGCGGAAACCGGACGCCCGGCGACCATGATCGCGGAGTCGGACCTGAACAACCCGCGCCTGCTCTACCCGCGTGCCGTCAACGGCTGCGGCCTGGCCGGGCAGTGGAGCGATGACTTCCACCACGCCGTCCACGTCAACGTCAGCGGCGAAACCACCGGCTACTACGGCGACTTCGATTCGCTCGCGGCGCTGGCCAAGGTCCTGGTGGACGGGTTCTTCCATGACGGCAGCTACTCAAGCTTCCGGGAGCGGCACCACGGCCGTCCCATCAACACCTCCCTGGTCCGCCCCGCCGCCCTGGTGGTGTGCAGCCAGAACCACGACCAGATCGGCAACCGGGCCACGGGCGACCGGCTCTCCCAGAGTCTCGGCTACGGGCAGCTGGCGCTCGCCGCCGTCGCGACACTGACCTCCCCGTTCACCCCGATGCTGTTTATGGGGGAGGAATACGGCGCCACCACGCCCTGGCAGTTCTTCACGTCCCATCCGGAGCCCGAGCTCGGAAAGGCCACCGCGGAGGGCCGGATCAAGGAGTTCGAGCGGATGGGCTGGGACCCCGCCGTCGTGCCCGACCCGCAGGACCCGGCCACGTTCACCCGCTCCAAGCTGGACTGGTCCGAGGCGGGGACCGGCGACCACGCGCGGCTGCTCGAGCTGTACCGGAACCTGATCGCGCTGCGCCGCGCGACCCCGGAGCTCGCCGGGCTGGGGTTCGAGGACACGGCGGTGGCTTTCAGCGAGGCCGACCGCTGGCTGCGCCTGCGCCGCGGCGGCGTGGAGGTGGCGATGAACTTCTCCGCCGAACCCCGCCGGGTTGCCGTCGGCGGCGGTTCGCTGCTGCTGGCCACCGAGGACGGCGTCGCGTTGGCCGCCGGCCAGGTTGAGCTGCCGGGGCACAGCGCCGCCGTCGTTTCGAAATAGGACAGGATAGTAGTTATGACTTACCATGCAGCAGAGAACCGCTATGACTCCATGCCGTACCGCCGGGTGGGCCGCAGCGGCCTGAAACTGCCGGCCATTTCGCTTGGCCTGTGGCACAACTTCGGGGACGACAAACCGTTCGAGGTGCAGCGCGCCATCCTGCGCCGCGCCTTCGACCTGGGCGTCACCCACTTCGACCTCGCCAACAACTACGGCCCGCCCTACGGCAGCGCGGAGACCAACTTCGGCCGCCACTTCAAGGACGACTTCGCCCCGTACCGCGACGAACTGGTCATCTCAAGCAAGGCCGGCTACGACATGTGGCCGGGGCCCTATGGCAACTGGGGCTCGCGCAAATACCTGCTGGCCAGCCTGGACCAGTCACTGGGCCGGATGGGCCTGGACTACGTCGACATCTTCTACAGCCACCGGCCCGACCCGGAAACCCCGCTGGAAGAGACCATGGGCGCCCTGGACCAGGCCGTCCGCTCCGGCAAGGCGCTGTACGCGGGCATCTCCTCCTACACCCCGGAGCAGACCCTCGAGGCGGCCCGGATCCTCAAGGAGCTTGGCACCCCGCTGCTGATCCACCAGCCCAGCTACTCCATGCTGAACCGCTGGACCGAGAACGGCAGCCCCAGCCTCTACGAGGCGCTGGAGCAGGTGGGCGCCGGAGCCATCGCCTTCTCGCCGCTGGCGCAGGGCATGCTCACCGACCGCTACCTCGACGGCGTACCGGCGGATTCCCGTGCGGCGCAGGACAAATCCCTGGACCAGGGCATGATCACCGCGGAAAACCTGGACCGGATCCGGGGCCTCAACCGGATCGCCCAGGGACGGGGCCAGACCCTGGCGCAGATGGCGATCGCCTGGATCCTCCGCGAGCAGGGCAAGGGCGCCTCGGTGACCTCCGCGCTGGTCGGGGCGTCCAGTGTCCGCCAGCTCGAGGACACCCTGGCCGCGGTCGAGAACCTGGACTTCACGGCCGATGAGCTGGACGCGATCGACGAGTTCGCCGTCGAGTCCGACATCAATCTCTGGGCGCAGAAGTAAGCGAACGCCTGGGCGCCCGTCAGGGCGCCACTCCGGGGCGCCCGGCGGGGTGCCCGCACGGCGTAACAGATTGGGCGCCGCGGCCGGGAACAACTTGAGTCCCGGCGCCGTTGACTAGAATGCAAGAGTGCCGCATGGCGTTGTGCCCGTTTGCCGCCGCCGTACATCAGAGTATGGCCGCGCCGGGCACGTGAAGTTTGTTCTCAAAGGGAGTTTCGTGTCTGCAAATCCGATTCGTGTTGCAATCGTCGGCGTGGGTAACTGTGCCACTTCGCTGGTCCAGGGCGTCGAGTACTACCGGGACGCCGATCCCCAGGCCACGATCCCGGGTCTGATGCACGTGCAATTCGGCAAGTACCACGTCAACGACGTCCAGTTCGTGGCGGCCTTCGACGTCGACGGCAAGAAGGTTGGCCAGGACCTGTCCGCCGCGATCCTCGCCAGCGAGAACAACACCATCAAGATCGCCGACGTCCCGCCCGCCGGCGTCACGGTCCAGCGCGGCCCGACCCTGGACGGTCTCGGCAAGTACTACCTCGAGACTATCGAGCAGTCCCCGGAGGAGCCGGTCGACGTCGTCCAGGCCCTTAAGGACGCCCAGGTCGACGTGATGGTCTGCTACCTGCCGGTCGGTTCCCAGGAAGCCGCCGAGTACTACGCCCAGTGCGCGATCGACGCCGGCGTGGCGTTCGTCAACGCGCTGCCGGTGTTCATCGCCGGGACCAAGGAGTGGGCGGACAAGTTCACCGCCGCCGGTGTGCCGATTGTGGGTGACGACATCAAGAGCCAGATCGGAGCGACCATTACGCACCGCGTTATGGCCAAGCTGTTCGAGGACCGCGGCGTCACCCTGGACCGCACGTACCAGCTGAACGTCGGCGGCAACATGGACTTCAAGAACATGCTCGAGCGCGACCGCCTCGAGTCCAAGAAGATCTCCAAGACCCAGGCCGTGACCTCCAACGTCGAGGCCGAACTCGCCGCCAAGGACGTGCACATCGGCCCGTCGGACTACGTGCAGTGGCTCGATGACCGCAAGTGGGCCTTCGTCCGCCTCGAGGGCCGCAACTTCGGCGACGCCCCGGTCTCGCTGGAATACAAGCTGGAGGTCTGGGACTCTCCCAACTCCGCCGGCGTGATCATCGACGCCGTCCGCGCCGCCAAGATCGGCCTGGACCGCGGCATCGGCGGCCCGCTGCTCTCGGCGTCGAGCTACTTCATGAAGTCCCCGCCGGAGCAGTTCAACGACGACCTCGCCCGCGAAAAGGTCGAGGCCTTCATCCGCGGCGACCTGGAGCGCTAAGCCCCACCTGTCCCTCCGGACGCTCCCTCACGTCCGGCGGGTTCCAACACGACGCTCCCGTACTTATGGTGCGTTTAACCGCAACGCTCCCGCACTTATGGTGCGGGAGCGTTGTGTTTTCAGGGTGTGGGCAGCGACGATCCCTCACTTCCGGTCGGCACCGACGCGATCCTCCCTCACTTCCGGTCGGCACAGACGCAATCCTTCCTCACTTTGTGCAGGAACGGCAGAGACGCTCCCTCAGACGGCGTCTGAAAAGCCGGCAGCGGTTGACGGGCTGATGTATGCGCTGCGGAGGGATCGCTTTATCCTGGCGGTGGCCCCAGCGAAGCCATCAGCGTGATCAGCTCTTGTTAGAAGGAGAACCGTCCACCCCGCTGCTTCGAAGGCCTTGTCCCGCCGGCGATCGCTGATGATCTGGGCAGGGAGTAGGTGGTGCTCGCCGTCGTACTGGACCGCAAGGCGCCGTCGCCGATACCCAAGGTCCGCCGTCGGCGTCCCCGCAATGCCAGCGCGCAACTCGATTTGCAGCTCCGGTTCAGGCAGCCCGGCGTCGCACATCGCGAGGCGGAGGAGAGTCTCAGGCCCTGAATCGGCTCCCACCCGCATCAGATCAAGGGCCTCCCGTGCGCGGACGATCCCCTGGAGATTCGGATGACGGCGCAGCATAACTCGCAGCCCGTCGATGGTCGCGAAAGGCTCGCTCCGCCCCTCCAGATTGAACCGGGGGATCCGAACGAGCTCATCGCCCATGCAGACAAGCTCGGGCAGGCTCAACTGCCGGGCTAGGTCGAGCCACGTCCGGGGACGGGTACTGATCCGGATGCCGTCCGCTGACTCGATCTCGTCGTCGAACGCAACAACCGTGTGTCCCACGATCCCCTTACGGCGAACTTCCGGGAGCGCGCGCGGCTTGCTCAAGTGCAGTTCCTCAGAGTCCGAGAGCCACGGAGGCAAGAGCTGGCAGCGGAGCCTGGCAGCCGTGACGTGCGAGATCCAAGCCTCCGGCGACGCGGCGGACAGCGCTCGAGCCGCCGCCTCAAGCTCAAAGCTCCAACCCGCAGGCCGGTAAAGGCCCCGGCTGATGTGCCTGAAGTCGGGCTGTCGGAGTCTCGCTCTGGGCACTCCCAACGACGTTGCAGCTGCAAGGGTGAAGGGTCCGGCCGCTAGCACGCCAGGAAGATCTCTCCGCGTTCTCATGCTGGCATTGTGAGCGACTTCGAAAATCCGTGCAGAAGTTATCCACAGCTTTTTCTGTCGCCGCCCACGATCCGAGGGAGGGTTGGGTTTGGGGGCGCCGGATGTGCGGGAGCGTTGGGTTTGGGGGCGCCGGATGTGCGGGAGCGTTGGGTTTGGGGGCGCCTGATGTGCGGGAGCGTTGGGTTTGGGGGCGCCGGATGTGCGGGAGCGTCGGGATTGGTGGCGCCGGATGTGCGGGAGCGTTGGGTTTGGTGGCGCCGGATGTGCGGGAGCGTTGGGTTTGGGGGCGCCGGATGTGCGGGAGCGTTGGGTGTGGGGGCGCCGGATGTGCGGGAGCGTTGGGTTTGGGGGCGCCGGATGTGCGGGAGCGTTGGGTGTGGGGGCGCCGGATGTGCGGGAGCGTTGGGTTTGGGGGCGCCGGATGTGCGGGAGCGTTGGGTGTGGGGGCGCCGGATGTGCGGGAGCGTTGGGTTTGGTGGCGCCGGAAGTGAGGGAGCGTTTAGAAGAGGCCGACGGGGTTGCCGTGGGCGTCGACGTCCATCCGCATCGCCGCGGGGACCTTGGGCAGGCCCGGCATCGTCATGACCGCGCCCGTGAGCGCCACGATGAACCCGGCCCCGGTCTTCGGAATCAGGTCGCGCACGTGGACGGTGAAGCCCTTCGGCGCGCCGAGTTTGGTGGCGTCGTCGCTGAAGGAATACTGCGTCTTCGCCATGCAGACCGGCATCCCGGACCAGCCGTTCTTCTCGATCTCCGCGAGCCGCTTGAGCGCCGGGACGGAGAAGTCGACGCCGTCGGCCCCGTAGATCTCCTGCACGATGGTGCGGATCTTGTCCTCCACGGACATCTCCAGCGGGTACAGGTGCCGGAAGCCGTGCGGGGCGTCGATGGCGGCGGCGACCTTCGCGGCGAGCTCATCGCCGCCGTCGCCGCCTCCGCCGCGGCCCCAGACGTCGGCCACGGCGGCCTGCACACCTTCCGCGGCGCACCAGTCCAGCAGCCAGTCGAGTTCCTCCTGGGTGTCCGTGCCGAACTTGTTGATCGCGACCACCGGGGTGATGCCGAACTTCTCCACGTTGCGCACGTGCCGCTGCAGGTTCGCGACGCCGGCGGCCAGTGCCTCGACGCTGGGCTCCTTGAGCTGGTCCTTGGCGACTCCGCCGTGCATCTTGAGGGCGCGGATGGTGGCCACCACCACGACGGCGGACGGCGCGACGTCGGCCATTCTCGCCTTGATGTCCATGAACTTCTCGGCGCCCAGGTCGGCGCCGAAGCCGGCCTCGGTGATGACGACGTCGGCCAGGGCCCGCGCTGTCTGGGTGGCGATGAGGGAGTTGCAGCCGTGCGCGATGTTGGCGAACGGCCCGCCGTGCACCAGCGCCGGGGTGCCGGCGATGGTCTGCACCAGGTTGGGTTTGATGGCGTCCTTGAGCAACACGGTCAGGGCGCCCTGGACGCCGAGGTCGGCCACGGTGACCGGTTCGCGGTCGTAGGTGTAGCCGAAGGTGATCCGGCCCAGCCGGGTGCGCAGGTCGTCCAGGCCGGTGGCGAGGCAGAACACCGCCATGATCTCCGAGGCGACCGTGATGTCGAAACCGTCCTGCCGCGGCACACCCTGCGTCGGGCCGCCCAGGCCGATCACGACTTCGCGGAGGGCGCGGTCGTTCATGTCCAGCACGCGCTTGAACGTCATCCGGCGCGGGTCGATGTTGAGCGCGTTGCCCTGGTAAATGTGGTTGTCCACCAACGCCATCAGGGCGTTGTTGGCGGAGGTGATGGCGTGGAAGTCGCCGGTGAAATGCAGGTTGATTTCGTCCATCGGCAGGACCTGGGAGTAGCCGCCGCCGGTCGCGCCGCCCTTCATACCCAGGATTGGCCCAAGCGAGGGCTCACGCAACGCGATCATCACCCGGTGCCCGGCGCGGGCCAGGGAGTCCGCCAGCCCGACCGTGGTGGTGGATTTGCCCTCGCCAGCCGGCGTCGGGGACATGGCCGAGACGAGCACCACCTTGCCGGGGGCATGCGCGGCGTCGAGCGTCAGCTTGGCGGGGTCGATTTTCGCCTTGTAACGGCCGTAGAATTCCAGCGCCTCGGGGTTGATCCCGGCGGCGGCGGCGATGTCCTCGATCGGCCGCATGGTGGCCCGCTGGGCGATCTCCAGATCGCTCAGGATAGGGGCGGTCCCGGAGTCGGTGGTTTCCGTGGTGTTCTCAGACATCGTTGTCCTTCGGCTCGTGGCGTCATGGCGTTCCGGCCGGTGGTTCCGGCGGTTGGCCCGGTCTGGCTCCCGGTCACGGCGTGTGGCCCACCGGGATGCTTCGTGTTCCAAAATACTGGACCAGGGCGGCCTGGTAGCTTTCCAGCGTGATCGCGGCGGTGCGCTGCCAGCCGAAACCCTGGGCATGCACGGACGCCGCGCGGCCCATGTCCTCCCGGGTGGCAGGGTCGTCGTGCAGGGCCTCGAGCGCGTCGGCCCAGTCGGCGGCCTTGTGGCCCTCCACCAGCAGCCCGGTCCGGCCGTCGAAGATCGCGCGCGAGAGCCCGCCGACCTTCGTGGCCACCACGGGGGTGCCGCAGGCCTGGGCTTCCAGGGCGACGAGTCCGAAGGACTCGCTGTAGGAGGGCATCACCACGACGTCGGCCGAGCGGTACCAGCCGGCCAGCGTGGGCGCGCTGACCGGCGGGTGGTGCGTGACGACGTCGTCCATGCCCGCGGCGGTGATCAGCGCCTTGAGGTCGAAATCCTTCGACCCGCTCACCGCGCCCAGGATGGTGACCTGCAGGTCGATGTCCGGGCGGCGGCCGCGCAGCAGGGCGGCGGCCTTGATCAGGACCTGCGGGCCCTTGAGCCGCTGGATCCGACCGGCGAACAGCAGGTGGAAGCGCCCCGGCAGGACGCCGTGCTGGCTGCGGGCGCGGCTCCGGAAGGCGGGCGTGAACACGGAGAGGTCCACGCCCGGCGGCGCCACGTCGATGCGGTCGGGGTCGGCGTCGTAGTGCGAGACCAGCTCGGCGGCCTCGGTGCCGGTGTTCGCGATCAGCCGCGCGGCGCCGTCGACGATCCGGTGTTCGCCCTCCTCGCGCCGGCGCGGCTCGGGCTGTTCGCCGGACTCCAGCAGCAGGTTCTTGACCTTGGCCATGGTGTGCATGGTGTGCACCAGCGGCACCCCCCACAGCTCCGACAGCTCCAGCCCCGCGACCCCGGAGACCCAGTAATGGGAGTGGATGACGTCGTAGCGGCCATGCGGTTGAAGCTGCTTGATCCGGTCGATTTCGGCGACCATGCTGTGCAGCAGCGCCGGTAGTTCCTCTTTGGGCAGCTTCCTCGGCGGACCGGCGAGCACGTTGTGGACGCAGACGCCCGGGGACGGGTGCTCGACGGCGGCCTGGCCGGCCGCGGTGGACCGGGTGAAGATCTCCACCTCGACGCCGGTCTCCGCCAGGGCCGCGGCCAGGGCGCGGACGTAGACGTTCATGCCCCCGGCGTCACCGGAGCCGGGCTGTTCCATCGGCGAGGTGTGCAGGGAGAGGAAGGCGACGCGGCGGACCAGCGGCATCCTGCTTCCTTCCCTTCGCGCGACGTGGATTCGGTAAAACACTACTCCTGAACCGCTGACCGGTCCGCCGCGGCCGGCGTGCTGCTAACGTGGCGGCTGTGAGCGCAACCGCAGAAACCGTGCCGGCCTCGGCCCCGTGGGAGATCCGTGAGGCCACCGCGGAGGACTGGCCCGCCATCTGGGAGATCCTGGAGCCGGTCATCAGGGCGGGGGAGACCTTCACCTGGGACCCCGACACCACCGAGGTCCAGGCCCGCGACAAGTGGTTTAAGACGGCCCCCGGCCAGACTTTCGTGGCTGTCGGAACGGGCGGGTCCGACGGCATGGTGCTCGGCACCGGCGAGCTGCACCCGAACCAGGGCGGCGGCGGCAGCCACGTCGCCAACGCCGGCTACATGGTCCGCGCCGGGTACGGCGGGCGGGGCGTGGCCCGCGCCCTGTGCGCCTACTCGCTCCAGGCGGCCCGCGACGCCGGGTTCCGCGCCATGCAGTTCAACGCCGTGGTGGAAAGCAACGTCCGGGCCGTCGCCGCCTGGCAGGGCATGGGCTTCGAAATCCTCGGTACCATCCCGGAGGCCTTTAACCACCCGCGGCTGGGCTACGTGGGCCTGCACGTGATGTACCGCAGGCTCTAGGACCCCGTGGCCCAGAGCTAAGACCCCGCAGCCCAGAGCGCCGCGAGGTCAGGAAACGCCGCCTCGTAGCCGGCCAGCAGCCGAGCCGCGAGCTCCTCCGAATCGACCAGCGGGTGCCGGGCGAACGCGGCCAGGGCAGCCTCCCGGCGGCCCCCGGCGTCGGATGCGGACTGCGGGCCGGTGGCCCGGGCCACGCCGCCCGCCGGGGCGGTGGCCCGGACCACGAGCCGTTCGACGTCTTTGACCCGCCGCATCAGCGCCAGTTGCGCCTCCGCGGGCCGGTCCTGCGGGATCGGGACCACACCGTCCGTGCCCACCCGGCAGGGGACCTCGACGACGGCGTCCACCGGCAGTCCCGGGACCGCCGCGGCCGGCGCCCCGCCCGGAATCGGCACCGCGTTGCGGGTGTTGAGTACCAGCTGGGCCTCGCCGCCCCCGGAAAGGGCCCGCATCGCCGCCAGCGCAACGCGCTCGTAGCCGCCGCCGGCCAGGTCCTCCTCGTCGCGGTGCTCCCCGGCCGCCCGGGCCTCGGCCAAGTAACCCTCCTCGCGGGAGCGGCGCGCGGCATCCCAGAGCCGGTACGCGTCCGGGCCGGCGGACGCGAGCCGCGGATAGAGCTCGGCCTGCTGGACGTGGATGGACTCGCCGCGGGTCTGCGCGGCGGCCCGCATGGCGGCGACGGCCCGGGCGGTCTCGTAGTAGTAGAACAGGTACTCGTTCGGCAGGCAGCCCAACTGTGCCAGGAAGGGCTGCGGAAAGAGCCGGCCCTCCTCGAAACCGGCCAGCACCCCGGCGTCGGCAAGCAGGCCGGGCAGGAGGTCCGCGCCGCCGGCCTCCAGCCGGTAGAGCCAGCCCAAATGGTTGAGCCCGTAATACCCCGCGCCGTCGAGCCGGCCTGCCGGGAGCGCGACGCCGGCGGCCCGGGCGGCGCGGTGCACCAGCCCGCCGGCCGAATCGCAGATCCCCACCACCCGCTCGCCGAGCACCGGTACCAGCGCCTCGGTCACCATGCCCGCCGGGTTTGTGAAGTTGACCAGCCACGCCGCGGGGCAGAGGCGCCGCATCGCCTGGGCCAGCTGAAGCATCGGCGGGATGGTGCGCAGGGCGTAGGAGATGCCGCCGGCCCCGGTTGTTTCCTGCCCAAGTAGCCCCAGGTCCTGCGCCACCCGCTCGTCGACGGTGCGTCCGGCCGTGCCGCCGGGCCGGATCGCGGCAAACACCATGTCCGCGCCGGGCAACGCATCGGTCAGGGACGTGGTGGTGCGGACGCGTGGACCGCCACCTGCCCCGCCCGGCTGCTGCGGCATGGCGGCCAGCACGGCCCCGACGGCGGCGAGCCGGCCGGCGTCGACGTCGTACAGCACCAGCTCCCGGACCAGGCCCGCGAACGGCCCGGCGGAGAGCGCCCGGTAAAGCAGCGGCACCCGGAATCCGCCGCCGCCGGCAATCATGAGCCGCATGACTGCAGTCTATTCTGCGGGGCGCCCGGGGGCCCGGAGCGCCGTCTACCGCAGGCCACAGGGACGGCGTAGTGTGCCGTGTATGGACGCGATTCCAGCGCCGCGCTTCGACCCGCTCGCCGCCGTCCGGACCCCGGCGGCGGGTGGCTTCGACCTGCTCCTGACAGGCACCGTGTTCCAGGACATCATCTTCACCGGCCTCCCGCACGCACCCCTGCCCGGCACCGAAATCTGGAGCGAGGGGATGGGCAGCTGCCCAGGCGGGGTGGCGAACCAGGCCATCGCCGCGGCCCGGCTGGGGCTGCGGACCGGGCTTGCCGCCGCGTTTGGCGACGACGGCTACGGCGACTACAACTGGAAGATCCTGGACCGGCAGGAACACGTGGACCTCTCGCTCTCCCGGCGCGTGCCCGGCTGGCACTCGCCCGTCACCGTGTCGCTGAGCGTCGAGAAGGACCGCTCCATGGTCACCCACGGCCACCCGGCGCCCATCACCTCCACCGAACTGATCGGCTGCGCGCCGCCCGCCCTCGCCGCCGTTGCCGAGCTGGGCGAGGAACTGGAACCGTGGGCCGTCGACGCGCACCGGGCCGGCGTGCGGCTTTTCGGCGACGTCGGCTGGGACCCTACCGGCACCTGGGCGCCAGCGCGGCTGGACAACCTGCGGTACTTCCACGCCTTTATGCCCAACCAGCAGGAGGCCATGGCCTTCACCGGCAAGGACAACCCGTGGGCCGCGCTCTACGCGCTCGCGGACAAGGTCCCGGTGGCCGTGGTGACCCTGGGCCCGCAGGGGTCCATGGCGGTGGATTCCGAAACCGGCGAAGAGGAGTGGGTACCGTCGCTGCCGGTCCCGGCCTTTGACCCCACCGGAGCTGGGGACTGCTTCGGGGCGGCCTTTATTGTCGGCTGCCTGGCGGGCTGGCCGCTGGGGGACCGGCTCCGCTTCGCCAACCTGTGCGCGGCCCTGGCCGTGCAGCACGTTGGCGGCTCGCTCGCAGCCCCCGGCTGGGGTGACCTCGCCGACTGGTGGCAGCGCGCCAACGCCCGCAAGGAACGCCAGGGCAGCCAGTGGCTGCGCCGCTACCGTTTCCTCGAAGAGATTGTCCGCAACGTGCCCCCCGAGGCGCAGCGGCGGGCGACGGCGACCATCGCGCACCTCTCCGACGCGTAGCCAGGGTTTGTGGGGTGTGGGGTGGGTTGGGACTGCGCTTGCGGGCGTCCCGGTCGGATGGACATGCCCGTTGCTTGGTTCGAGGAGTGGACATATTCCTAATTTGTCCACTGCTGGCTGTCGGGAATGGGCATGTCCGTTGGTGGGGTGTGGGGCGGGTTTCCTGCAGGGATGGACATGCCCGTTGCCTGGGTCGGGGAGTGGGCATAGTCCTGATCTGTCCACTGGTGGCCGCCGGGGATGGGCATGTCCGTTGGGGGGGCGTGGGCCGGGTTTCCTGGTGAGATGGACATGCCCGTTGCCTGGGGCGGGGAGTGGGCATAGTCCTGATCTGGCCACTGGTGGCCGCCGGGGATGGGCATGTCCGTTGGTGGGGCGTGGGCCGGGTTTCCTGGTGGGATGGACATGCCCGTTGCCTGGTTCGGGGAGTGAGCATATTCCTGATGTGTCCACTGCTGGCCGCCGGGGATGGGCATGTCCGTTGGGGGGGCGTGGGCCGGGTTTCCTGGTGAGATGGACATGCCCGTTGCCTGGGTCGGGGAGTGGGCATATTCCTGATGTGTCCACTACTGGCCGCCGGGGATGGGCATGTCCGTCGGGGAGGGATGGGCATGTCCGGAGGTGCCGGCCGGGTGCGGAATTCAGCAGCAACTGCCGCCACCCGTAGAATCGTAAAGTGATATACCCAGCAGCAACAGGTGATTTCCGGCCCCTGGCGGACGCCGGTCCGGGCCATGGCGAGGAACGGTCGGCCGTGATCGACCTCGAAGCCATCCGGTACAACGTCCGGCGGCTGGCGGCCGTGGCCTCGCCGGCCAAGGTGATGGCTGTCGTCAAGGCCGACGCCTACGGCCACGGTGCCATCCCCGTCGCCCGTGCCGCGCTCAGCGCCGGGGCCAGCTGGCTCGGCGCCGCCCACATTTCCGAGGCGCTGGCCCTTCGCGCCGCCGGCATCGAGGCCCCCCTGCTGGCCTGGCTGCACACCCCCGAAAGCAACTTCGCCGCCGCCGTGGCCGCCGGCATCGACATCGGCTGCTCCGGCTGGGAGCTCGGCCGGATCGTCGCCGCCGCCCGCGAGCAGGAACGCCCCGCCCGGATCCACCTGAAGGTCGACACCGGGCTCGGCCGCAACGGCGCCACCCTGGAGTCCTGGGACACGCTGCTGGGCGAGGCGATGGAATACCAGGACCAGGGGCTGCTGCGCGTTGTGGGGATCTTCTCCCACCTCGCCGTCGCCGACGAACCCGACCGCCCCGAAACCGACGAGCAGCTGGCCGCCTTCCGCGAGGTGCTGGCGATGGCCCAGGACGCCGGCGTCGACCCGGAGGTCCGCCACCTCGCCAACACCCCGGCGACGCTGTCCCGGCCGGACACACACTTTGACCTGGTCCGCGTGGGCCTGGGCGTCTATGGGCTCTCGCCGTTCGAGGGGCAAAGTTCAGCGGAAGTCGGCCTGCGCCCGGCGATGTCCGTCCGCACCGTCGTCGCGCACTGCAAGGACGTGCCCGCCGGCCAGGGCGTCTCCTACGGGCTGAACTACCGCACCGCCGGCAACAGCACCCTCGGCCTGGTCCCGCTGGGCTACGCCGACGGCGTCCCGCGGGTCGCCACCGGCGGCCCCGTCCGGGTGGCGGGTCGGACCTACCCCGTGGTGGGCCGGATCGCCATGGACCAGATGGTGATCGACCTCGGTCCGCTGCACGTCTCCGCCGGTGGGGCCACGCTGCTCGGCGCCGAGGCCGTGCTGTTCGGCGACGGCGCCGACGGCGGCCCCACGGCCGAGGACTGGGCCCGGGCGGCCGGCACCAACAACTACGAGATCGTCACCCGGATCAGCCCGCGGGTGCCGCGCCGGTACATCAACGAAGAGCCCGCGCCCGACGCCGGGGCAGGACAGTGAGCGAAGCGGCCTGGGAGCGGACCCTCACGGTCGGGACCGCCGGGCAGACGCACGCCCTTGCGGCCGCCCTCGGCGCCGGGCTGCAGGCGGGGGACCTGCTGGTCCTCACCGGCGAACTCGGCGCCGGCAAAACCACCTTCACGCAGGGCCTCGGCGAAGGACTCGGCGTCCGCGCCGGGATCATCTCGCCCACCTTCGTGCTGGTCCGGATCCATCCCAACCGGCCGGACGGGCCGCGCCCCGGCGGTCCGGACCTGGTGCACGTCGACGCGTACCGGCTGGAATCGGCCTCCGAAATCGACGACATCGACCTGGAAAACACCATGGACAGCTCCGTGACCGTGGTGGAATGGGGCCGCGGCCGGGTGGAGCACCTGAGCGAGAGCCGGCTCGAGGTGGACCTGCACCGCCAGCTCGGCGGCACTCAGGCCGGCACTCAGGCCGACGCCCAGAACGTCGGATCCCAGCCCGCCGGCGTCGTGCTGGACTTTGACACCGACGACGCCGACGAGCCCCGGACCGTGGTCTTCCGCGGCTTCGGCCCGCGCTGGGCCGAACCGCCCGCCGCCCTGGCGGCTCTCCCGTCCCCGCCCGCGACCCCGGAAACGGACTGACCATGCTGATCCTCGCCATCGATACCTCGGCCGTTGCCAGCGCCGCGCTCGTCTCCGACGATTCGCTGGAATCCGTCGTCGGCAGCTTCGCCACCGCGGACACCCGCAGCCACGCCGAGGTGCTGGCCCCCGGCATCGAGCAGCTGCTCGCCGGCGCGGGCCTTCGCGGCGCCGACGTCGACGCGATTGTCACCGGGGTGGGGCCGGGCCCGTTCACGGGCCTGCGCTCCGGCATCGTCACGGCGCGCAGCCTGGCGTTCGTCTGGGACAAGCCGCTGTACGGGCTGATGAGCCTCGACGCCGTTGCGCTGGAAGTGGCCGAGTCGACGGAGGCCCCGGCCGAGTTCATCGTGGCCACCGACGCGCGGCGCAAGGAGGTTTACTGGGCCCGCTACGCCCAGACCGCCGGCCAGCTCCCGCGGCTGCTGGACGGGCCCCATGTGGGGTTCGCCGCCGAGCTGCCGGACCTTCCCGTTTACGGCGCCGGCGCCGGCCTGTACCCGGACGTCCTGAACGTGGTCCCGGAGTTCTCCGGGCGTCAGCCCGAGGCGCTTTCGCTGGGCCAGTTTGCCCTGGCCCGCCTCGCGGCGGGGGAGCAGCTGTTGGACAGCACCCCGCTGTACCTGCGCGAATCGGACGCGCAGGTCCCCGGGCCGCGGAAGCGCGCGCTGTGACCGCCCCGGACGCCCCGCAGGGCCCGCGACACGGCCCGCCGCAGGGCCCGCCCGGCGTGGAGCTCCGTCCCATGGTTCCCGCGGACATTCCCGCCGTCCACGCCCTGGAGCTCCGGCTGTTCCCGGTGGACGCCTGGCCCCTGCAGATGTTTGCCGACGAACTGACGCAGACCGACACCCGGCGCTACCTCGTTGCGGAAGCCAACGGCGAGATCGTCGGCTACGCCGGGCTGATGTGCATCGAACCCATCGCGGACGTCCAGACCATCGCCGTCGTGCCCGAACGCGAGGGCAAAGGGATCGGGTCGGCGCTGCTGACCGAGCTGATCCGCGAAAGCCGGCGCCGGCATGCCGCCGACGTGCTGCTGGAGGTGCGCGCCGACAACCCCCGCGCCCAGCAGCTCTACCGGCGCTTCGGCTTCGAGCAGATCCACGTCCGGCCGCGCTACTACCGCGACGGCGTCGACGCGCTGATCATGCGCCTGCAACTGCACACCCCTCCGAGCGAAACGGACCGAGCATGAACCATATCGCGCACAGTTCCCAGCCACTGGTGCTGGGAATTGAATCCTCCTGTGACGAGACCGGCGTCGGCATTGTCCGCGGAACCCGGCTGCTGGCCAACACGGTTTCATCCTCCATGGACGAACACGTCCGCTTCGGCGGGGTCATCCCGGAGATCGCCTCGCGCGCGCACCTTGACGCGTTTGTCCCCACCCTCCGGGAGGCCCTCGCCGCGGCGGACGTGACCCTGGCCGACGTCGACGCCATCGCCGTGACGTCCGGCCCGGGCCTCGCCGGGGCGCTCATGGTGGGTGTGTGCGCGGCCAAGGCGCTCGCCGTTGCCACCGGTAAGCCGCTGTATGCGATCAACCACCTGGTGGCGCACGTCGGCGTCGGCCTGCTCGAGCCGGGCGACGGCGTCCCGAGCGTCTTTGCCGGTGGGAATGCGCTGCCTGAGAACCTCGGCGCGCTCCTGGTCTCCGGCGGGCACACCGAGATCCTCCGGATCCGCAGCATCACGGACGACGTCGAGCTCCTCGGTTCCACGATCGACGACGCCGCCGGCGAGGCCTACGACAAGGTGGCGCGGCTGCTGGGGCTGGGCTACCCGGGCGGGCCGGCGATCGACAGGCTGGCGCGCACCGGTAGCGCCAAGGCGATCCGGTTCCCGCGCGGCCTGACCCAGCCCAAGTACATGGGCACCGCGGAGGAACCGGGCCCGCACCGGTACGACTGGTCCTTCAGCGGCCTGAAAACCGCCGTCGCCCGCTGCGTGGAGCAGTTCGAGGCACGCGGTGAGGAGGTGCCGGTCGCGGACATCGCCGCCGCCTTCCAGGAGGCCGTGGTGGACGTGATCACCTCCAAGGCGGTGCTCGCCTGCCGCGAAAACGGCATCACCGAGCTGCTGCTAGGCGGGGGAGTGGCCGCGAACTCGCGGCTGCGCCAGCTCACGGAGCAGCGCTGCATGGCGGCCGGAATTCGGTTGACCGTCCCGCCGCTGGCGCTGTGCACGGACAACGGGGCCATGGTCGCCGCGCTCGGTGCGCAGCTGGTGATGGCCGGAACGGCGCCGAGCGGGATCGGCTTCGCGCCGGACTCCTCGATGCCGGTGACCTCCGTGTCCGCCTAGGCGCAACGCCCGGGAACAGGGACGCGGCGTCCGGGGACCTAGGCTTCGGGGCCCTTGCGCATCTGCTTGACCAGGTCCAGTACGACGGCGCGCAGGTCGCCGCCGTGCTCGGCGGCGACGCGGCGCTGCCGCTGGTAACCGGCGCCCCGCCGGATGATCTTTTCCACGTCGGCCAGTTCGGTGCTGCAGCCGAGCTTCGCGGCCACGGGCTCCAGCCGCGTGAGCGTCTCGCGCAGGTGGTCGGTGACGAGCTGTTCGTTGCCGTCGGCGTCCAGGATGATGATCGCGTCGAGGCCGTACCGGGCCGCACGCCACTTGTTCTCCTGGACGTGCCACGGCGGCATGGTCGGGATGGTGCCGCCGTTGTCCAGGATGGTGGAGAACTCGTCCACGAGGCACTGCGTCAGGGCGGCGATCGCGCCGACCTCCTCCAGCGTGGCCAGCCCGTCGCAAATCCGCATCTCGATGGTGCCGAGGTTGGGCACCGGGCGGATGTCCCAGCGGATCTCCGAGAGGGTGTCGATGACCCCGGTGGTGAACATGTCCTGGACGTAGGACTCGTATTCCTCCCAGCTGGCGAACTGGAACGGCAGGCCCGCCGTCGGAAGCTGCTGGAACATGAGGGCGCGCTGGGAGGCGTAGCCGGTGTCCTCGCCGCCCCAGAAAGGGCTGGAGGCGGACAGCGCCTGGAAGTGCGGGAAGTAGTTGACCAGGCCGTCGAGCACCGGCAGAACCTTGTCGCGGCTGTCCAGGCCCACGTGGACGTGCACCCCGTAGATGACCATCTGCCGGCCCCACCACTGGGTGCGGTCGATCAGCTTGGCGTACCGCTCCTTGTCCGTGACCGGCTGCAGCTGCGGCGGGCTGAAGGGGTGGCTGCCGGCGCAGAAGACCTCCACGCCCATCGGGTCGGTGACCTCGCGCAGCGCGGCGAGGGAGCTGTCCAGGTCCGCCTTGGCTTCGGCCACGGTGGTGCAGATGCCGGTGACGAGTTCCACCGTGTTCAGCAGCAGTTCCTGCTTGATATGGGGATGTTCGTCATCCTCGTTCAGCTCGGGATGGCGGTCGGCCACCCCCCGGAGCACCTCGCCGGCCACCGAGGCCAGCTCGCCGGTTTCGGCGTCGACCAGCGCGAGTTCCCATTCCACACCAAGAGTTGATTGCCTGGATGAAGCGAAATCAATCTTCATGTGGTCCCTTCGCTGTTTTGTTTCGCGCTGTTTTGTCGCCGGCTGTGCTGCTGCCCGCGGCGGCATGCGGTGGCAAGGCAACGGTGCTCCAAGTCTAGTGCAGGGGTAGCATCGAGCTGGTGGCCAAGTTACAGCTGATACGTGAGAGTTTTCACAGAAGAAGCCAGTTGCCGGCGGCCCTGGCGCTCCTGACGGGGCTTGCCGTAGCGGTGGCAGGCTGCGCCGGACCGGAAGCTGCGGGCCCCGGACCGACCCCGGACCGGGGCTCCGCCGCCGGGGCGCCGCCGGCGGCCGACGCCGGGCCCGGGGCCCCGCGACCGCTCGGCTGGGGTCCGGACCAACGCGACGCCGATGCCGCGGCCGGTGCCGTTTCGGGCATGAGCCTTGAGCAGAAGGCCGGGCAGGTGCTGCTGCCGTTCTTCCCCGGGCTCGACTCCGAGGCCCATGCCCGGACCATTGAGCGGCTGCACCTCGCCGGTTCGATCGTGATGGGCGACAACGTCCCTGCCGCCCCTGACGGGCAGGTGGACACTGCCGCCATGCGGGCCGCCGCCGAACGCCTGCAGCGGGCGGCCCGGGCCGACGGCCGCAGCTGGCCCGGGCTGATCGGCGTGGACCAGGAGGGCGGAGCTGTCGCGCGGCTGCGCGCACCCCTGACCGAGTGGCCGGCCCCGATGAGCTACGGCGCCGCGGACAGTGAGCCGCTGGCGTCCGACGCCGGCCGTGCCCTCTCCGCGGAGCTGGCCGGGCTCGGCTTCAACGTCGATTTTGCCCCCACGGCGGATGTCACCGTGGGCCCGGCAGATCCCGCCATCGGCGCCCGCTCGATCTCCGGCAGCGCGGACACCGCGGCGCACGTCGGCATCGCCTTCTCGCGCGGCATGCTGGCGGCCGGGATCCTGCCGGCCGCCAAGCACTTTCCCGGCCACGGCTCCGTGACCGTCGACTCGCACGAGGGCCTGCCGGTCCAGGGCGCCGGCCTGGAGCAGCTGCGCGCCAGGGACCTGAAGCCGTTCCAGGCCGCCATCGACGCCGGGCTGCCCATGGTCATGACCGGGCACATCGCCGTGCCTGCGCTGCAGCCCGGGGTGCCCGCCTCGGTCTCGCCGGCGGCCTACGCGGAGCTGCGCCGGATGGGCTTCAAGGGCGTCGCCGTGACCGATGCCCTCAACATGGGTGCGATCGGGAAGCAGTTCCCCAACGACGCCGCCGCCCCGCTGGCGCTCGCCGCCGGCGCGGACTTGGTGCTGATGCCGGCGTCGGTGGAAACCGCCCACGCCGCCATCGTGGCCGCGGTCCGCAGCGGCTCCCTGCCGGCCGCCCGGCTGGACGAGGCGGCCACCCGGGTGGCCACGATGCAGCTCTGGCGCGCGCGCAGCCTGGCGCCGCAGGGCAGGCCGCCGGGCAGCGGCTCGGCGCTGTCACAAAAAGTCTCCCAGCAGGCCATCACCGTGCTGGCCGGGCCCTGCCGCGGGCCGATGGTCCCGGCCAGCGTTCGGGTGAACGGCGGCTCCGAACAGGACCGGGCCAGGTTCGCGGCGGCGGCCGGCCAGGCCGGCATCCGGATCGGCGACGGGCCGCTCGTGACGCTGATCGGCTATGGCGGAGCTCCGGCGACCGCGGATGTGGCGGTTGCCCTCGACGCCCCCTGGCCGCTGGAGAAGTCCGCCGCGCCCGCGAAAATCGCGCTCTACGGCCGGACCCAGGAGGCCTTCGACGCGCTGCTGGCGGTGCTGGCCGGGAAAGCGACCGCGCCGGGGAAGCTGCCGGTCGCCGTCGGGCCGCAGGGAGCGGGTGCCGGCTGCCGCTGAACCGGGGCCATGGCGTTTAATGGTGCTGTGCCCATCCTGAACAAAGACATGACCCTGTGCATCTCGCTCTCGGCCCGGCCGAGCAACAACGGGACCCGCTTCCACAACCACCTGTATGAACAGCTGGGCCTGAACTGGATCTACAAGGCCTTCGCCCCCACCGACCTCGCCCAGGCCATCGCCGGGGTGCGAGGCCTCGGCATCCGCGGCTGCGCGGTCTCAATGCCTTACAAGGAAGACGTCATAGCCCTGGTGGACGCCATGGACCCGTCGGCGAAAGCCATCGATTCGGTCAACACGATCGTCAACGACGGCGGCACGCTCACGGCCTATAACACCGACTACACGGCAATCGAGCAGCTGCTGGCGCGCAACGCCGTCCCCACGGATTACTCCGTGTGGCTGCTGGGCGCCGGCGGGATGGCGAAAGCCACCGCTGCGGCGCTGCGCGACGCCGGCTTCCGCAACGTCACCGTGGTCGCACGCAACGAGGAGGCCGGCCGGGCGCTGGCCGGGCTCTACGGGTTCGACTGGCGGGCCGACCTCGAGCCGTCCGGCACTGCCGAGCTGCTGATCAACGTGACGCCGATCGGCATGGCGGGCGGCCCCGATGCGGAGGCGCTGCCCTTCCCGCAGGAGGCGATCGGCGCCGCGAAGGTGGTGTTCGACGTCGTCGCGCTGCCGGCCGAGACCCCGCTGGTGAAGGCCGCCCGCGCCGCGGGCAAGCAGGTGATCACCGGCGCCGAGGTCGCCACGATCCAGGCCCTGGAACAGTTTGTGCTCTACACCGGCATCCGGCCCAGCGACGAACAGGTCCGGGCCGCCGAGGAGTTTATGCGGGCCCAGTAGCCCCGGCCGCCGGGACCTGGACCGGCTCCACCGAAATGGCCACCCGCTCCTCGCCGATCCTGGTGAGGACCAGGGTGGCCGTTTTGGTGGCGGAATTCCTGGCGCTCCTGCCGCCCGGGAGCAGCTGTTTGCGCAGTTCCTCCGGGGTCACCGAGGTACCGCGTTTCTTGATGTCCAGGACACCGACGCCGTTGGCCTTGACCCAGGCCTTGAGCGCCTTGACGTTGAACGGCATCACCTCGAGGACTTTGTACGCGCGGGCGAAGGGCGTCTCGCGCAGTTCCGGCGCGCAGATGTAGGCGATGTGTTCATCTACCAGATGCCCGCCGAGCTGCAGCGCGACGTCGGCAACCAGGCCGGCACGGATCACGGCGCCGTCCGGCTCGTAGAGGTAGCCCTCCACGGCCCCCACCGGGGCGGCCGGCCCGGCGTCGAACTCCTCCGAGCTGGTGAGCTCCGCGGCTCCCTGCGGCCCCAGGACCAGGGCGGCGCGGCGGATCCCGGGCCGGCGGACCGCGTTGAACCAGAGGGCCACCTCGGTAACGTCGCCGCCCATCGAGACCCACTGCGCCTCGCAGCCCGCGGGCACGGAGGCGTGCGGCATGCCCGGGCCCATCTTCACGCCGACGGCCCGGCCGGACGCGGCCAGGGACTCCACAAAGGACAGCGGCGGGGAGAAGTCCTCCGGGTCCCAGAGGCGCTTCGTTCCCGAGCTCGACGTAGTGCGGCGGGCCGGGTCGAGCCAGACGCCGTCGATCCCGTCGAGCGGAACGGCGGCGGCATCGGCGTGGACCACGGTGGCGTTCCGGAACGGGATCAGGTTCATGGTGGCGCAGGCCGCGGTGGTTTCATCCAGTTCGACGGCGGTGACCGTGATGTCGAGGGAGGCCAGCGCCATCGCATCCGCCCCCAGCCCGCAGCCCAGGTCCGCCACGTGGGAAATCCCGGCGGCGGCGAACCGCTGCGCATGCCGTGCCGCGACGGCCAGCCGGGTGGCCTGCTCCAGGCCGGCCCGGGTGAAGATCATCTGCCGGGCGAATTCGCCGAACTTGGCCTCCGCCTTGGTCCGCAGCCGGGACTGCGTGAGTGCCGCCGAGACCAGCTCGGGGGAATGGCCGGCTTTCCGCAGCGAGGCGTTGAGCCGGAAGGCCTCCTCCTCGCGGTACGGGCCAAGAGACGCCAGCAGTTCCCAGCCCTCCGGATTCAGGAGCGGGGCGATCTGGTCCTGCGTAGTCTCAGCCATGCCATCAAGCGTAGTTCAGGCGCGGAACGCCCGGCACGACCGATAGGCTGGACGGCATGGACGACAGGGACACAGAGGACTTCGGCGCGGCGGGCACCCGGGAGCCGGGCGACGGGGAAAATCCGGGCCGGAGCGGCCTGGTCCGCTTCGCCCGGCCCGCGCTGATTGCGGGCAGTGTGGTGGCGGTCGTCTGCGTGGCGCTGCTGGTGATCATCTTCGCCCTCGACTCCTTCAACGCCACCGTGTATTCCGTTGGCGGCAAGGACGTCACGGACGCCACCGACGAGGCGCGGGCCATCCGCGAAACCTATGCCCCAGCCCGGGTGGGCGGCATGATCTTCCTGGTCCTCGGGGCGCTGGCCGCCCTCGCTGGCGGCTTCGTCATGTACCGCGAACGGAACACCTCCGCGCAGGTCGACGAGGACGACGACGGCCAGGACTGGGACTACGAGGACCTCGCGGGGCAGTAGGCCGCTTTGGCCTTGGCCCGCTTGGCCCGGCGCAGGGTCGGCGCCGGCATGGACTGGGACGGACATACCCATCCTTCGCCGCCAGCACTGGACATATTGCGTATATGCCCATCCGTGGCGGCCAGCACTGGGCATGTCCATCGCCCCCGGACAGCATGTCCATTGCAGCGGGCCGGCGATGAGCACGCTCATCGCCCAGCACCAACAACGGACAAGCTCAGCGCCCGAGGCAACATGTCCGTCCTCCAAGCCGCCGGGCGGGCATGTCCATCGCCGAGCGCCAGCACTGGGCATGTCCATTCCTGGCCGGGCGGGCATGTCCAACGCCGAGCGCCAACGCTGGGCATGTCCGTCCTCCAAGCCACCCGATGAGCATGTCCATAACCGCGTTCACCGACGACGAACTTTCTGGCACTCACCTTGACCGAGTGCTAACTCCTTACATAGAGTCGTCATTGGCACTCTCCCTAGGCGGGTGCTAACACCTGAAGCTTTACCGGCCTGGCTGCTGCCGGCACCGCGACGACGGTCTGTACGCCATGGCACCACAGCTTTAAAGTCCACGAATTTGCTGACGAAAAGGAGAGGTCCGAGTGTCGGTCTCTATTAAGCCTCTTGAGGATCGTATTGTTGTCCGCCCGCTCGAAGCCGAGCAGACCACGGCTTCCGGCCTGGTTATCCCGGACTCCGCACAGGAGAAGCCGCAGGAAGGCGAAGTTGTTGCAGTAGGCCCCGGCCGCTTTGACGACAACGGCAACCGCGTTCCCGTCGACGTCGCCGTCGGCGACGTTGTCATCTACTCCAAGTACGGCGGAACCGAAGTTAAGACCGGCGGCGTCGAGTACCTCGTGCTGTCCGCCCGCGACGTTCTGGCGATCGTCGTAAAGTAACTCTCTTGGACCCCCGCGCCGCCGATTCCTTCGCTTTGAACGGAACGGCTGCGCGGGGTTCCGTCTTGAAAGGACAAAACCATGGCAAAGCAGCTCGCGTTTAACGACGCTGCCCGCCGGTCGCTTGAAGCCGGCATCGATAAGCTCGCCAACACGGTCAAGGTGACGCTCGGCCCGCGCGGCCGCAACGTCGTGCTGGACAAGAAGTGGGGCGCCCCCACGATCACCAACGACGGCGTCACCATCGCCCGTGAAGTCGAACTGGACGACCCGTACGAAAACCTTGGCGCGCAGCTTGCCAAGGAGGTCGCCACCAAGACCAACGACGTCGCCGGCGACGGCACCACCACCGCCACCGTGCTCGCCCAGGCCCTGGTCAAGGAAGGCTTGCGCAACGTTGCCGCCGGCGCCGCCCCGGGACAGATCAAGCGCGGCATCGAGGTCTCGGTCGAGGCCGTCGCCGCCCGCCTGCTGGAGAACGCCCGCCCCGTCGAGGGCACCCAGGTGGCCAACGTGGCCGCCATCTCCGCGCAAAGTGACGAGGTCGGCGAGCTGCTGGCCGAGGCGTTCGGCAAGGTCGGCAAGGATGGTGTGATCACCATCGAGGAGTCCTCCACCACGCAGACCGAGCTGGTCCTCACCGAGGGCATGCAGTTCGACAAGGGCTACCTGTCCCCGTACTTCGTCACCGACGCCGAACGCCAGGAAGCCGTCCTCGAGGACGCCCTCATCCTGATCAACCAGGGCAAGATCTCCTCGGTCCAGGAATTCCTGCCGCTGCTGGAGAAGGCGCTGCAGAGCTCCAAGCCGCTGTTCATCATCGCCGAGGACGTCGACGGCGAGGCCCTCTCCACGCTGATCGTCAACCGCATCCGCGGCACCCTGAACGTCGTCGCCGTCAAGGCTCCCGGCTTCGGTGACCGCCGCAAGGCCATGCTGCAGGACATCGCGACCCTCACCGGCGCGCAGGTCGTCTCCCCGGAGCTGGGCCTGAGCCTGGACACCGTGGGCCTCGAGGTCCTCGGCACCGCCCGCCGCATCACCGTGACGAAGGACAACACCACCATCGTCGACGGCGCCGGTTCCGCCGAGGACGTCGCAGCCCGGGTCGCCCAGCTGCGCGCCGAGCTGACCCGCACCGATTCGGACTGGGACAAGGAAAAGCTGCAGGAGCGCCTGGCCAAGCTGGCCGGCGGCATCGGCGTGATCAAGGTCGGCGCAGCCACCGAGGTCGAGCTGAAGGAAAAGAAGCACCGCATCGAGGATGCCGTGTCCTCCACCCGCGCCGCCCTCGAAGAAGGCATCGTGGCCGGCGGCGGCTCCGCCCTCATCCACGCGCTCAAGGCGCTCGATGAGGACCCGGCCGTCCAGGCGCTCGACGGCGACGCGGCAGCTGCCGTGGGCATCGTCCGCCGCGCCCTGACCCAGCCGCTGCGCTGGATCGCCCAGAACGCCGGCTTCGACGGCTACGTCGTCGTCGCCAAGGTGTCCGAGTCCGCGGTCAACCAGGGCTTCAACGCCAAGACCGGCGAATACGAGGACCTGATCGCGGCCGGCGTCATCGACCCGGTCAAGGTCACCCGCGCGGCACTGCGCAACGCGGCCTCGATCGCCGCGCTGGTCCTCACCACCGAAACCCTTGTGGTGGAGAAGCCGGCCGAGGAAGACGAACACGCCGGGCACCAGCACTAAGGTTCCCGCGCACTAGTTCCCGTGCAACAAAAGGGACCGGACCAGCTCCAGCTGGTCCGGTCCTTCTTGTTATGGCGGGCCCCGGCCGGCGCCTGTCAGCGCCCGTCACGTCACGTCAGCGCCCCTGCGCCTGCGCTTTCCGCTGCAGCCGCGCCGCGGCGTCGCGCGGCAGGCGTTTGGTGACCACCCGGTAGAACAGCAGCACCGCCACCGCCGACACGACGATCCCGACCAGGTTCACCAGCAGCTGCAGCGCCGAGCCCGCCGCCTTCTGGTACTCACCGAGCACCAGCGCCACCGCCACAAAACCGGCCGCCGGGACCGTGGTCACCGAAATGAAAACGCCGATTAGGGCCGCCGACCGCCGGCCGATCACGGACAGCATGCCGGCGGTGCCGGCCAGTAGGGCCACAATCAATGAATACGGCCCCGGATGGTAAATGAACTCCACCGCCGAGCCGCGGTCCAGGGCATCGGCGGGAAAAAGACCAAGCGGGACGGAGAGCCAGGCCGTGAACGCCGCCGCCAGCATGGCGACGGGGAACCCCACGCCGAGCGCCAGCGCCGCGCGGCGCCCCAGCCGCCACTGGCGCCGCACCAAGGCCACGGCCAGCGCGGCGAGCGGCCCGAACTCGGGACCGACAGCCATGGCGCCCACAATCGCGATGGTCGAGTCGGTGACGATCCCGATCGCAGCGAGCTGGGTGGCCAGGACCAGGAACGCCAGGTAGCTCCACGTCAGCCGGGAGTCCTCCCCGGTCTGCCGGGACACCTCATCCCAGATCACGGCGTCCGCGCCCTCGCCGGGGGCAGCCGCCGCGGCCTCGTCCGCGCGGTCGGAGAGCAGCAACTCGGGCGTGGTCACCGAGATCGAGCCGACCTCCTGGACGTTGAGGGCGTGGAGCTTCTCGATCAGCGCCTCGACGGCTTCCCGCGCGACGAAAACCAGGATCACATCTCCCGGCGGGAGCACCGAGGCGCCCGGGTGCAGCGCCACCTCCGCCACTCCAGGCCCGTCCGAACAGCTGTCCACCACAGCACCGGTGAGCTGCTCCGGGACACAAATCCGTAACTGCACGATCACTCGCGGCCTCCTTCGACTCGTTACAGACTAGGGCCTGCTGCGTGGCCGGCGCCCGCAGGCAGACCTCCCAGCGATTGGCGCAGAAAATTACGGTTCAGTAACATTGATGTTTTTGGAAGTGTGCCTGAGGGGTCCCCAGTGTCGATCGAGCGAACCGTAGCCAGCCCGCCGCCCGCATCCGCGGGTTCGCCGGCGCGCCGCAAATCGGGTTACCGGCCCGAGGTGCAGGGCCTGCGTGCGCTTGCCGTCCTGATGGTAGTGACCTACCACGTGTGGCTGGGCCGGGTCTCCGGCGGCGTGGACATCTTCCTGCTCATCTCGGCCTTCCTGATGACCCTGAGCTTCGCCCGGAAGGTGGAGAGCGGGAAGCCGCTGCGCCTGCTGAGCCACTGGCTGCACCTGCTCAAGCGGCTGCTGCCGGCCGTCGTGGTGGTGGTCCTCGCCGTGCTGATCGGCACCTGGGCCATCCTGCCGGCAAGCCGGTGGCCGGACATCCTCGACCAGGCCTGGGCGTCGCTGCTGTACCGGCAGAACTGGCTGCTTGCCGACACCGCCGTCGACTACTACGCCCAGGACCACTCCGGTGCCAGCCCGCTGCAGCACTTCTGGTCCCTATCCATCCAGGGGCAGGTCTTCCTGCTCTGGCCGCTGGTCTTCGCCGGCGCCGCCCTGCTTCACCGTGTGCTGCGCCGGACGAAGCTGGATGACCGGCTGACGGACTACCGGCTGATCCTGGCCCTGGCCTTCGGGACCATCTTTGCCGCGTCGCTGGCTTACTCGATTGACCAGACCGCCAGCAACCAGGCCTACGCGTACTTCGACACCCGGACCCGGCTGTGGGAGTTCGCCCTCGGCTCGCTGCTGGCCCTGGCGCTGCCGCACCTGAAACCGGGCAAGGCGCTGCGCGTGGTGCTGGGCTGGGCCGGCCTGGCCGCGATGCTTTCCTGCGGGCTGCTGCTGACCGTGGACCGGTCCTTCCCCGGTTTCATCGCGCTGTGGCCCACGCTGGCTGCCGCCGCCATCATCGTTGCCGGGCAGAGCGGCAGCCGCTTCGGCGTCGACCGTCTGTTGACGTGGCGCCCGCTGGTGGCCCTGGGCGACAACTCCTACGCCCTCTACCTCTGGCACTGGCCGCTGCTGGTGCTGGCGCTGGCCGGCCTGGGAATCACTGCGCCGGACCTGGTGCAGGGGCTCGCCATCGTGGCCGCCTCCGTGGCGCTGGCCGTGCTCACCACCCGCTACGTCGAGAAACCGCTGCGCGACTGGCACTGGCCGCAGCGCCGCGCGTGGCGCACCGCCGTCGTCATCGCCGCCTGCGGTGCCCTGCTGGCCGGACCCGTCACCGTATGGCAGAGCCAGCTGATGGCCGATGAGGCCGCCGCCGCGGCCCAGCCCCGGGAGCTGACCCCCGGCGCCGCCGCGCTGGCGCCGGAGAACGCCGGCAAGCCGACTCCGGACGCCAAGATCATTCCCGGCCCGGCGGCCCTGAAGAACGAGTGGGCCGACATCGACGGGCTCTGCACGGACTCCAACGTGCCCGCGGACCCGCTGCTGGCAGGCTGCCTGCAAAACAGCCGGCCGGACCCCGTGACGAAGAAGATTGTGGTGCTCGGCGACTCCCACGCCCAGCAGTACATGGCCGCCCTGGGCCCCATCGCCAAGAGCCACGGCTGGGAAGTCGTGACCCTGCTCAAGGGCAACTGCCGTTTCGGCGGGGAATCGCCTGAGCGCGATGCGGACTGCAACGCCTTCAACAAGGCGAGCGCCCAGTACGTGCTGGATCACAAGCCGGACGCCGTGTTTACGGTCGCCTCGCTCACGCTCAAGGACGCCCCGTACGAAACCGAGGTGCCGCAGTACCTCGAGGGCATCAAGCCGTTCACCGACGCCGGGATGGAGGTGGTGGGCATCCGCGACAACCCGCGCTTCACCATGAACATGCCCGAATGCGTGCAGAAGAAGGGCGCCGACGCCGCAGCCTGCAACGTTCCGCTGCAGGAATCGCTGGCCGCCTCCTCGCCGCTGGACGCCTACCGGGGCAAGGTCGCCGGACTCCACCTCATGGACCTGAGCGACTTCATCTGCGCCAACGGCACCTGCCCCGCCGTCGTGGGGAACGTCTATGTCTACAAGGACGACAACCACCTCACCAAGACCTACGTCCAAAGCATGATCCCGATGTTCGAGCAGCGGCTGCTCGCCGCCACCGGCTGGACGTGACGCGCGCGGCGCGGCCAGGCATGCCGTTGCTCACATTCGCGGCCCGGAATATGGGGATCGGGCCCGAGGTTCTACTATTTACACAACACTTCTGCACAGGCCACGCCCGTAATGACGGGCTGGTCATCTGCTGCAACCCCTACCCGTGAACCCAGAAACCAAGGTAAGAGGCGCACTCATGACCCAGCCCGAACACGACCCTTTCGGCTTCGTTGGCCTGACCTACGACGACGTCCTGCTGCTGCCGGGACACACCAACGTCATCCCGTCCGAGGCTGACACCTCCTCGCGGATATCCAAGCGCATCACCGTGAACACCCCGCTGCTCTCCGCTGCGATGGACACCGTGACCGAGTCCCGGATGGCCATCGCCATGGCCCGCCAGGGCGGCCTCGGCGTGGTGCACCGTAACCTGTCGATCGCCGACCAGGCCGACCAGGTGGACCGGGTCAAGCGCAGCGAGTCCGGCATGATCACCAACCCGCTGACCATCGGCCCCGAAGCCACGCTCGCCGAGCTGGACGAGATCTGCTCGCACTACCGCGTCTCCGGCCTGCCGGTCGTGGACGAGGGGATGCGGCTGCTCGGCATCGTCACCAACCGCGACACCCGTTTTGTGCCGGAATCCGACTTCCCCATCCGGCTGGTCAGCGACGTCATGACCAAGATGCCGCTCGTCACCGGGCACGTGGGCATCAGCCGTGAGGAAGCCTCGCACAAGCTCGCCACCAACAAGATCGAGAAGCTCCCGCTGGTGGACGAGCAGGGCCGGCTCAAGGGCCTCATCACCACCAAGGACTTCACCAAGGCCGAGCAGTACCCGCTGGCCACGAAGGACGAGGAGGGCCGGCTGCGAGTCGGCGCCGCCATCGGCTTCTTCGGTGACGGCTGGGAGCGGGCCATGGCCCTGATCGACGCCGGCGTCGACGCCCTGTTCGTCGACACCGCCAACGGCCACTCGCAGGGTGTTCTGGACATGATCCGCCGGCTGAAGTCCGATCCGGTTGCTGCGCACGTGGACATCATCGGCGGCCAGGCCGCCACCCGCGAGGGTGCCCAGGCCCTGATCGACGCCGGTGCCGACGGCATCAAGGTGGGCGTGGGTCCGGGCTCCATCTGCACCACCCGCGTGGTGGCCGGCGTCGGCGTCCCGCAGATCACCGCCATCTACGAGTCCGCGAAGGCGGCCATCCCGGCCGGCGTGCCGCTGATCGCCGACGGCGGCCTGCAGTACTCCGGCGACATCGGCAAAGCCCTGGTGGCCGGCGCCGACACCGTGATGCTCGGTTCCCTGCTGGCCGGCTGCGACGAGTCACCGGGGGACCTGATCTTCGTCAACGGCAAGCAGTTCAAGAGCTACCGGGGGATGGGCTCGCTCGGGGCCATGCAGACCCGCGGCAAAAACACCTCCTACTCCAAGGACCGCTACTTCCAGGCCGACGTCTCCGGCGATGACAAGCTCATCCCGGAAGGCATCGAGGGCCGGGTGGCCTACCGCGGCCCGCTGTCCTCGGTGGCGTACCAGCTGGTCGGCGGCCTCCGCCAGACCATGTTTTACACCGGCGCCCCGACCGTCGCCGAGCTCAAGGCCCGCGGCAAGTTCGTCCGGATCACCGCGGCCGGGCTCAAGGAATCCCACCCGCACGACATCCAGATGACCGTGGAGGCACCGAACTACGGTTCGCGCTAATCCCCACCCGCCCCCTAACCTCGCAAGCTCGGTCAGGGAACCCTGCGGGCGTGGGCCCACCCGCCGCTCTCTGAGCCACCCAACCAACTCGCAGCACGGGCCGTTTTGGCGGCCCATAACGGCCCCTGCTGCGAGCTAGTTGGGCAGGGGCGTGTCCTAGGCTGGAGGCATGTCCGAACTCCTGCCCGCGCGCGAGCCCAGGCGCAAACTGGCGCTCCGGCCCTATGCCCGGGCGGTGGCGCAGGTGCTGCGGGTCAGCTTCCGGGCCTCGCCGGCCGCCGTCGTGATGAAAATCGTGGGCTCGCTGATCTCGGCGCTGCTGCCGCTGGTCACCACCTACTTCGCCGCGCTGACCACGACGGCGCTCGCGGCCGCCTACGCGGGCAACGCCGAGGCCGGGCGGCAGGCGATCGTCTACGTCATTATCACGGCCGCGCTCGGCCTGTTCTGGGGAGCGTTCAGCAGCGTGGACCGTTACATCCAGCAGCTCATGAGCTTCCGGGTCGGCGCGATCGTCGGGGACCTGATGTACGAGCGCTTCCTCGCCCTCGACTTCTGGCGTTACGACGACAAGGAGACGGTGGACCTCTACGACCGGGCCAAGCGCTTCTCCGATTCCTACGCCCGCGTCCTGGACCGGATCGCCGCCATCTTTACGCAGCTGGTCTCGGTGATCCTGGCGATCGGCGCGCTGCTGCTGGTCAGCTGGTGGATCGCCGTGATCGTGCTGGTCGCGATCGTGCCCAGCGTCTACCTGCAGTTCAAGCTCTCCCGCGAACAGATCGCGCACTGGAACACCCAGATCGATTCGCGCCGGCAGCGCAGGATGATCGAAACCAACCTGCTGCGGCCGCAGCACATCGCCGAAATGCGGCTGTACGGGATCGTCGGCTACCTGATGGGGCTGCGCTCCCGGCTCCGGGACGCGGACGAAAAGCGCCGGCTGGACTTCCAGAAGCGCTACATTCCCAAACAGCTCGCGGCCGACGCGCTGCAGTACGGCGCCGAGGTGGTCTCGCTGATCTGGGTGGTGGGCCAGATCATCGCCCGGGCGCAGCCGGTGGGGCAGTTCCTCTACGTCCAGCAGATCGTCAGCCGCGCCCTCTCCACCGCCAACAGCCTGGTCTCCTCGCTCAGCTCCATCGACGAGGACCTGGCGAACCTCAAGGACTACGAGCTGTTTATGGCGCTGCCGGTGCACTCCGACCAAGCCCCGCCCCTGCTCCAGGCGCCCACGGCCGTGGAACTGCGCGACATCCGTTTCACTTACACCGGCAGCGAGCTGGAGGTCATCAAGGGCATCTCGCTGACCATCCGGCAGGGCCAGCACATCGCGATCGTGGGAGAGAACGGCGCCGGCAAGTCCACCCTGATCCGGATCCTCGCCGGGCTGTACCGCCCGGATTCCGGGCAGGTTCTGCTCGACGGCGTCGACCTCGCCGCCGTCGACGTGAAGTCCTGGCACCGTCAGCTGGCGGTGCTCAGCCAGGAGTTCCTGAAATACGAGTTCGCCACCGCAGCGGAGAACATTTTCTTTGGCGACGTCGATGCGCCGCGGGACGACGCGCGGATCCGCCGCGCCGCCGCCGACGCCGAGGCCCTCGAGTTCATCAACAAACTGCCCAACGGGCTGGACAACCACGTGAGCAACTGGATGGAGGATCCGCGCGGCCGGAAGGGCAGCGGCCTCTCCGGCGGCCAATGGCAGCGCCTGGCCATGGCCCGGAACTTCTACCGCGACGCGTCCTTTATGGTGATGGACGAGCCGACGTCGGCGATTGACGCGCTGGCCGAGCACCGGATCTTTTCCCGGCTCTTCGCCGACCGCAGCAGCACGATCATCGCCATCAGCCACCGGCTCGCCACCATCGAGAAGGCGGACATCGTCTACATGCTGGAGGACGGCCGGATCGTGGAGCAGGGCACGCACCGGGAACTCGTGGCGCTGCGCGGCCGCTACTTCCGGATGTTCGAATCCCAGCTGGCCGTGGACGAGGCCTAGGAACCCGTCACGGTGGTGCGCACCCGGGCCAGGCTGGGGGCGGCGGGAACGCTGCTGAAACCGAAGGAGACCGCGGGCCGCACGGCGGCAAGCGCCCCGGCGTCGGTGCCGTCCCAGCTCACGCGGGCCGCCGTGATGTGGTGCAGGTCCGTCACGCCGTAGTACTCCCTTCGTCCGCCCCGGGCCGTGCCCGCGGTGCGGGCGCCCGGGCTGATTCGGGAAGCGAGCGGGCTGACGGCCCGTAGCCACCGCGGGTGCACCGCCAGCGGACGCGGAACCAGACGCACGACGCTGCCAAGCCGGGTGCGCGCGCCGACGTCGGCCCGGACGCTGAGCGGACCGGCGTCGATGCCGAGCCGGGGTCCATAATGCGACACCGCGAGATCCACCACGCGGGTCTCGTCAAAGTTGTAGACCGAGGCGATGAACGCGCCGATCTCGGCGGTCGGGGCCAGCAGAATCCGTCGGCCGGAGGGCAGTTCCACCATGGCATCGGCGAAAGGGCCGAAGGGGGAACGCTGCCAGAGCCCCAGCACGGCGCGCAGCCCGGATTCCGTTCCCAGCCCGGCGATGTGGCCGTCGAAGCTCCACCCGTTACCCATGCCGCCAGCGTACCTGCCGCCGGACGCCTGTACCGTCCGCGGGCTGCCCGTGACCGTTCCCGGAAGCAACGGATGGGCATGCCCTTCCGTGGCCGCGGCCAATGGACATAACCCCACTATGTCCGTTCCCGGGCGCAAAGAATGGGCATGTCCTTCCGGGGAGGGAGGACATGCCCATTCTTGGCGGTGCTCAGCGGTGCTCAGCGGTGTTAGGAGGTGGTCACCGAGGTGTCGTCCACGAAGAAGTAGGTCTTCAGCGAGGAGTCCTCGACGCCGAGGAAGCGCAGCGTGACGCTCTTGCCCTTGAACGCTGACAGGTCCAGCGTCTTCAGGACATAGCCGGCGGACTTGTTCAGGTTCGAGTAGGTCGCCAGGGTCGTGGTGACGCCGCCGCTGATGGCCTGGATCTTCAAGGTGTCGTAGGCCGTCGCCGTGGTGGTCTCATCGGTCAGGGTCTTGAGGTAGAAGGACAGGGTGGAACCGGTCACGGAGGACGGGATGGAGATGGTCTGGTCCAGCGTGTACGACGTGGCCTGGCCCCAGCCGTTCAGGCCCGCGAAGCCGGTGCCGGTCCGGGCGTTGGTTCCGGTCTCAAAGGTGTCCGCGTGGTCGGAGGTCCACGAGGCCGCGCCGCTTTCGAAGCCGGGGTTCAGCAGCAGGTTCCCCGACGGCGGCGGGGTGGTGCCGCCGAGCAGGGCCATCGTGGCGGTGGCGTCGGAGAGGCCGGCGCCGCAGCCCTTGGTGCAGCCGCCGGGCATTGCCCGGGTGCCCTGGCGCAGCGTGGACTCGACCTGTGCCGGGGTGAGGGCGGGGGACTTGGCCTTCATCAGGGCTACGAGGCCGGCCACGTGCGGGGTCGCCATCGAGGTGCCCTGGTAGCTGGCGTAGCCGGCGGCGCCCGGCGTCGTGGTTCCGGTGTTGAGGGTGGAGAGGATCCCGCCGCCGCTGACGCTGGTGTCGCCGCCGGGAGCCGTGAGATCCACCGTGGCGCCAAAGTTGGAGTAGTAGGAGAGGGTCCCGCTCGGGTTGCTCGCGGCCACGGTGACCACCGAGTTGCAGTTGGCGGGCCGGAAGCCGGAGGCGTCCTGGTTGCTGTTGCCGGCCGCCACCACCACGGTGGTGCCGCGCGAGACGGCGGCGTCGATGGCGGCCTGGTACGTGGTGCCGCAGGCGCCGGAGCCGCCCAGGCTCATGTTGATGACCTTGGCGGGGTTCGCGTTGGCGGGGACGCCGGAGACGGTGCCGCCGGAGGCCCAGATGATGGCGTCGGCAATGTCGGAGAGCGAACCGCCGCACTTGGCCAGCACACGGACCGGGAGGACCTTGGCGTTGGGCGCCACGCCGGCCACGCCGGTGGCGTTGCCGGTCACGGCGGCGATGGTGCCGGCCACGTGGGTGCCGTGCCAGGAGGAGTTGGAGGCCGCGGTCTGGCCGCATTCGCCGGCGGCGTACCAGTCGCCCTCGTCCTGGGGGTTGGCGTCCCGGCCGTTGCCGTCGCGGGCCGCCGTGGCGTCCGAGACGAAGTCGTAACCCGGCAGCACATTGGCGTCCAGGTCGGGGTGTGCCGTGATGCCGGTATCGATCACGGCGACCGTGGAGCCGGAGCCGGTGGAGACGTCCCAGGCGCCGGGGATGCGCATGCCGTTCGCCGCGGTGAAGTCCCACTGCTCGCTGTAGCGCGGGTCGTTCGGCGAGAGCACAGCGGTCATGCGGGCGTCGGGCTCGACGGCGTCGACCGCGCCGGAGGCGACGATCTCGTTCATAAAGTCCTTGGCGGCCTGGTCCGAGAGTGCCTTGTCGGAGGCGATCAGGGTGCCCCCGGTGGCGAGGGCGCGCAGTTCCTTCACCGTGACGCCCTGCTGCTTGGCTGCCTTGCCCCAGGCGTTCGCGCGGCCGCCCGGCGTGGCGTTCCCGGGGGTCTTCTTAAAGCTCACAATGAACTGCGTGTAGGCCTCGCCGGCGTTGACATCCGGCGCCGGGACATTCTCCGAGGCGACCGGTCCGGTGCCGGGGGCGGCGAGTACCGGGCTGACGGCCAGCGTCATGGTGCCGACAAGGGCGGCCAGCGACAGGGCCAGCACGCGGGACTTCCTGAGTGATGCACTTCCCATGGGTTCTGCTTTCTATCACCGGGCAGTGCGGACTGCCCGGAACGGGGTGGGGAGGCCGCCGGGGACAACCCCCGGCGGCCGAAGGCAAACGTAAAGGCATTTTCATGATTTGTAAACCGTTGACAAAACATGTCAAGTAGGTGTGGACTATCGATTATTTGGGACCCGGCCGGGCGTCTCCTGGCGGCCCCGGAGCGGCCTGCGGACGCGGTCCGGACGGTCCGTCCCGGGTCAATGGCCGGGTCAAAGGCCGGTCCAACGGCCGGGTCAAGTAAAGTGGGGACGTGACTTACGAGATTGAGATTGGCCGTGGCAAGCGTGGGCGTCGTGCCTACTCCCTGGACGACATTGCGATCGTCCCCAACCGGCGCACCCGCGACCCCAAGGACGTGTCCGTCTCCTGGCAGATCGATGCCTACAAGTTCGACATGCCCGTCATCGCCGCGCCGATGGACTCCGCGATGTCCCCGGAGACGGTCATCGCGCTGGGACGGCTCGGCGGCCTCGGTGTCCTCGACCTGGAAGGCCTGTGGACCCGCTACGAGGATCCCCAGCCGGTGCTGGATCAGATTGCCGCCCTCGAGAACGAGACCAACAGCCCCGCCGTCACGCGCCGGATGCAGGAGCTGTACCAGGCCCCGATCCAGCCCGAACTGATCACCTCGAGGCTGGCCGAGATCCGTGCCGCGGGCGTCACCGTCGCCGGCTCGCTGACCCCGCAGCGCACCCAGGAGCATTACAAGACCGTGGTGGCTGCCGGCGTCGACATCTTCGTCATCCGCGGCACCACCGTCTCGGCCGAACATGTCTCCAAGGATCACGAGCCGCTGAACCTCAAGCAGTTCATCTACGAACTCGACGTCCCGGTGATCGTCGGCGGAGCGGCCGGTTACACCCCGGCCCTGCACTTGATGCGCACCGGCGCCGCGGGCGTCCTGGTCGGTTTCGGCGGGGGAGCCACCACCACCACCCGCCGCGCCCTGGGCATCCACTCGCCGATGGCGTCCGCCATCTCCGACGTCGCGGCCGCCCGCCGGGACTACATGGACGAATCCGGCGGGCGCTACGTGCACGTGATCGCCGACGGCGGCATGGGAACCTCGGGCGACATCGTCAAGGCCATCGCCATGGGCGCCGACGCCGTCATGCTCGGCAGCGCCCTGGCCCGCGCCGAGGAAGCCCCCGGCAAGGGCTGGCACTGGGGCCAGGAGGCCCACCACCTCGAACTGCCCCGCGGCGACAGGGTCAATGTCGGCACCGTCGGGCCGCTGGAGGAGGTCCTGTTCGGCCCGGGCCACCACACCAACGGCACCTCGAACCTGATCGGCGCGCTGCGCCGCTCGATGGCGACCACCGGCTACTCGGACCTGAAGGAATTCCAGCGCGTCGACGTCGTCGTCTCGCCCTACGCCGGGAACTGAGCCCGGCGCGGGGCCCGGCAAAGCCCTGCCCATCCGGAGAACTTGGAAGTAGTGTGGTGCACTACGAGGTTTGATCCGGACGGAGGCGTGAGATGAACAGTTTTCCCGGTGGTGCTCCCTTGGCCGGCGGTGCTCTTGGACCCGCGGAACGCGAAGCGTCCCTGGCGGCGCTCAGGGGCAGCACCGAGCCCGGCAAGGAACTCGACATCCTGATCGTCGGCGGCGGCATTGTCGGCGCCGGAGCCGCGCTGGACGCCGTGACCCGCGGCCTGAGCGTTGGCATCGTCGAGGCCAACGACTGGGCGGCCGGCACTTCGTCGCGGTCCTCGAAGCTCATCCACGGCGGCCTGCGCTACCTGGAGATGCTCGACTTCGCCCTCGTCAAGGAGGCCCTGCACGAGCGCGGACTGATCCTCTCCGTCCTCGCCCCGCACCTGGCCCGGCCGGTGCCGTTCCTTTACCCGCTCACCAAGCGCTTTGTGGAACGGCCCTACGTCGGATCCGGGATCGCCCTCTACGACGCCATGTCCATCACCGGCGGCCACAGCCGCGGCGTCCCGTTCCACAAGCACCTGAGCCGGCGCGGCACGCTGCGCGCCGCGCCGAGCCTCAAGGATGACGCCTTTGTCGGGTCCATCCGCTACTACGACGGCCAGGTCGACGACGCCAAGTACGTCGCCAACCTCGTCCGGACGGCGGCCTACTACGGCGCCCACGCGGTGAACCAGATGGCCGTGGTGGACTTCCTGCGCGAGGGCGAACGGGTGGTCGGGGCCAAGGTCGTCAACCACGAGGACGGCTCAAGCTTCAACATCCGGGCCAAGCAGGTCATCAACGCCACCGGGGTCTGGACCGACGAGACCCAGGCCATGGTCACGGACCGCGGCCAGCTCAAGGTGCGGGCTTCGAAGGGCATCCACCTGGTGGTGCCGCGGGACCGCTTCCAGTCCACGGTGGGCCTGATCCTGCGGACCGAGAAGTCGGTGCTGTTCGTCATCCCGTGGGGGCGGCACTGGATCATCGGCACCACCGACACCGACTGGCACCTGGACAAGGCACACCCCGCGGCGTCCAGCAAGGACATCGACTACATCCTCGAACACGTCAACAAGGTCCTCAAACGGCCGCTGACCCGCGAGGATGTCGAGGGTGTCTACGCCGGCCTGCGCCCGCTGCTGGCCGGTGAGAACGACTCCACGGCAAAACTGTCCCGCGAGCACGTGGTGGCCCACCCGGTTCCGGGCCTCGTCGTCGTGGCCGGCGGCAAATGGACCACCTACCGGGTCATGGCCAAGGACGCCGTCGACGAGGCGACCCGCAGCATGGACGAACGGGTCCCGCCGTCGTGCACGGAATCCATCCCGCTGCTCGGCGCCAGCGGGTTCAAGGCCGCCTGGAACAAACGCAACCGGATGGCGGAGGAAACCGGCGTCCACGTCGCGCGGATCGAGCACCTGCTGAACCGCTACGGGTCGATGGCCCCGGAGGTGCTGGCCCTGATCGGGGAAAACCACGAACTGGCCGAGCCGCTGCCGGGCGCCGACGACTACCTGGCGGCCGAGGCCGTGTACGCGGCCAAGTTCGAGGGCGCCCGCCACGTCCAGGACGTGCTGACCCGCCGGACCCGGATTTCGATCGAGGCCTGGGACCGCGGTGTGTCCGCCGCCCCGGTAGTCGCTAAACTGATCGGTGAGGTTCTCGGCTGGAGCGACGCGCAGCGCGAGAGCGAAATCAAGCATTACCTGGCCCGGGTCGACGCCGAACGACTCAGCCAGGAGCAGCCGGACGACGAATCCGCCGACGCCGCACGGATGGGCGTGGAGGACATCGTCCCGCTGCGCTGACCGGGGCGCCCCGGCGCACCACCCGTCGGCGTGCACCGACGCCACATCGAAGGGACACCTCTTGGCGGAACAACTGGACCGGTACGACGCCGACCTCACCACGCCGCAGATGGTGATCCTGGAGCTGGACGCGAAGGACAAGTTCGACGCCGCGGCCCAGCTCGCGCAGCGGATGTACGACGCCGGACGGATCTCGGACCTCGAGGGATTCCTCGGCCACGTCAACGCCCGCGAGCACCAGCTGGCCACCGGGCTGCCCGGCGGTGTTGGCCTGCCCCACGCCCGCAGCGAATTCGTCTCGCGCATCTCGATTGCCGTCGGCATCACCAAGTACGGCAAGGCGCTGGACTTCGGCGCGGCGGACGGCCCGGCCACCGTGGTCCTGCTGATCGCGACGCCGGCCAGTTCCTTCTCGGACCACCTGGAAGTCCTCGCCACCATGGCACGGTCGCTCTCGAAGGAGTCCTTCCGGGAGTCCCTCCGCCGCGCCTACGACCCCGAGGTGATCTCCGAACTGATCAACTCGTCCCTGGTGTTCTTCGACCACTGAGATTGGGGCAGGCCCTTTCGTGTCGACTCCGTCGCCACGCAGGGACCCTGCTGCCCCACTCTAGGCCCAGCCCTAGCGCCCGTTTCGTTGTTCTACACGGGGACGAAGTACGGTTAAGGGGTGCTGAAAACCGCCCTCAAACCCCGCTGGATCGCAGGCCTGGTGTTTGCGATCGTCATTTCGGGGGTCTTTGTGCTGCTGAGCCAGTGGCAGTTCGGCCGCTCCACGCGGCCCGAGGCACCGGTTTCCACCGGGACCGAGGAGGCCCGCCCGCTGACCGCGGTCCTGAAACCCGGGCAGTTCTTCCCCGGCTCGGTGGCCGACCAGGTGGTCACCGCCACCGGCAGCTACGATCCGCAGAAACAGGTCCTGGTCCCGGGCCGGATCCACGACGGCGCCAAGGGATTCTGGATCGTTTCGGCCTTCGCCGTGCAGGACGCCCCGGCCCTCTCCGGCGCCGGCGCCTCGCCGCAGACCTGGATCCCGGTGGCGCGCGGCTGGGTCGCCGACCCCGCGGACGCCGCCGCACCGCCGTCGGGCCCCATTGAACTCACCGGCCGGCTGATCCCGTCCGAAGCGCCGGTTCCCAACACCGACGCCGGACCCGGCCGCGCCAGCGCCGTCTCCGTCGCCGAACTCATCAACCTTTGGGACGTCACCAGTTACCCCGGCTTCGTTGCCGCCAGCGCCGAACGCTCCGCCGGCGCCGATGTGGCAGCCTCCGGCGCCGTCAAGCCGCTGGCTATCGGCCCGCAGCCGCCCGCCCAGACGGTCAACTGGCTCAATCTCTTCTACGCCGCCGAATGGGTGGTCTTCGCCGGCTTTGCGCTCTTCATCTGGTGGCGCCTGGTCAAGGACGACTACCGCCGCGGCCTCGAGGACGCCCAGGATGAAGAAGCCGCCCGGCTCGCCGCCGCGGGCGGGCCCCGGGACCCCGATTCCTCCGACACCAACCCGCATCCCACCAAACCGAGAGTGCAACCATGATCGAGCCCAAGCCGGCCATCGCGCCGCAGCAGCCCAACGGAACGGGAACCCCCGGCGGCAAGAAGCGCCGCTTCGGCGGGACCGAGGCGCAGATCCGCTCAGCCCTGAAGTTCTACAAGGTCCTCGCCTACCTGACGGGCTCCATGCTGCTGCTGCTCTGCGCGGAATTGATCGCCCGCTACGCCTTCGGCCAGTACCTGTTCGCCGGCGGCACCAACGCCGTCACCGGCCAGCCGTTCGGCTTCGGATTCGCCGACGCCGAGCCGGCCGGCGTCATCGGCGGAGTGAACCTGTCCGTCGCGGTGCTGATCGTGCACGGCTGGATGTACGTCGTGTACCTGATGTCCAACTTCCGGCTCTGGTCGCTCATGCGCTGGCCCTTCGCCAAGCTCATCATCCTGGCCCTCGGTGGCGTCGTGCCGTTCCTGTCCTTCTTTGTGGAGAAGAAGTTCCACGCCGAGGTGGAGGCCGAACTTGCCGCTAACCCGCAGGCGCCGCAGCGCTACTGAGCCGGCCCGGATAAAGCCCCGCCCCGCGGTGCTGTGAGTTCGCTTACCCGCAGCTTCTCAAGGTGCGGGGGACCGGGGGCGCAACGTAGGCTAGGACGGTGACCACTCCCACTGCATCCCAGACGTCCCACAGGCCGGTGCTGGTTGTTGACTACGGTGCCCAGTACGCGCAGCTGATTGCCCGCCGCGTCCGGGAAGCGAATGTGTATTCGGAAGTCGTTCCGCATACCTACAGCACCGAGCAGCTGCTGGCCAAGAACCCCGCCGCCATCATCCTCTCCGGCGGCCCCGCCAGCGTCTACGCCGAAGGCGCCCCGAGCGTCGGCGCCGACCTGTTCGAGGCCGGCGTCCCGGTGTTCGGCATCTGCTACGGCTTCCAGGCCATGGCCAATGCCCTGGGCGGCAAAGTGGCCCGGACCGGCCTGCGGGAATACGGCTCCACGGAGACCACTGTGCTCGGCGAGGGCCGCTCCATCCTGGCGGGCATGCCCCAGCACCAGAGCACCTGGATGAGCCACGGCGACTCCGTCCACGAGGCCCCGGAGGGCTTTGAGGTGCTCGCGACGACGGCCGGCGCCGACGTGGCCGCCTTCGCCAACGAGGAGAAGTGCCTCTACGGCGTGCAGTGGCATCCCGAGGTGAAGCACTCGGCCTACGGCCAGCAGGTGCTGGAGAACTTCCTCTTCAAGGGCGCCAAGCTGGAACCGAACTGGACCACGGGCAACATCCTCGACGAACAGGTCGAGCGGATCCGCGAGCAGATCGGTGACGCCCGGGTGATCTGCGGGCTCTCCGGCGGCGTCGACTCCGCCGTGGCCGCGGCCCTCGTCCAGCGCGCCGTCGGCGACCAGCTGACCTGTGTCTTCGTGGACCACGGGCTGCTGCGCGAGGGCGAAGCCGAGCAGGTCGAGCGGGACTTCGTGGCGGCCACCGGCGTCAAGCTCTACGTCGCCAACGAGCAGGAGCGCTTCCAGGCGGCCCTCGCCGGCGTCAGCGACCCCGAGACCAAGCGCAAGATCATCGGCCGCGAGTTCATCCGCGCGTTCGAGGAAGCCGAGCTGGCCATCATCGCCGAGGCCGCCGCGCACGGCGAGAAGATCAAGTTCCTCGTCCAGGGCACCCTGTACCCGGACGTCGTCGAATCCGGCGGCGGCGAGGGCGCGGCGAACATCAAGAGCCACCACAATGTGGGCGGCCTCCCGGAAGACCTGCAGTTCGAACTCGTCGAGCCGCTGCGCGCGCTGTTCAAGGACGAGGTCCGCGCCGTCGGCGCGCAGCTTGGCCTGCCGCAGGAAATCGTCGGACGCCAGCCCTTCCCGGGTCCGGGCCTCGGCATCCGGATCGTCGGCGAAGTGACCAAGGAACGGCTGGACCTGCTCCGCAAGGCCGACGCGATCGCGCGCGCCGAGCTGACCGCCGCCGGCCTCGACAACGAGGTCTGGCAGATGCCGGTCGTGCTGCTCGCGGACGTCCGCAGCGTCGGCGTGATGGGCGACGGCCGCACCTACGGCCACCCGATCGTGCTGCGCCCGGTGTCCTCCGAGGACGCCATGACGGCCGACTGGTCGCGGCTGCCCTACGACCTCCTGGCCCGGATCTCCAACCGGATCACCAACGAGGTGGAGGGCGTCAACCGCGTGGTGCTGGACGTGACCAGCAAGCCGCCGGGAACCATCGAGTGGGAATAGCAGTGTGAATGGCCGGCCCCGTGCGGGGCCGGCCATTGTGCTTTTGCGGCCCGTCGCGCCGAAGCGACTTGCCCCACGAATTTGACCCGCGCCAGTGTTGCGCCCCGGCACTGACGCCTGATTCGGGCTACCCTCGAAAGCATGCCGGTATGGTCCAGGGCGTCCCGCGCGAACTCAGAAACCGTGAGCACAGAAAAGAAGGCAGCAGTGTCAGTAGGTCAAGGCCACCCCGAGGGCTCCGAGGAGTTCAGGAAATGGCTGTCGGGTCTCAAACCCGTCACCGGAGCAGACACCATGCTGCGTTTCACGAAAACGCCCGAAGGCTCCATTGACCTGACACACGCCCACCCCTCCGGACTGGCCCAGCTGATGGCCGGACGCCGCACCCGCCTGTCCACCCTGATCCGGGACCGCCAGCAGTACGTCGTCGCGGCCCGGGCCTCGCGCAACCTCCGCTCCAAGATCTTCGAGCTCGCCAACGACCGCGGCATCGACGCCGGCTACCTCTCCGCCGGAACCGTCGTCTGGACCTCCGCCGTCGGCGGCAAGCCGCAGCGCGTGTCCGCGCCGGTCATGCTCACCGCGGTGTCCCTGACCGTCCGCCCCGGCGAGGACGACTACGAACTGCAGCTCACCGAACAGGCCCGGATCAACCCGGCCCTGATCCGGCACCTGAAGACCATCCACGGGATCGTCTTCGACGTCAACGCCGTGACCCGGATGGCCTACAGCACCGCCCGTTACGACCCGCAGCCGGTCCTGGACCGCCTTGGCACCCTGATCCAGCCGATCCACGGCGCCGAGATCGAGCACAACCTCCTGGTCTCGACCTATGCAGACCTCTCCGGGAACCTGGACGACCCCTGGATCAACCAGCACAACCCGCTGGTGGCGGCGCTCGGTCGGGCCGCTGCCGGCAGCCCGGTGGACGTCCCCGTGCTCAAGGACGGGCGCTTCCCGAGCACAGATGAGCGCAGCCCCGCGGACGAGCTCCTGCTGCTCGACGCCGACACGGACCAGCAGTACGTTGTGGACGCCGTCCGCGCCGGCGACTCCCTGGTGGTCAGCAGCCCGCCGGGCACCGGCCAGACCCAGACCGCCATCAACACCATCGGTGCCTTGGTCGACGAAGGCAAAAGTGTCCTCGTGGTCGGCGACCGGCGCGCCAGCCTCGGCGAGATCTCCGCCCAGCTGGAGGCCCTCGGCCTCGAATCGCTGCTCGTCCAGCTCGCGGGCAACTCCACGCCGCTGCAGCTCAAGGGCCAGCTGGTCCGGGCGATTGTCCGGAACGAGAAGTCGCTGGAACCGCAGCTGAAGAACCTGCACTCCACGCTGACCGAGCACCGGCATGCCCTGAGGGACCACGTCGCGTCGCTGCACAACGTGCGGGCGCGCTGGGGGTGCTCACCGTACGAGGCCATGCAGTCGCTCGCGGCGCTGACCGCCATCCACCCGGCGCCGGCCACCACGGTCCGGCTCAAGCGCAGCGTCCTGGACAGCATCCGCGACCGTGCGGAACTGGCGGGACGGCTCAAGCGCGCCGCCGAGCTGGGCAGCTTCAGCCGCGCCTCGACCATGAGCCCGTGGCACGGCGCCCGGCTGCTGACGCGCAAGGAGACCCAGGAGGCCCAGCAGGTGGCCCGCTCGGTAGCGGAAAAGCTCCCGCAACTGCGCGAACGGATGAACGGCGTCGCCGAGCACGCGGAGATCCGGCTCGGCGGGACCTTTGCCGAGTGGGGTGACCAGATCGACCTGCTGGTCGCGGTCCGCGAGAGCCTGGACAAGTTCACGCCGGACATTTTCGACCGGCCGGTCCACGACCTCATTTCCGCCACCGCCCCCTCGGCGTGGCGGCGCGAGCGGAACATCGACATGCCCTCGATGCAGCGCTCCCGCCTGCGGCGCGTCGCCAAGGAGTACGTCCGGCCCGGTGTGCACATCGCGGACCTGCACAGCTCGCTGGTGCTGGTCCAGGACCAGCGGGCCACCTGGGCCGACTACGCCACCAGCCAGCGGCACCCGGCCGTGCCGTCCGGACTCGCCGAGATCACGGCCCTTTACCGCGAGCTGGAAGCCGAACTGGCGGAGCTCGGGGAGGCCGTCCGTCACACCCGTGCCGGGGGAGCCGTCCACGACACCCCGTACGAGGAACTTCTCGAGCGCCTGGACCGGCTCGTCGCTGACACAGGGACGCTGGAAACGCTGCCGGAGCGGACGCTGCTGGTGGAGAACATGCGCGAACACGGCCTGGGCGAACTGCTCGCCGACCTCGCCAAGCGCGAGGTGCCCGCCGGATCCGTCGCTGCGGAGCTGGAACTGGCCTGGTGGCAGTCCGCGCTGGAGGCCATGATCAGCGGCGACGACTACCTCGCCATGTCCGACGGCGACGCGCTGCGCCAGCTTGAGGCGGAGTACCGCCTCGCGGACAACGCCCACATAGCCAGCGGCGCCGCCCGGCTGCGCTGGAAACTGGCCGAACGCTGGCGTGCCGCCCTCACCGAACACCCCCGGCAGGCGGAGCTGCTGCGCAGCCTGCTCAAGGACGGGCGGGTCACTCCGGCGGCGCTGACCGCACAGTCGCCCGAGCTCGTCCCGAGGCTGGTACCGGTCTGGTCGGTCAGCCCCTACCTCCTCACCAGCCTGCTGCCGGCCGAGCAGCATTTCGACGCGGTGGTGATACTTGACGCCGAGGCGACGTCGCTGCAGGCGGTGCTGCCCGCCGTCGCGCGGTCCCGGCAGGTCATTGCGTTCGGTGACGACAAGATCGCCAGCCCGCGCAGCTTCTCCGTGGGGGTCGAGCGGCTCGCCGCCGGCGAGAACCCGCACCAGCGGGTGGACAGCGCCTATCAGGCACTGTCCGCCGTGTTGCCGGTCTGGAAACTCAGGACCGTCTACCGCGCCGTCGACGAGGACCTGGTCCGGCAGCTCAGCAAGGGTTTCTACGCCGGCGAGCTCCGCCGTCTTCCCGAGGGCCAGTCGGCAACCGGCCTCGACCGGGCCCTGACCGTGGAATACCTGCCGGACGGGACCGGCCTGCCCAGCGCCGACCACGACGGCGTCGAGTCTGTTGTGGCCGAAGTGAACCGTGTGGTGGAACTGGTCTTCGAGCACGCCCGGCTGCGGCCGCGCACCTCCCTGGCGGTCGTCACGGGCAGCCTGCGGCACGCGGCCCGGATCGGCGAGGCCATCCGGCTGCAGCTGCCCAACTACCCGCTGCTGGGCAGCTTCTTCACCGCCGGCGAAGAGTCCTTCCGGGTGGTGGACCTGGAGCGGGCGCAGGGCCTGGTCCGGGACCGCGTCATCTTCTCGCCCGGTTACGGACGCACCCCGCACGGCCGCGCCCTGCACAGCCTCGGCCCGCTCTCCGCCGACGGCGGCCGCGCCCGGTTTGCCCTGGCCATGACCCGGGCACGGCGATCCTTGCATGTGCTGAGCTGCTTCCGGCCCGAAGACCTGGACGTCACCCGCCTCAGCCACGGCGCGGTGGACTTCTACGAGCTCCTGGACCGGGAAATCGCGGGCAACTCCGATCTGGGCAGCCCGGCTTCCCGGGCCGCGGCCAGCGAACAGGCCCTCGGCGCCGACCCCCTGGTGGCCGACCTCGGCGACCGGCTCCGGGCCCGCGGGGCGCGGGTCTGGCATCAGTACGACGGTGTCCTGGACATGGTGGCGGCGGCGGACCCGATGCACACGATCGGCCAGGACGACGCCGAGATCCCCAGTCCCGTCGCCATCGAGTCCGACGGCACCGAGCGGTACCGGCGGATGAGCGTACGTGAGCGCAGCCGCCTCCGGCCGCAGCTGCTGGAGCGCATGGGCTGGCGCTACATGCCACTATGGACCATAGAGGTATTCACTGATCCTTCGGCCTGCGCGGACCGGATCGGCGGCTACCTCGGCCTGGAGAAGCCGGTGGCGTCCAGCCGGTTGCGCAGCTCGCCCGGCTTCTCCGACGACATAGAGAACCTGAGCGTCGAGGACGGGCGGCATACCTACGCCCCGTCCGCCCCGGCGCCGCACGGGTGGTCCGCGGACGGTGATCGCGGGCAGGAAACAGCGATTCGCACCAAGGAAGCCGGCGGCATGCACGCAGACGGCGACAACCAGTACAACAACTCCATCCCCGGCGGGGACCGGGATCACGACTCGGCGCCGGACGCCCCGGCCCGGGAGGCAGCTTCCGCGCGCCTGCAGCAGCCGGAGCCGCAGTCCCGGAGCGGGGCACGCGCCGCGGTTCCCGGGGGAGTGCTGCCCAACAAGGCCGCCGAGGACGATCCCAGGCGCTGGGGCGACCAGCCCGGCAGCTACGACCACGACGCCTGGCTGCAGGAGCAGAAGCCCCCGCACTGGGGCTGAGCGGCCAGCACGCTCCGGCTGCACGCGCGCCCTGGAATAAACAGACGGGGGGCCAGTCATTCTCTAGCCGGGCGCGGAGCCGACCAGGACAAAAAACAACTTGCCCTGCGTCGATGCGCCGGCGAGTCGTCGGGCCTGGTCCGGATCTGCCGCCACGACCATCAGCCCGTCGGTCTCTGCGGTGTCGAGCCACTGGCCGGTCCTGCCGCCCCGGGCCGAGGTCCACAGCACCGGCACCGCCGAGGCCAGCAGCTGCGCCGGCGCCCCCTGCTCGGGGCCGCCCCCGCCGGTCATCACCACATTGATGAGCTGGCCGGGGGACACCAGTTGGATGGAGGCGGGGTCAGCCATGCGCAACGGCACAGCGGCGGCCCCCGGTGGGCTGCCGGCCAGCATCCCGGGTCCCACCAGAAGGGAGTCCGCGACGAGCTGGCCTTTCCGCAGCGCCACGGCGAGCTGTTTGCCCTCCAGTGCTAAGGGCTCCAGGGTGCCGCCGGGGAGCAGTCCGGGAGGCACCTGGACGACGGCGAGGTCGACGGCCGCCAGCACCCGGCCGGCCGGGAGATCCCTCGCGGCCGCCCAGGCGGAAACAGTCGCTGCCGGTGCGGGCGTCAGTTGCTGCACGGCCAGGCCGGCAGCGAGGCACAACAGGAGGGCGACAATCAGCCGGCGGTTGCGCAGGAGCCAGCGGCGGGCGCGCCGCCTTGGCGGGCCTTTACGGGAGGCGCCGTGCAAGAACGGGCGCGGCGGCCGTGACCGCGCCGGGAACCAGGGCGGTGCGGGTCCCCGCGGAGGGGGCGGACGGAAGCTGCGGGCCATGCCCCCACGCTAGGGCGGAGCCGTGGCCCGCGGCAGTTCCGGCTGCGGCTATGTGGACAACGTTGTGCGGGAACGCCGGCCGGTGCCGGCTCTAACCGGGCGCCGGCCGGGCGCCGGACCTGACGGGACAGTGCCGGGTACCGGCGTCGACGTCCCTAGCTTGCTGCGGCGGAAGCCGAAGCGGGGGCGGCAGGAGCTGCCGCCGGGGCCACGGTGCTGCCCTTGGAATCGCGGGAGTCGGTCCGGTAAAAGCCGGAGCCCTTGAAGACGACCCCGACGCTGTTGAACTTCTTGCGCAGGGTCCCCTCGCACTCGGGGCAGGACGTCAGCGAGTTGTCCGTGAAGGACTGCACAACCTCGAAGGCGTGACTGCAGTCCTTGCAAGCGTATGCATACGTGGGCACTGGGTTCCTCCTCTGGGACAAACGAGCAGGTCCCGGGCTGTCGTACCAAAAAGCTGGCATTAGCAGTCGCAGGGCCTGAGTGCCAATTCTATCACCCGGCGGGCGCGGCTAGGGCTGGGCGGAGAACCGGACGAGACCTCCGGGTGTCAGTGCCGCGGCAACCTTTCGGTCGAAGGACTCCGCGGTAATAGTGCCGGCGGCCAGCACCTCAGCGTCGTAGACAAGGGCCGCCGTCGGCAACGGCCCGGTCTCGGACCCCGAGACGCCCCACGGCAGGTCCTCGAGGGCCGCCAGGAACTTGTCGTAGTAACCGCCGCCCTGGCCGATCCTGTTGCCGGTGCGGTCCAGGGCCGTGGCGGGCAGGAAGAGTCCGGCGACCCCCAGCATCACGGAGGTGTCGAGCCGGTCGCCCACAGGCTCCTGGATGGGGGCGTAGCGGCTGCGGACAAATTCCGACGACGGGGTCCAGTACACCCAGCTCAAAGCGAGTCCCGGCTCGCAGACCGGGAGCAGCACCCGGTGGCCGGCTCCGTGCAGCGCAGCCAGCAGGGGCAGGGTGGGGGGCTCCGCGCCGACGCCGAGGTAGGCCGCGAAAGTGCGCCGCCCGCCGTTGGCCAGGGCCGTTGCCCAGGCCAGGCCGTGCCTGGCCAGGGCTGCGCCGGCGGCCTCCAGATCCGGCTGCGAGAGTGCGGCCCGGCCGCGCCGATGACGTGATCGGATCTCGTCCTTGCTGCTCATGTGCGGGCTGTCCTTTCGGCCGGGCGGCGCCGTGCTGCCGGGCCGCCGCGGCAGCCCGGCCGGCGGGGGAGAATTACCTGATGGTTGCCCCCTCCGCTAGATTAGTCGAGTGATTACACCCAACGCCTCCGTTCGTAAGGCCGTCATCCCCGTAGCGGGCCTCGGCACCCGCTTCCTTCCTGCCACCAAGGCGATGCCGAAGGAGATGCTGCCGGTCGTGGACAAGCCGGCCATCCAGTACGTGGTCGAGGAAGCCGTGAACGTGGGGCTCCAAGACGTCCTGATGATCACGGGGCGCAACAAGCGGGCCCTCGAGGACCACTTTGACAGGGTGCCCACGCTGGAGGCGACGCTGGAGGCCAAGGGCGACACCGACAAGCTGGAGTCCATCCAGGCCGCCAGCAACCTGGGCGACATCCACTACGTCCGCCAGGGCGACCCGATGGGCCTGGGCCACGCCGTACTGCGCGCCAAGCAGCACGTCGGCTACGAACCGTTCGCCGTGCTGCTCGGTGACGACCTGATCGATGCCCGCGACGAACTGCTCAGCACCATGATCGAGGTCCAGGCCAAGACCGGCGGCTCCGTCGTCGCCCTGATCGAGGTCGACCCCTCCCAGATCAGCGCCTACGGCTGCGCCGACGTCGAGGCCGTTGAAGGCGAGGACTACGTCCGGATCAAGCAGCTCGTGGAGAAGCCCGACGTCGACGAGGCTCCCTCCAACCTGGCCATCATCGGCCGGTACGTCCTGCACCCCGCCGTGTTCGAGGTCCTGGAGCGGACCAAGCCGGGACGCGGCGGCGAAATCCAGCTCACCGACGCCCTGCAGGAACTTTCCGCCGGCGAGGGGGAGGGCTACGGCGTGTACGGCGTGGTCTTCCGCGGCCGCCGCTACGACACCGGGGACAAGCTCAGCTACCTCAAGGCCTGCGTCCAGCTCGCCTGCGACAGCGAGGACTTGGGCCCGGGCCTGCGCGAATGGCTGCCCGGGTTCGCCTCCAGCCTGACCAAATAATCCCGTGGGGGGCAGCTTCGCCTGGCCGGTGACTCTGGAGTGCGGCGACGTTGTGCTGCGCCCGATCCGGTACCGGGACCGCCGGGAGTGGACTGAACTGCGGGCCAGGAACGAAAAGTGGCTGGCCCCCTGGGAAGCCTCCAATCCGGTTCCCGGCGGCGGGCTGCCCGACTACCGGCAGATGGTGCGCTCGCTCAAGGCCCAGGCCGCCCAGGCCACGGCGCTGCCGTTCGTTATTGCGGCGTGGACCCCCGGGTTCAAGGAACCCGTGATCGTGGGACAGCTGACGGTCTCATCGATTGTCTGGGGTTCGGCCATGATGGCCACGCTCGGGTACTGGGTGGATCAGGACCGCGCAGGGCAGGGGATCGCACCGACCGCCGTCGCGATGGCCACGGACTACTGTTTCCGCACCCTGGGGCTGCACCGGATGGAGATCAACATCCGGCCCGAAAACGGTCCCAGCCTGCGGGTCGTGGAGAAACTGGGGTTCCGGGACGAGGGGTACCGGCCGCGTTTCCTGCACATCAACGGGCAGTGGGCCGATCACCGCAGCTTCGCTTTGACCGCGGAGGAAGTACCCGAAGGACTCCTGGCCCGGTGGTTGGAAAACCGCCCCGCCTAGGCGCAGAAAACCCCGGTCTGACCAGCACTTTCGCCATATTTCCAGTGATTTGGCAGTTGCCTCGCGACACACCGCCGGCAATGCCGCCCGCGCCGTCGTCTTGCTCATACGGTTTTGACTGTGGACTTCCCTCTTAGCAGCTCAGTGATCCTTGTCATTGCTGTTGCACTCTGGATCGTATGGGTGGCTCCCTACATGCTCCGGAACGGCCGCTCCCAACTCCAGCCGGCGGGCGAGTTTCTGATGGACGCCGCGGACGTAGGAAAAGCAGACCCCCAAGCCGGGTTCGTCATGAAGATGGCTGCCCCGCAGGAGAAATCGATGTCGAGTACGCAGCGCCCCGAGCCCGCCCCGGGTTCCATTGACCGCGACGGCACCCGGAAGCCTGCGGCCCCGGCCTTCCGGATCCGCTACGGCCGGCTGGTGCTTGCCCTGGCGGGCCTGCTCTCTCTGCTAACCGGCGTGGTGTCCGCCGCGCTCCGGCTCTTCGGCGTTGGCTCCGGTTGGCTTCCCGTCTCCACCCTGCTCGGCGCGGTCCTGGCCGTTGTGGTGCTCCGCCGGCTTGCCGTGCGCGACCGCCGACGGAAGCTCAACGCCGCGTTCCGTTCCGCCATGGGGTCCCCGGCGCACGGAGGCGCCGCAGCCCCGGCCGCCGAGCGGGCCGCTTCGGTCCGCTCGGCTCTCCCGGCGAAGGAAAGCCCGTTGTTCGACGCCGAAGCCGGCGCCGCGGCACCCAAGCCCGCCCCCAAACCCCTGACCGCTGACCAACTGCGCCAGGCCGCCCTGGCCGAGGCTGCCGCGTCCGGCGACCCGTCCGTCCGCCGCGTCGCAGATCCGGCCGCCGCGGAGGGCTCCAGCTGGGAGCCCGTTGAAGTGCCGAAGCCGACCTACGTCGAGGCTCCCAAAGCCGAACGCGCCGCTCCGCAGCCGCTGGACCTGCCGGAGGCCCCGAAAGCGGTCGGCAAACCCCCGCTCAAGCAGGCCACCGTCCGGCAGGCCGAGCCGGCCGGCCCCGACGCGAAGCCGCTGGGTAAGGGCCAAAGCGCACTCAGCAACCTCGACGACGTACTCCAGCGCCGCCGGGCCTGACACCGACCTTCCCGCCCCGGACAGCCGACACTTCGGCTGTCCGGGGCGTTTTGTTGCCCGAGGCAGGTAGCCTGAGGCGCATGACGAGAATCTGCGTTGCCGGGGGAACCGGACAGGTGGGCCGCGAACTGGTGCGGCACGGGGTTGCCGGCGGACACCGGGTGGCCGTGCTCAGCCGCAATCCGCCCGCGCCGGGAACTGCCGGGCACACCGACGGCGCGGAGTACTTCCGCGGCGACGTCACCACGGGCGAGGGGCTGGCCGCGGCGCTGGCCGGCGCCGACGTCGTTGTCGATTGCCTTGAAGGGTTTTCAGGCAAGGCGCTGAAGAACTTCGCCGACGGCGGGGCGCGGCTGCTGGCCGCCGCGCAGGACGCGGGCGTGCGGAGGGCGGTGATGCTTTCGATCGTCAACTGCGACCGTAGCAGCGCCGGCTACTACCGGTCCAAGGCGGCCAAGGAAACGGTCTACGAACACTCCGGTCTCGAGACCCTGGTACTCCGCGCCACCCAGTTCCACTCCCTGCTTGCACGCATCTTTGCCGCCGGCGCCAGGGTGCGGCTGGTGCCCGTGGTGAAAGGCGCCAAGTTCCAGCCGATCGCCCACGTCGAGGTGGCCGCCGCCCTGCTGGACGCGGCGCTGGAAGCCCCTTCGGGCGTCCGGCACCGGGTCCGGACCATCGGGGGCCCGGAGGTCGTGGACATGGGCGAGCTGGCACGTTCCTGGCAGCGGGCCACGGGTGCGCGCGGCCGCCTGGTGGAGTTTCCCCTGCCCGGGGCGATGGGCAGATACCTGCGGGCCGGCCTGAACCTGGTGCCCGAAGAACGACACGGCACGCAGACATTCGAGGGCTGGCTGGCAATGCACGCGGATAGTTTGTAGCCTAGGAACGTTGATGACGCCGTTCCCCTGAGGGAGCGGCGTTGTTGCGGGGCTATAGCTCAGTTGGTAGAGCGCTTCGTTCGCATCGAAGAGGTCAGGAGTTCGAATCTCCTTAGCTCCACGTTGAAGGCCCTCTGACCTGCGGAAACGTTGGGTTGGAGGGCTTTTCTCTTGCCCGGTTTCAGGCCGACCACACGGAAACCACACGCTTTGGGAAAAGTTCCGGCGTTCATCCTGACGTTCGTCCAGGATGTGGCGGTGGCTCCTTGCCAAATTTTTGGAGGGCCTCCGTGAGATCCGGCGATTCACTTGCCTTGGCAATGTAGTGCTTTTCCGTGATGGCCGTTCCGGAGTGACCCAGTTGGGCTGCCGCATGTTTGGAACTGTATTCCTGGTCGATGAGGGTGGCAACGGATTTCCGGAACACGTGCGGAGTGACCCATTCATAGGAGGACCCCGCGCGGGCGTCCCGCCATTGCCTGCGGAAGTTGTGTGGGCTGCGCACAGTTCCTGTCGAAGACGGGAACAACATGTCTTCGGGCCTGGGCTGCTCGGCTGCTTGCTTGCGTCGGAGTGTTTGCACGGCAAAAGGAGGCACCTTCATCGTGCGGAAGCCGGCTTTTGTCTTCGGGTGGTCTTGCCGGTAGGCCCCGCGACCTTTCTCCATGACGACAGTTCCCGAGATGGTGATGGTGGGCAGTTCCGCTTTAAGGTCGACGTCCAGCCAGCGGATGGCCAGGACCTCACCAATTCGGGCGCCCGTGGCAAGGAAGATGTCGAGAATGTCGAGTAGATCTGTAGCCCGCGGGCGTCCGTGGTGCGTGGGGTCCTCTTGCCACCTTCCAATGACAGTCCGGAGCTTCTGAACGTCGTTGACTGAAAGCGCCTTGATGTCCTTTGTGGCGACCTTGATGGGTCCGACATCGCGGACTGGATTGCTATGCAGGGCATCGTGCCGGACAGCGAGACCGATCATTCCGGTCAGCACGATTTTGGAATGTCGTGCGGTGGCAGGGTGCTCTGACGCGACGTTTTTAAGGAACCGGTCGATACGGCCGGTGCTCAGCTCGTGCAGTCGGAGTCCGGCCAGTGCGGGCTTGATGACTCGCCTGTAGGTGTCACGGTAGCCATCGATGGTCCTTCGGCCTGCACGACCGTTGTTCTCGATTTCGTCGAACCACAGATCGCTGAGCTCGGATAGCCGAGTATTTCTGGAAATTTCACTCGAGGTAGGGGCTTGACGCTCTTGGAACGAAGTTACGAGGTTTCGCTCGGCGGCGGCTCCGGTGGTTCCCCATGCTTCCGCGGTGCGGGTGATGCCGTCGGTGTCACGATATCTCGTCGCGGCACGCCAGCGGCCATTTGAGTGTTTCTTCCGGCTGATTTTTCCCCATGTGCCGAGCGGCAAAGGAGGTCTTGGTGACATCAAGCCTCCAGGCGCGAGGACAACCAGGAATCGTAGTCGGTCCGGCTGATCCGCAAATGCCTACCAATTCGGTAGGCGCGGGGGCCGAGGTGTTTGACCCGCCACTGGTAGAACGTCTGCTCTGGAATCTGAAGCTGGGTGCAGATGTCTTTCGGGGTCAGCCATTGCTCGTCGGCAGGTTCCGCGGTGCGGCCGCCTTCGGGGGTGGTGGTCATGGGGTTCTCCGTCCTAGTTGCCTTCCCAAGGGCAAGATCTGTTCCTGGTTCATGGGAGCAGGGTATTGGGACGGCATGACGGACACTCGGAAGCTTGCCGCCAGTGCACGGGCGTGGCGCTGCACGTGTTCCGGGGAAGCGCTGAACTTAGCCGATGAGTGTTGCACCAGGCCGGCGTCCCGAAGCGCGTGAAGATGCCGGCGGACATTCGACTGCGACGCGTCGAGATGGATGCCGATCTGGCCGCAGGTCGAGGGGCCGTTCCTCAGCAGGAAGCGGACAATTCGGCTTCGCGTTTTGTTCATCAAGATGCTCGACATGGAGACCACAACCTGAGGAATGATAAGGAGTGATTGTAGACGGGTCTACACATGCAGGGTACTCCCGTTGGGCGTCATGTTGGAAGAGGTCGCCAATGGAAATGAACGTCAAAGGACGTGAGGAGTTTTCCATGCAAGATCACCCGCAGATCAGGGCCTTCAGGGAGGCGGCTCTGTCCCTCCGAGCCGAACGGTACTGGCACTACGGCTCGACGGACGAGCGCGTCGAATTTCTGCGGGCGCTTGGCGACGTGCTGACCGAGGTCTCGTACCACTTGGACGCCAACGCGGTGCTGTCGCCGGAGCTCCTGGAGGTGTGTCAGGATATGGCCGTTCCAGCGGTCCGGAAGCTATCGCTGCCGCCGTCGGCCGGGGCTGTATTAATGTCCTACCTCGACCGTCGAATTGAGCGGCTGATTGCCGCGCAGGGCGACTCAGGGAATACTGGGGCTGAGGGAGGCCGCAGCGCCTGACAGAGCCGACGGCCCCGGAGCTGCTGATCAAGGGGGTGGGCGATGCGGACTGACGAGACAGAGCATGGCGACATACTGTCTCCCCAGGCCCAGCTAGCCCGCCGCCTGAATTTGCTGCTCGACGTCGTGGTTGCTGAACGTGGCAAGCCCGTGACTTTCCGGGAGGTGCAGGCCGATCTCGAGGCTAAGGGCATCAAGTTGTCACGCGCGCGGTGGTTCTACATGAAAGAGGGGACTGGACGTCTAGTCAGCGATCCGGTGCTATTGGGTGGGCTGTGCAATATCTTCAACGTCGACCCCTCCTACTTGACCGGTGCCGACGCCGAATTGCCCGAGCGGATCGATTCGCAGCTCGAGTTCGTGAAGTCCCTCCGTGCGGCCCGGGTGAAGTCTTTCGCCGCGCGTACATTGGGTGACGTATCGCCTGAGACGTTGAAAGCCATTTCTGAATACCTCAACAAGGACATTGGACGCCATCCGGGAGCGGAAGCGGCTGCAGTCAGTCCTCCAGAAGATACTGAAGATGAGCCGCCAACAGCTCCTTGATCCGTGCGGAGTTGGCTGAATACCGCGGAGAGCGGCCATGCCGCCTGCCCGGTTCCACGTCGACAACGATGGCGCCAGATTCCTCCAGCGCAAGAAGGTGCTTCGCCACGCTGGGCTCACCGGCACTCACTGCGTCCACGATGTCCCCGCGGGTTGCCGGACCGTGCGCTGAAAGATATCGCAGGATCTCATTGCGGGACCTGTTGCCGAAGGTCGCGACAGCGGCTTCGACGTCGGCCGACCATGCGGCGTCGTGAGGCTGCGTAATCCTGGGCATGCAACCATTCTTACCGAACGCCAGTAGAAAAGTAAGACCCGGAACCTTGACGATACTTTAACTATCTTTGACAATAGTTTGTATAGCCTTCTTGTAATCGCCGATGGCGCCCTTGGGCGGCCACTTTAGCGGTCAGCAGTGCTGACCGCGGACATATTGGAATCGCGAGTTGAAGCGGTGAAGACCATGCGAGTCGAAGCCCGGGCGAATCAAGCCCAACAAGAACAAGTCCACCAAGGGACCATCGATGTATCCTTGCGCGGTGCCCCCGAGCCCGCCGCGCGTGCAGTCCCGGTCGATCAGATCATGGTGGCCGTGGACGGGGTGCAGCGCTACGTCGTCTCGCACCTGTCGCGCATCGGGCGTGCGTGCGATGTGGACGACGTCATGCAGGACATCCGCGTGGCCGTCTGGGATGGAGTAACGCGAGGTCAATACAGGCAGCTTCCCGGGGTACCATTCGGCGCGTGGGTCCAGGGCGTGTGCGCGAACGTATGCGCGGCACACATCCGCCGGGAGATGACCCACCAGACGCTACCGCTGCTCCTGGACCCAGAGGCCGATGGTTGTCCGTCACTCGACGCAGTCACGCTGCTCGGTATGTACCGTGGGGCTGATCGAAGCGCTGAGAAGTTCATCGACCAGCAGTGGGCGCGGACGATTATTGAACTGACCCGGGAGAGCGTTCCTGGGGGAGTGTGGGAACTTGCCGTGGACGGTCTCACCGGGCCGCGGCGGTACGGTCCGCCGTCGCCGCAGGACCGCCGGCGGTGGCACGCAGCGACGGTGGTCCGCCAGACGGCGAGGACTGTTCAAAGCGCGCTGGAGGTTGACCACGCCAGCATCCGGAACATCCGGGACGTCTGCGAGCAGGCAGCAGAGTGCTTGCCTACACAGGTGCTCCGCCGCACGGCGGCAACGATTGTTCGTCCAGACGTCCGGGGCCCGGAACGAACCAGGGCCGTGGTGACACTGGCCGCCGAGCTCGGCGTCACGGAGCGCTATGTCGCTGTCCAGATCGGCTTCGCCCGGCGGCTGTATCAAACCTCATGGAGGATTCTCCGGGCAGGAATGCGTTCCGCTCGCTGAGTCATGTCCTAACCGGCGGTTCAGGATATGAACGGGACGTGGAGGGTGGAAAGTTGTTTTCTTTGAGAAATGCAATGCCGAGTCTGGGCCGACGCCGGCGATGGTGGTTTCTGGCAATCGTCATGTTCGGCGTGGCAGCAGTCTTGATGGGTCTCCCTCGGCCACAGTCCGGGCCCGCCGCGGAGCCGGTTGCGCCGCCGTCGTCCGCTCTGGCTGCTGAGAATCCGGTTGCGCCGACCCCGAGGCCGCAAAGGGAAACCCCGACGGCGGCTCCGGCCTTTGCGGGGCCCGTTCCGGATGGTGCCCCGCGCACCACCGACTTCCGGCAGCTCGCATCCGCGGCAGCAACGGCGATCTATTCGTGGGACACCCGATCGGCGTCGTACTCGGAGGTTTACTCGCGGGTCCGGGCCTGGTGGAACGTGCTGCCGGACGGCTCCAATCCGCTGGCGGTGCTGGTGCAGGAGTTCGAAGCGACAGGCGTCAACGCCGGATCATTTGCGTTCTTGGCCAGCCAGCAGGCCTACCGCTCCGCCAGCGTCGAGTCGTTGATGTGCGACGCCGAGCTGGCCAAGGTGCGCGAGCAGCCGGCTCCCTGGGCGGGGCTTCATGTGTGCACCGTCTCCCTTCAGGTTCTGGAACAGTCGACGGCAACCCGAAACTCGTACAGAGCCCCTGTCAGCGTGATGGTGAACTGCCCGCCAGCCTCCACGGCACCGAGGGATCGCTGTGCCATGGTCGCCTTCTACGCTTCGCCTAGCAGGATCGTGTACTGATGCCTGCCGCTGTCGTGCTCGCGGGGCTTGCTGGGCGACCGGCTATTTGGCGGGCAATGGTGGCGGCGCTCTCAGCGCTGTTTCTGGCGGGTGCTCTTGCCTTCTGCGCCGCGGTGGCGGTGCTCGGGGCCAATTCAGCAAAAGCCGCGTCTTTCTGCTCACCGACGTCCTTGGGTGGTTCGCCAGCCGCCAGGGCGCCCGCTGCGATTGTCCACGCAGGGAGCCAGCCAAACCTGAATTTGACGGCCCGACAAGCGGCTGTGGCGGAGGACTATATTTCAATCGGCAAGCAGCTGGGAGTACCTCGGGATGGCCAGGTCATCGCGATCATGATGGCTCTCCAAGAATCCAGTTTGAGGGTCCTGGCCAACGCGAACGTGCCTTCTTCGCTCAGTTACCCGAATGACGGTGTGGGCAGCGACCACGATTCTCTGGGCAGTGCCCAACAGCGCCCGGCCGCCGGATGGGGGACCATTGAGCAATTAATGGAATCCACCTACAACGTGCGGGCCTTCTACGGCGGTCCCAATGGCCCCAACCACGGGAGTCCAAGGGGGCTGCTGGATATCCGTGGCTGGCAGTCGATGACCAAAGGCCGAGCTGCCCAGGCGGTCCAAGTGTCCGCCTTCCCGGAACTGTATGCGCGCTGGGAGGCGGAGTGGCGGCCATCGTTGATGCTCTCGATGACGGGACGGCACCGATTCTGTGCAGCGTAGCGCCGAACCTCGCGCCGATGATCCCGGAACCCGCGAATCTGAGCGGGATCCGCAAAGACATCTTGCGAAATACGTTGGAAGGCGTCGGCGGCGCGTATATATGGGGCGGGACCGCATTCAAAGCATGGGACTGCTCCGGCTACGTTCAATGGATCTATCGGCAGGCCGGCATCAATCTCCCGCGTGTGGAGCAATGGCGCGTCGGTGTGAGAACTGACAATCCCCGGCCAGGTGACTTGGTTGTCCAGAACGCCCAAGGGCCGGACAACTGGGGGCACGTGGGCATTTTTGCCGGGAACGGCATGATGTGGAGTGCGCTCAATCCTTCGGTGGGGACGCTGCTGCATCCCATAGCTTGGAATTCGGACGCGGCGTACTTTGATCTCTTGGGCTAAAAACTGGGCTTTCGAGAGTTGACACGATGGCGATGGCTTCGGCGGTTCTCAGCTCGTCATGCTGCGACCTTGGCTTGCTAAGAACGGTGGTTGCGAAGGAAAGACCCAGTGTGGTCCGCGACGCGTCTCTCGGAGCGAGGACTCAGCTAGGATAGTTCCGTTCGCGCTGGGATCAAACGAGGATGTCCTGATCCATTGCCTTGATTTGGGGAGTAGCTATGCCTCTTGATGCCAGTGGTTACCAAATTCTCGGCGCTTCAATTTTCGGGCCTGAACCGCTGTCCGGCATCCATCTTGATGTACGACCGGGGTCAACCATGTTGTACGGAAAGAACGGCACGGGCAAGACTCGACTTCTAGACGCGCTCACCCAAGCTTTCCAGGGTGCCGGTCAGCCAAAGATGGGGTCTCGGACCCGGACTTTGATTCACACGTCGGTTGAAGTCCCGACATCAAGCGGCGACAGCAACTTTGTGTCGGCTCTCTACGGCATGCTCGATATTTCCAGGGACCTTCAGGTGACGGACGAGTATCGTGAAGAGTTCCAATCAGGCGTATTGGGAAGAGTCAATGCTTGGGAAGAGCTCGATCTCGACGATCCCTTAGACTTGATCGAGTACCCCGAGCTCAAAACGAGTCAAGGATTCCACCTTTCTCTGATGCCGTCAGGCACTCCCGAATCGAGCCGATGGACGGTTTACCTGTCGGCCATCCTTGGCGAAGAAGACATTCAGCAGCTCGCGAAATACGGCAACTTTCTCAGCCAGATCCGACGTGCAATGATTGAGGGCACCTCACTGGACGACGAATCCTTGTCGACGACGGCGCCATTTGCGTTGGCTAAAGCAGACGAGTGGTACGCCGAGCCCTTCACCGCAGTTCGTCGCGACGCTGCGCCCGAGTACGTCTCAGCTGGTTCCTCGCCGCTGGATGGATGGCCACCCCACATCCCAGTGCCCTTGGCCGCAATCGGGTACGTCTCAAGGGGCCCCGCTCAAGTATTCGTCAACTCGCTGCCATTGGATGTGATCCAGGAGAAGACGCTGTCACTCGTGTCCAAAAGCCAGTGGAAAGCCCCGATCGTGGAGGCCACGGCGGGATCCGAAATGGTCCTGGCAGAAAGTGTTCAGCAATCCGTTGCCCTGGCAGAGACCGAAACAAACCGGATCCTGAATGTTTTGGCTGACTTTCCATTCTGGCTGAAATTCGACACTCGGAGTCCATCGGACTGGTTCGCTGGCAAACCGCCCCGATGGGTCGCCGTCGCTCGTCATGACGAGGCAACAAAGATGCGGTTGGACGATCTCTCGTTCAGCCAACAGAAGTGGGTCCGGTTCGCGTTGAGCCTGTACCTCAGCAAATCTGATCTCAACGAACCTCGTTTGATCGTCGTGGACGAACCGGAGCAGGGCCTGCACAGGCAGCTCGAGTCTCGAATCTCCAAGGGGCTTCACAGACTCGTTGCAGAATTCGATGACGTTGCTGTCGTGGGCGCGACTCACTCGCCTTCATTTTTGGATCCGCGTCTCGGGTCTCACCTACTTCATCTGACCCTGACTGGACTCGGTGGAACTGTGGTGTCCGATCTGGAAGTCGGTCATCTCAGCCTCGATGAAGAATCCAAGCGCCTTGGTGTCGCCCCCAGTGATATTCTCGCGATGACCCGGGTCGCTCTCGTTGTGGAGGGCACCCACGACCAAATTGTGTTGGAGCAATGTCTATCGGAGCACCTGCGCGCGTCGGGAGCCAGAGTCTTTGTGATGCGCGGGACGGATCACGCAGCCGCGCTACCCGATATGCAGTTTCTGTTTGACGCTCTGGAGGCCCCTATTGTGGTGGTCTTCGACAATGTCGTCCAGAAGCGTGTAATGGCGATCTGGCAGCGAGCTGTTAGTGCATTCCAAGCTAAAAATTCCCGGCTAGCGGAGCGGACCATATCGGAACTCGAATCGAATTCTTCAACTAAGGAAGAGCGCGCGTTGGCTGAGCTTGGCAGACGTGCAATTCGAGTAGGCAGGCTCAGTAGAATCACTCCCTTTGGGCTTGGGCAGCCTGACATCCTCGATTACTTAGCACCGACTCATTTCGGCCTGGAAGACGGCGATTGGCAGACGTACAAGGCCGGATTCAGGGCTCGAAGGAAGCCAAGCGAGTCGTTCAAAGACTTCCTCCGACGTGAATATGGGGCCAAGATTAGTATTGACGCCGTTAGGCACGCAGCGAAGGCTATGGGCGCACTGCCCGACGACTTGGCGGACCTCGGCGTCTTGGTTCGGAAGCTCGGTTTTCTTGGAGCGATCGACGACCTGGAAGCTGCTGTAGCTGACGACTGACTCTGATCGCACAGCTACTGGTCATGTTGGCGTCAGGCACCGATAACTGATCGTCCTTGGGCGCTTCTGGGCACTTCGTCATGCTTGGCCTACGATCGGGGAATGACGATCAGACTGGACGAAGTCGGCAACCTTTACTCAATGAATGACTGCTACAGCTGTGACAATGAGGGACCTCACTACTCGTCCTTCGTCGTCAACGGCAGACCTGCTTTTCAGTGTGCCCGGTGCATGGGCCCGGTCAGCGACAATTCGCCGGTTCCGTCCATATGGCTGCCCGGAAGTCCAGGGTAGGGGCGTAGTCCGGATAGCCGCTTAGACCTGTAGCCAGTAGATGGACTGAGGACAGCGCAGCCGATGAACGCCAATTCCTCGGCTAAGGGAACAAAGACGCCACTCGGTGTGATTCCCGGCGCTATTTGTCACACTGCAGACCGTCGGCTCTGCCCGGCTTCAGTGACGCGGGTAGGTGTTCGCAATGCTCGGCCCCTGCGGTGGCGATATCACGTTGACCTTGGGGCACTTGGTTTGGGTCGTCAGGTCGGTGAAATTCGAGACGGTGTACTTGGGGTCCGAGTACCAGGCGATGGTCTTGGTCAGGATCGTTGAGCTGACGCCCTTCTGGGTGAACGTGTAGCTAATCGTCTGCCCGGGCTGGAGTGCCAGTGTCGACGGTCGCGGGACGCCGGGCGGCGGGCTGAAATCGAATTCGCCCCTGAATCCGTTCATGGTCGTGCGCCCGTCAACGTCCAGGCCTTCGATGTAAGGCACATAGAGCGGGATGTCTACCGCAGCGGTCGTTTTGTTGGAGATGCTCCCATGCCCGAGGATATCCACATACCAAATGTCAGTGACCAACTCGTGTTCGTTGGGAAAGGCGACGTCCATAATGCCGGAAACCACCATCCCGGCCGGGCAAGACGGCGTCACCTGGGCGGGTGGCGCCGGTGCTGCAGGCCGCTGTGGAGGAATTGGGGCGGGCTGGGCTACGGCAGGAGATGCGGGAAGGCGTGGAGCCGGAGATGTGACCGTGGCCGTGGGAGTAGCCACCGCGGAGGGAAGGGCGGGCGGAGCCGGCCTGAGCGTGTGGGTGGAGGTCGGCGCTGCTGTCGCCTCGATCTTTTGAGTCCCTTCCGGGGACGATTTGGCGGCCGCAGCACCCGCAGAGTTGCGCCGGGATTCAACCACGCCTGCGATGACCGCTGCGGCCGCCACTGTTAAGCCGAGAACGGATAGTGAAACGATCAATACTATCCGCGCCGTTCTACTCATTCCGTTGGCCCCATATCGCGAGTGTACTTCTGTCCCATTCGTCCCGATAGCCCTACGCTGCTTGCGGGACGGACGCGCGGCCGTCGATCCTATTCTTCATAGCCCAGGCCAGCAACGGCACGGACCGGATTGAATCGTTACCCTGCATAGGGCAAGAAATCGCGGCAGGTCATGTCGCCCCATCCCGCCGCCTCCATGAAGTCGTGAACCCAAACCCCTCACGCCCTTCGAAACAACAGATGGAGCTCCCGATGTTCTTGGCAGCTGTAGACCCCGGAATCACCCCCAACGCCAGCTTTCCCTTTCTTGAATCACTGAAGCAGATCGGCGGCGGCATCCTGGTCGGCGCGTTCATAGTGATCGCCATTGTCGCAATCGTCGGGGCGGCGATGCTTCTGGCAGGGAAGCTGAGCCAATCCTCGCGACTGGCGTCGGGCGGCGGCATGATCCTGCTCTGGACTGGCCCCGTGGCCGCGATCTTGGGCGGCATCAACGGCTACATCCTCTGGTCCCAGACAGCGTTCAACCTCGGATTTTAGGCCCCGACCGTCATGCCGGTTCAGTGTGATCTGAATGGATGGTGGCCGCCCGGGTGCGGTCTCGTGTCCCAGGCCAACGATGGTGTTGAAAGTTCCATCACGTCGTTCTTCGCGAACATTTTGCAGAACGTCGCCGCCTGGATCTGGTCGTTCATCACGGGCGCTTTCAGCGTCTCGGATGTAGATGATTCGCAGTGGAACGCTATCGAAGGGCTGACGAACTGGTGGGTGGTCATCATGCTCACGCCGCTCGTCGTCGTCATGATCCTCCAACTGCTCTCTGCCCTCATCAGCCAGCAGCCCCGACGTCTGGCGCGGGCGCTCGCGGGCGGCGCCGCCGCTATCCCCATGGTCGCGGGCGCCGTCTACCTGGTACGCCAGCTCACCAAGGACAGCGATGAGGCGTCGTCGGCGCTGCTCGGCTCTCTGGGAACGGACCCGTACGTGCTATTCATGCGGCTCTTCGGCTTCGAGAAGGCTCCCGCCGGCTCTGGCCGGGAGTGGAACGTTGTGGCACTGGCGCCCGGGTCTACTGGGGGCGCTGCCGGGGCGGTCGTCGTCACCGCCTTGGCCGTCATCGTGGTCTGGGCTCTGGCCTTCATTCTGATGTGCTCGATGATCTTCCGGTCGTTCGCCCTCATCGTGCTGGCCGCCGTCGCCCCGGTGGCGCTGATGCTCATGCCTTGGGAGAAGACGAAATCAATGACGCGTCGGTGGTTAGAGATCGTGGTCGCTCTACTCTTAGCCAAGCCGCTGGCCGCGACGGTGCTCGCGGTGGCCATCAAACTCTTTGCCGAGTCGAAGTCGTTCGCCGGTCTGGCCGCTGGGACGGTCGGCATGGCTCTGGCCTGCGCCGCACCCATGATGGCGCTGCGCCTTGTGAGCTTTGCCGGTGGTGAGTTGGCGGCGGCCGCGCAGACCGCGGGCGGCGGCCACGTTCTGTCCCGGAGTTCTGGCTTCGCGGCCCGGCAGATCAGCCGGCAGACGGGCGGCCGCTTCACGCTCGCTGCCTTGGCCAGCCGGTCGTCGATGAACCGCCCCATCCAGTCCAGCAGGTCGGTCTTCCCCACCAGGACGCTGCCGCCCCGAGTACCGCTGCCCGGGATCGGGACAGGCCCGACGCCGTCGCAGGCGTCCGGCGGTGGAGGCACCGCAGTGATGCTCGACGCCGGGCCGTCGCCTTCCGACCCCGTGTCGCCGCATGCGCAGAAAGAGCATGAGACAACACGACCGAAGGCGCGCACGTCGCCAAGCGGACCGATGACCGGAGCGGACGTTGAGCCCGCACAGCCGCCGCCCCAGTCCGCACCTGATCGCAAAGCCGTTCCTGCAGCGTCGCCGCCAGTGCGACCGCTGAAGCCGCGGCAACCAATCGTCCAGCCACCCAAGGATGGTGATACCCGTGTCTGAGAACTCCCGGGCCCTCGAGGCAGTCAAATTTCCCAGGTATGAGCGCCGCGGCTTGTTCATGGGTCTGAAGTGGTACCAGTTGCTCTTCCTCGCTGGAGGTGTCCTGGTGGCCAGCACGGCGTCGGCGGTCAGCGGCCCTGCAGGCCTTTTCGCCTCGGGACCGATGTGGCTGGCGCTGATACTCCTCGGGTTGCTGCAGTACTCGCGGATTCCCTACCCCGTGTGGGCCAGCCACGCCGCGCTGTTTTTCGTCAGGATGGCCACGAAACAGACCCGCTTTCTGGTGAGGCCTGAACGGGCTGCCCTGGCCGGGCGGCTGACGCTGCCCGGTGGATTGGGGAACCTGGACGTGCGCCGGACGTCCCGCGGCGAATCGTTCATCGTGGACGCCCGCGGCAGGGAAGCCATCGCCGTTTTGCGGTGCAGCACCAGATCATTCGCACTGTTGGACTCTGATGACAAGGCGTGGGCTGTGCAGTCATGGTCCCGGGTGCAGGCGGGTTTGGCACAGCGCAACAGCGTCGCGAGAATCGCCGTGCAGGATTACACGGTTCCGTATCCCTCGTCGGCGCTGCGCGACTTCTATGACCGGACCGTCACGAACGCGAACCGCGATGGCGAACTCACCTGGGGACAGCGCGCGTACGAGGATCTGATCTCCGCAGCCGGTTCGGCGATGAGCCATGACCTCCTGCTCGCGATCGTCATGGACACAGGAAAGGCTCGACGCCGGATCAGAGAGGCCGGCAGGGGACTGGTCGGCGTCGAACGGGTGCTGCGCCTGGAGGTCGAGGCCATGACCACCGCACTGGGCACCCACAATGTCAGGGTGGAGGAGTGGCTGTCGGAGGCGGGCATCCTCGACGTCGTCCGTGGTGCCTTCGATCCGGCCGCAGTTTCAGCGCCTGACCACCAGAACGACGGCGAGCCCAACGCGCCAAGTCTCCCGGCCGGTCCCATGGCTGTGGAGGAGCACTGGAGATACCTCCGCACGGACACGGGCTTTCATCAAACCTTCTGGATCGCCGAGTGGCCCCGGCAGAAAGTCTTCCCTGGCTTCTTGCATCCGCTGATCTATGTCGGCGATTTTCGCCATACGGTGACCGAGGTGATCCGGGCGGTACCCACAACTGAGGCATTGCGGGACATCCGATCCGCCCAGGAAGCCCACGAAACCAGGCGACGGATCAACACGCGTTTCGACAGGCCGCTCACCCGTGAGCAACGGGCCGAGGAGGAAGAAGTTGCCCAACGGGAGGAAGAGATCGTCGCAGGCCACGGCGACGTCCGTCCGGCGGCCTACGTGACCATCACGGCCCCCACCCTTGAAGATTTGGCCCGGCACCGACAGGAACTGGAATCTGCCGCGGCAGGCGCGTTCGTCGAACTGCGCCTGTTGGCCGGGCAGCAGTGGGCCGCGTTCGTCGCCGGTGCGCTCCCATTTGGGCGAGGGCTGCGATGACGCGGGCCAGTCAGTCGGTTCAGTTTGTACCGGCCGGTGGGACCCGCGAGGAGCGGAAGGAACGACGTCGACGCTCGGCCGCCGCGGACATCCCGCCATGGGAGGCGGCGCTGCACGCCCTGGGAGAGAGGGCAGATTCTGCGCTCAACAGGAACGAGCTCGGCGATTGGGGAAGCAGCGAAGTCAACTCCCTGCGAGGCCCGCATCGACTCCGCCCTGCACCACACCGTGCATCCACAATGACCTTCGCCGCGGCCTATCCGTTCATCACCGAATCAGGCTTGGGCCACGAAGGAACCTACATTGGCACTGACGTGTTCGGGTCCGGGGCCTTTGCCTATGATCCGTGGATTCTCTATGACAAGGGCGTCATCAGCGGTCCTTCGATCGTCGTTATCGGCACCGTTGGGACCGGTAAGTCGATGTGCGGAAAATCGTTGGTGGCTCGGTCGATCACGCTGGGGCGGAAGGCCGCCGTCGCATCCGATCCCAAGGGTGAGTGGGTCGCCGTCGCCAATGCCGTGGGCGGAAAGGTCATTTCCGTTGGTCCGGGCCGTACCGCCCGCGTCAACCCTCTCGACGCGGGACCACGCTCCAGCGCCCTTGGCGAGGCGCAATGGCAGGCGGTGGTCCGGCAACGCCGTCGCTACCTGCTGGTAGCACTGGTCTCCCTCATGAGGCAAGGGATGCCGCTCAGCCCTGTCGAGCACACAGCACTGGACATGGCTCTGATGGAGACCGTTGCCGAGAACTCGAGTCCCACACTGCCCATGGTGCTGGACCACCTGCTGAACCCGTCCAACGAAACCATCGGGTTGATCGGCAAGGACGGGGGACAGGCTGTCAGCCACTCCCTGCGCCGCACAGTTTCCGGTGACCTGGAGGGGATGTTTGATGCTCCGTCCACCGTCTCCTTCGATGCCGAGGCGCCCATGATGGTGATGGACACGTCGGCGCTGATCGGTGCCTCGGAGCAGGCGCTATCGCTTGCGGCGGCGTGCGGTGCCACCTGGCTGGAAGCAGCGGTCACCAATCCCGACGGCGGCAAACGGCTGGTGGTGTACGACGAAGGCTGGCGAATGTTGGCCGACCCATACATGCTCGCCAAGATGAGCGAGCAATGGCGCCTTGCCCGTACCTACGGCATCGCCAACCTGCTGATCATGCACAAAGTCGCCGACCTCAACGAAATCGGCGACAGCACCAGCGGCCACCGCCAAAAGGCCCTCGGCCTGCTTACCGAAGCAGACACCAGAATCATTTACCGGCAAAAGCACGACGCCATGCGCCTGACCAAAGAGGCACTCGGGCTGACGGAGGCCGAATGCGAGCATGTAGAGAACCTTCCCAAAGGCGTCGGACTCTGGAAGGTGGGGAACCGGTCCTTCATTGTCGCCAACCGGGTTACCACCGATGAGCTGGCAGTCTTCGGCACCGACGACCGGATGATCTGAGGCCGGGCATGAACCGGCGAAGTACTGAAACCCCTTTGGTTACGGCAGGGCTGATGGCCGCGGCCGGCTATGTCTGTCTGTGCGTATTCGTCCAAGCAGCCGCCCAAACTCTGACGCTCTGGCGGTGCGGCGGCAGTCCGCCGTCGCCCTTTAACCCAGCTGCCGCCGTCGGGCTCCTTGTCGACCGCATCGATTGGATTGTCCGCCAACCACAGGGATGCGACGTCGGCACCGGCTCCGTCTGGTGGGTGATCGGGCCACTGCTCCTCCTCATGGCGGCGCTCGCCGTCGGCTGTTTCCTGGCCTGGCAAAGGTGGAGACAATCCGGCGCGTGGCTGCGCCAGGACATCCTGAACCGCGAAGGGATCGCCCAGCGTGCCGAAATACTCCACGACTTCGGAGCCAGAGCCGTCCGGAGGCGGGGCAAATTCACCAGGCCAGGCTTGGCCAAGCCACGGATCCAGGACGTCGCGTGGACTTTGGGCCGATCCCGCGGTGTCACGGTCCACGTCTCCACCGAGGAATCGATGGTCATCCAGGGCGCACCGCGCTCAGGCAAGGGTCTCTACGTGGTCATCAACGCCATCCTCGACGCTCCCGGCGCCGTCGTCACCACGTCGACCCGCGCCGACAACCTGGTGGTCACCATGACAGCCCGGGCACGCGGCGGCAAGCCTGTCACCGTATTCGACCCGCAAGGAATGTCCGGACTGCCCTCAACACTTCGCTGGTCTCCCGTCCGCGGCTGCCAGGACCCGGACATCGCCACACGCCGCGCCCTCGTCATCACAGCGGACACAGAGATGAAAGGCGAAAACGCCGCGTGGCAAAAGCGCTCGCTGATTATCCTGCAATGCCTCCTCCATGCTGCTGCATTATCCGGAGAGGGCGTCCGCGCGTTTCGCCGTTGGTCGTCGAGTCCGGTCTTGGCGCGTGAGGCGCTGGAGGTCCTCGGCCGGCCCGAGGCTGCGTTGGGATGGCAGGCCGATCTGATGGGAATCCTTGAGGACGACCCCAGAAACACGTCCAACTCCTGGATTGGAGTCTCGGCCGCTGTCGCGCCGCTGTCATCGCCCAAAGTGCTCGCCGCCCTGGATCCCCGGGATGAGTCCGAGGAATTCGACCCAAAGTCGTTCATCCGGGACTGCGGCACGCTCTATCTGATCGGCACCCGAGCCGGAGCAGCCGCTGCAGGGTCGTACCTTTCAGCACTGATTGACGACATCGACAGTGCTGCCCGCGAGATGGCATTCGTCTCGCCCGGTGGCAGGCTGGATCCACCCTTGTCCCTGATCCTGGACGAGATTGCCAATCTGGCACCGTGGCCGGGCCTGCCCATCGCACTCTCTGACGGCGGCGGCATCGGAATCTCCACACTGGTGGTCCTCCAGTCGCTGTCCCAGGCGCGCACCGGCTGGTCCATCGATGAGGCCGCAACCATTTGGGACTCGTCCATCATCAAGGTGATCTTCGGTGGCGGCTCCGACGAACGTGACCTCCGCTCGCTGGCCGGACTGCTGGGGGAGCGGAGCCTGACCCTGAACACCCGTTCCTGGTCCGCGCAAGGCCGGCAGGACGGCGAACAGATCAGGGAGAGCCCAGTCCTGCCGCTCCATGAGATCAGGCGCCTACCGGTCGGCACAGCCCTGATGCTCGGGCGCCGGACCCGCCCCATCCTGTTGGACCTGCGCGAATGGCATAAACGCAAAGACGCTGCCGAGCTCGGGCGGTCAAAGCTCGAGCTCGAACGGGCCTTGGCCGATGGTCACCGCTTACGGCAGCAAACAACCGAGGAGGTCACCGATGGCCGGCCATGACGACGTCGAACGTTTTGAGATTCCGTCAGCCGGAGCCGACGACGACCTGACCGCTGAGCTCTTCCGCTCCGCATTCCGGCCACCGGCCCGAACGCCGGGCGTGACGTATCGTTGGCGGCAGATGACTGCCGCGCAGGCCGGAAGCGTTTGGCGAGCCCTGGCCATCTGGGTCAGATGGCTTGTTGGCACGTATCAGCTGACGACCTCGGTGGTCCCGGATTGCTGGTGGCGTCATTCCGAGATTGTGGCCGAGCTCTATGCCCTGCAGCGGGCGGAACTGGCTTCCTACGCCGGCGACGATCCCGGGTTCGGACCGCTGGCCTTTCACGAGCGCCTGCCACACGCCGTCGAACGGCTCCGGATACATACCCGGACGGCCGGTTGTGTGGGATTGCAGGCGCACAAGGAACCGACGCCGAGAATCCTTCGGCCGGACGCGCCGGACTTCGTTGAGTGGCAGGCAGCTACCCACCAGATCGGGGACGAATTCTGAAGTCATGCTGTTCGCGCCTCGCAGGACATGAATAGGTAATCCGCTGGGCAGTCCCGGCGGGATCCCGAGAAGCATGGAGGGCGGCTGTCGTGGCCCCTGAAGTTGAAGACGTATCCAGCGATGTGGTGGCAGAGGCCGCGCCAAGGCCGAGCGAATCTGACAGTGCGCGGATGTCACCGGAAGAGCGCATCACTTCCTTGACAGAGGGTCTCCACAAAATCCTGGAAGAGGCCGTCGACTCTCCATCGCATTGGCAGGTGCTGCTGGACGCCTCAGCCACGTTATGGCGCTACTCGGGCGGCAACGTAGCTTTGCTCATGATGCAGATGGCCCAGCGCGGCACCGAGGGGCCCACCCTGGTTGCCGGGTACAAGGAGTGGGAACGCCACGGCCGCACCGTCGTACGGGGCGAGCACGCTCTGTGGGTGATCGCTCCCCGCACGTCACGAGTCCAGCAGGTGACCCTTCCTGACGGTACCCGGCGGCACGTTCCTCTTGGCGAGAAGCTGCCGCAAGGGCGCTGTCGACGATGGGAAGAAGACAATCATCGTAGGTTGGCGCGGCCAGGCAGTCTTTGACGTCTCCCAGACGCAGGGGACTCCATTGCTGGTACCTCGCGCTATCGACGGACCAGGGGCGGACGCCGGCGAGCTTTGGCAATCCCTTGTAGAAGTCGTGAGCCGGCATGGCTTCAGGGTCGACGTCACGGATGCCCAGTACGGGCTGACGAGTGGCTTTACGGATTTCACCCAGCATAGGGTCCAGGTTGGTGCCTGGCTGGGCTCCGAGGAGCGCGCGGCGGTCCTTGCCCACGAGCTTGGGCATGTGCTGCTCCACGGGCCAAACGACGAGGTCGGCCGGTTGTACGGCAGTAGCGCGGACCATCGCGGGCTGGCCGAAATCGAGGCCGAATCCGTTGCCTACACGGTACTGAGGGCCCACGGGATCGACCGCGGCGAGCAATCAGCGCTTTACCTGTTGGGATGGGCAGACGCCGTAATCCGCACTCAGCGTTCCGCATTCGAACAGGACATGTACAGTGCACACCCAACCTCCCGGGTGGATGTAGCCAAGTCGGTCCTTGGCCGTGTCACGGCAGCTACCAAAGGCATCCTCGAAATCACCAATCCACCTGGATTCGGAGGGAAGATCGCGGCCGTTGATGCCGACCCCCGGGTCAACCAGCCGACGACGTATGCAGGAGTGGAAGGGCCAGTCAGGTCGGCCGATGGACCGGTGATGGCCGGACCGTGAGGACCGCACTATCTGTCCGGTGGGAGAGCCCTACCGGCTTTGGAAGGGACAAGAACAATGAGCACCAAGATCCCGGTCAGCATCGCCGGCAACCTCGTGGCCGATCCCGAGCTCAGCTTCGGCGAAAGCGGAGTGGCCCACGCCAAGATGCGTGTGGCCGTCAACCAGCGAATCCAAGGGGCGGACGGCGCTTGGCATGACGGGGAACCCGTCTTCCACAATGTCTCAGCGTTCCGTGCATTGGCGGAGAACTCGGCGAACTCTCTAAAGAAGGGAGACCCGGTCACCGTCGCAGGCGAGCTGGAATTCCGCTCGTACGAGAAGGACGGCGAACGCCGTGAAGCACGCCGAATCGTGGCTGACACCATAGGGCCGGACCTTCGCTTCGGCACTGCGGTCTATCAGCGGGCGACGCACACGGTGGCTGCGGGGTCCGATGCCAAAATTCAGGCTGGCCTCGAGATGCCCAGCGTGGAAGAGACTGCTTCCCCGGCCTACAACATCGCGTCTAAAGGCCCGGTGGTGGTGCCCCCTTTTGGGGTCGCGGCGGGGAATGAGATGAGCTATTGAACCTGGAAAGGCCCGACTGAATGACAGGGGTGGAAGGTTGACGCAGCGAGACAGCTTAGGGAGCGGGAGCGGCTTCTGATCACGCTGCTGAGTTGGCCCAGTTCAAAGTTCAGACCCCGAGGGTCCCCTGCTGTTGAGAACGCGCTCAGTAGGGGACCCTCGGGGGTGAAAATCACAGACATGCGCCCAGCAAGACATGGCTTGGGTGAAAGGGGCTAGTGATAATCCCCGGAGGTTCGTCGCCTGCTGGCCTGCTTGGCTACAAGCAGTAGGTGAGATTCCAAGCTGAATGCCAAGTTGGCGGCCTGGCGTCCACGATGAGAAGGACAAGGCCGTGGTGACGTGTCTCACCATAGGATGCAGGTATGTCTGAAACTCCGAAGATCCGCCGCTTCCTGACCATCGACCAAATCGCTGAGGAGCTGAACGTCAGCGATGTCCAGGTTCGCGCGCTGCTCAAGAGTGGGGAGCTTCGCGGCATCCAGGTGGGTGGCCGGGGCGTCTGGCGGATCGGGGTCAACGACGTAGAAGACTACATTGCTGAAGCGTACCGAAAGACGGGGGAACGGATTGCTGCCGGAGACTTGAAGGCTGGAGATCCGAACGAGGTAGCCTGAACTGGCTTAGCTTTGGGCGGATGCTCGCCGGACCTGACGGCCGAAGTTCTGCAGCTGGAAGGCTTTATACCGCTTGTCCACCGAGCCGTGTCGCCTTAGTCGCTGTTCATTTGTGGTGCCCAGAGATGGTCTGCGACCAGTCATGGTCGAATTGGCCTTCGTCTAGAACGTCAAGTTCGTTGCGCGGGCCTGCGACCGGAAGCGGGCCGGCCGAAGACTATCTCGGACCATAACCCGCCTCTGGTGCGAATTTCTGCTGGACTGACCTGCATCTTCAATCCGATGCCAGGCATTGCTCCCGGAATTGATCGCCCCGAATACTCCTCTGTGTGGGGAGTCCAGCAAACAAAATGACAATGCGCCGACTGTTGACGGGTACGGTCAAACGAACGAAGGAGCTCTCGGCGGCTCGTCCGAAGACCCGTACCCCGATCCTGATTCACCCCTCGACGCGGTCCGCGCACCCGGCAAGGACGGCAAGCAGTGGGTCCGGTCGTATCCCTGCCAGGAATGTTCCCGCTGGGATCTGACCGAAAAGAAGCTCACCGGCAAGGGTTCCACGGTGGGAGCGTCAGGCATCACTGATCCTGTGATGAACCGCGCCGACGGCCGCCGCTTCGTGCCCTGCCGTCCCGCCAGCCCGGCAGTGAAGCATTCAGCTGGGCTTCCCGTTCCGGGATAAGCGTTCCCTGGCGGCGGCTGATCCGCTGCACGTGCACCCACACACCCAGGACCCGTTCCTGCTCTGTCGCGAAGTCCTTGTGCCGCGGCCAGTCATTGCCGGCCGTCAGGTACTCGACCAGTTCGGCCCGCCGGCGGTCCCAGCGGGCGGCGTTGTCTGCACTTCGGGTCGTTACCGAGTCCCACCCGGGGATGACGGCCAGGCCTTCCCGGTAGACGGGGGAGAGGGTGCCTGCGGCAGCGTTCTGCCGACGTGTGTGAAGCCAGGATCCCAAGGCCCGCTCCCGGGCAGTCTTCCCGCCGGTCGTCGGCAGCCGGCCCTCCGCCTGGTAGAACGCGATGGTGGCGTTCAGGTTCCGCAGCCCAGCCGAGGTGATCCGGGTGACTGCGCCCAAGGCTTTCTTGTGCGCCTCCCGCAGGCCCGGCTCGGCCTGTCCGGCGAGATGGAGGTGGTACCGGACGGAGCTCTCGGCCGCGCCCGCGCCGGCGGCGATCTTCGGGGACGGGATGCCCATCCGGTACATCTGAACCCACTCGGGGTCCGGCGCGCGGCGCTTAGCCTTTGTCATGGGCGCCTTCACGACGGACACGCGTGGCCATGATGATCCGGACTCTATGGTGGCCGCAGTAGGTGATCAGCAGGGCTGGGAGTAGGCCGGTTTCCACAGATTCCTTCCACACCCGGCAGTGGGCCGGATTCGCAGTAGCTGGTCCCTTGCACGGGAGCGTAGTCAACGCAGTGAGCCATCTGGGAAGTCGGCAGCGGCCCGGGGACACCCACAACCAGGACGGCCCCGGCAGCCCCAGACATACCTCGAGCCAGGCCCAGGTAAGCCTCGTCGGAAGGCGGGGAATACTGCATGTCAGAAGCCTAGCCACAACATCGGGACTGGGCGGTGTCTCAGTCGGCAATCGCGTGCAGGCTGCTCGCTGTGACCCGGACCGCTCAGTCGTAGTCGCTGTCGAGGTCCTCGTCTATGAGGCGGCGGGTCTCGGGAGAGGTATAGGGCCATGGCCGCTGAGTTGGTGTCGTCCACGGTGGGTCACCGTGGCGTGGTCCAGCGCATGTAGGACGTGCAGGGCGTCGGAGAAGTTCTTCGGCCAGGCCTTGGCGGCGGTGGTCAGGGTGTGTGAAAAGTTCTGTGATGACCGCCCCGCAGTCGAGTTCGGTGACGATGATGGCTGCTGTGATTCGCAGCGATAAGTGGCGGCGTTTTTGCAGCGGTAAATGTCACCCCTGGTGCCCGTTAGCCGATCCCCTACCGGGCGCTTGGTGACGATGACATTAGAATCTCGCTGCGAGACGGCGCGCCGCTATCTCTCTGTCCGAAACAAATTCACCCTCAGTTGAGTTCCCGCCTTCTTAGACGATGAAACGGTGACGCCTTCAAGACGCTCAAGGAGTGCACTGTGCACATCGTCGTCCGGTACCACTGCGGGGCGATGACCCGGGTCAGCGAGCCTCGCATAAGGGTCCCCCATCTCTCGTAGTAGTTCACGCAATTTATCGAGTGTCAGGTCCGGCGTGCGGAGGATTAATTGAATCATTTGGGGTGCGGCGACCCCGCGGTCCATGAGTGCTTGGATCCGCGGTAGGCCGATCTTCCATTGCCGTGCGTTGAGCGCCCGTGCTATGTCTTCGGCTTGTTGCCGCGTGCCGTGGGCGAGATATTCTGCCAGGTTGCCGACCACGGTCTTTTTGATGTCCATATTGATTTTTTCGCTTTGAAGCAGCTCTGGGATTTGCGATACCGGCAACGTCTCGGGTGATACGAAGGACTCGAAGTCCTCTGAAGCCGCAATCGCCGCTTCACGGGTGTTCCAGTCGACCATCAGAGCGCTGGCGAACGTTTCAGCATCATCGGGGATGAGGTTTTTCTCGATTAGTCGGCTAGCGAACTTCCCAGCCTCGGACTTGATGCTGTCGATGGGAAGTTCGCCAGGCTCCAGCTGCGCGACCAATCCGATCCTGTCTTCTGCATCGGGAAGAGTGTCCACCGCGTTCAGGATCGCCTGGGCGACGTCCCGCCTGTCCTCCAGCGATGAGGTGTCCTCGTCCCATTCGATCATGTTGTGTCTGCTCAGGAACGCAGTCAAGACGTCATCGACCTGGGCGTATTCGTCAATGTATGAGTGGATGTTTGTGAAGCTTGCAGGTGCACGATCTTCCGCAAGAATCGTCAGCCATGCGGATGGCGGAACTTCGGCGAGTGCGCTGACCCTACAGTTTCCGCTCGATTGCGAGACCAATCGGCGGATGTCTTCTGGATTGCCTTTCTCGCCGGCCTTCGTCACGATATTCGAGAACTGGTGAGGATCTTCAATCGTGTGCTCGGTATCCGGCGTGTCTGCAAAGGCCATGAGGTAGTCGCTGAGGTGGTCGATGGCGTTCTTGTACACGCGTTCATCTGCTTGGCGTAGCGCGTCCAGGGCGAGGGATTTACCCTGGGTGAGCTCGAAGAGATTGCCTTTCGTGACTGGATAAAGCCTCCGCGCGATGACCTGTTCGCGAGCGTCGTGGTTCAGCGGGTTAACGTCCCGAATTGTGGCCTTGCAGGCCGCGAAAACGCCTAGTGTGATTGCTGCCCGCTCCGATGACGTTGGTGCCGTGACGGATGTGAACTCAGCGTAGTGCGCCTCGAGAAGATCACGGACCTTGTCGTCGACATCGTAGCCCTCAGAATGAGGGAGGGCGCCAAGGACAGCGTCGACACTCGTCACGCGCTTTCCAGGCGGAAGAGGTGCATCGGCCGCCGTGTATTTCAGGGCGGCAGCCCACAGGGGAGCCATGGCGGCGAGGAGGCGTTCCGGCTCGGCCCCCCGAGCGCAGTAGCTTGCGACGAAATCAGCTTCTTGTTCGCCCCAGGCGGTGAGTCCTTTCGCGATTCTGCCCGCGGCCTTGGGGCGGTTTTGCAACAGATAGTCGACGATTGAGACGTTGCGCATGCTTGCGTCATCGAAGATCTCCGCAGTGTCGTCCGTCTCGGCCCCTTGCTCGATAAGGAGTTGTTGGACCGATTGCACATCGAGCTGAAACAGATGGTCAGGCTCGCCGGGTTCGATGCAGCGCCTCACGTATTCAAGGGCGTCCGGGCCGAGGTGTGTTCCGTAGTACGTGGATGTGTAGAGCGCAAAGTGCGAAGTGATGAAGCCGCGACGTACCAGTTCTTCGATCAATGGTGATCCAAGCTTCTCGTGGACGAGCTGATCGAAGGTCAGGGAACCTTCCGGATTCTGGAGAACAAACTCGGGACGGAGACGGAGCTGTGCCCAGGTGTGGTGTCGGAGGAACCGGATGGTCTCCTCGCAATCCGCTATCTGTGCCTCAATTTCACTCCGTACAGGCTCGTCCCACTCAGACAGATCGATGGTAATCCCGAGCATAGCTCCGAGTTGTTCCGCCGAGAATGCCAAAGTCATGTTGTATCCGTTAGGGACCCGTGCGTGCAGCTGCAGGAGTTTTCCGGACGCGATGGCGCGCCAGGTGGCGCGCTGCTGAAGCTTCGATTCATCGAATTCACCGACGAAGTTGATGGTCGATTGGCTGCCGTTCACGGACTGCAGACTGGCCCGGAGCGTCTCAACATGTTCCAAGAGACGTTGGCCCCAAAGGCGTGCTCGCTTATCGGCAGTGGCGTCGAGTTCTGATGCAATGCGAAGCTTTGCGAGCCGAATGACCTCGACTTTCAGATTGGAGCGCACCAGCTCGCGCCACGACTTGTAGAGGTGATCGAGCGTGCTGTCCTTGTGGCGAATTTTTTCAAAGTCTGCCAAGTGGGCGTTCTTGTAGACGACCATCGCGAAAACAAGATCGTCGTTGATGCCGTATACACGCGTGCGGGGAACGCTGAGACGGCTGCGGTAGACCTCGAACTCGTTCCTAATATTGTGGATGAGGCGCATGTCGGCTGCGTGGCGCGCTGAGATACGTATGAGTGACTGGTCTAGCGAAAAATTCTTACTTTTCATTGCGCGGCTCATCAGGTCTCGGGCGTTGTCGGCGTTGACAAATGGCACGACTGGAACGATCACGTCGAAGAACTTGGCCCTGTTAGCGACGTCGACCGCTCGTCGCGTAACGTCCTCGTCCCTGGGACTCTTCACATCCTCGATCTTCTCGAAAATGCTGTCTCGGATTGCGTATACGAATACGATGCGTTCAAGGGCGCTGGAGCTGTTCAGGAGCACGTTCAGGGCGCGCAGTGCGTCGAAGACCTTGATGTCTTCGAACCGATCGATGTCCTCAATCACTACGACCTTGGTTTTGCTGGCCTGGAAAAAGTAGACGATCTCGTCCAGGTACTCATCAAAGTATGTATTGGTCGCGCTGGTTAGGGTCACGCTCGTGAGGCCGGCGGCACCGACGGAGGCGCTCATGGCTGGGCCCCCGGCAATGAGCCTCCGGATAAACCATGTCGCGCAGATCACCCCTCCGGTAAGTACTCCGTAAGCCAGGATGCGTCGACCCCACGGTTCGGGTACGACAGACTCAACTAGTGGCTGGAGCAGCCCAAGGAGAAGAGCGACAGTGACGGTCAGTACGCCGCTTATGGAAGATATTAACCAATCCCGTTTCGTTTGTGGTGCGCTGGTGCGGCGAAACCTGGACTTGGGCGTTTTGTGCGCAGGGAGCCGGTAGAGGAGCTGCTTGACAATCTCTTTCTGAATGAGATTGGTCTGGACTTTTTCGTCCTCCGGTGCGTCATCGCCGTCCGCCTTGCGCTGTGGTGGAGCGATGGTGGACAGCGATATCTCTATGACCTGACCGTCACGTTGTCGGCCGAGTTGCTCAAGGACGCTGCTCTTGCCTGTGCCATAAGCCCCTGTCAGCGCAACGTTGTGCACCCCCTCGTGGTCGATGGCCCTTGTAAGCAGGTCGTAGTAGACACGGTGGCTTCCCTCGTCGAATTTTGGGGTGAGGCTGGCGAGCATTATGTCCTTGCCAGCGGACTCATTCTTAGCCGCCCCGATCCAGTTCATTGGAATTCCTGGATCGAGATCCTCGACACTTTGACCCACGCGTACACACCCTCGTTTTTCAGTGGGTTCAGAACCCGATTGGACGTATCCGCATGCTATCGGTCAACAGCGATATTCCACTTACATCCACCGGACCTCCCACGGCTCCAAGTTGGTCCCCGACGTTCTAACGGCAGAAATGAGCGCCCGTTAGACGGTGCTCAACCGGACGGCACGGCGCAGCCTGGCACGCACCTAGAAAAGCCCGCCGTCATGGCCTTACGGTTTCTCGTAAGACCCGCCCGCAAAACTGCCCGGTGTAGGCGCCCTATATGGCACATCCAAAAACGACCGAAACGGTGGAGTGAGCACGGAAACAAAACCAGACGTGATGGTGCAGCGATACCTTGCACGAGTTCTCGGCTCCGATAGCAAACTCAGTCCTGCACGAACACGGCAGCTCCTCCAGCTCGCGGCTGAGAAACTCACAGTTGAACCCCGGGACTTGGACCGAGCAGTATGGCTCCATGAGAGTCCATCGAAGTAGTCGCCCGGCCAGCCTGGGACGGTGACGTTCAGGAGTTTTGATCTTCTCCCTGCAGTTCGTCCGCGAAAGTTCACGGGCTGTAGGATCCTCCTGCTCGTACCCCCGATGAATGGAGCCCAAATGGCATCCACCAAGTACTGCTGTGGTCAAAATCTACGAAGAAGGCGAGAAAGTATGCGCCAGCTGCGGCGAAAAGCTCTGATGGCACACCGGCAGTAAGGAAGCCCACCTCTGTTTGCACAGCGGGTGGGCTCTCTTTTTCGCTTTAGCCCTGTTGGGCTTTACGCGTCGGACCATCAAGATCGTCTTTGTCGGCGGCCTCTATGTTGTCGTTCTGCGCGGAAGCAAGCATGCGCTTCTCCATCCTGGAAGCCTGCATCTGCTTGAGTTTGTCGTAACTGACCAGGCTGACTTTAACGAGCGCCGCCGTGGCCACCACGACACCAGCGATGAGCAGATCCTGCTGCCGAGCGTCCGTCGAACCGTCGTGATAGCCCTTGCCGTACACCGAATTTCCCGCCATGGTTCTCCCTGCTTACGAGTAGTGACAGTTCGAGCCTAATGGGAAATGCAGACAGAGTTTCCTGTGGCTCCAAGCCGCTGTAGGGTTTCGGCATGGCTTGTGGTAAATGCGGATTTGAAGGTCACAACAGTCGTTCATGTGAAGGGCCCCATTGGCCGTGTCCTAGTTGCGGCAAGCCTACGGCCAACATGAACGATTACTCCGAACGCCATGACCGGTCGTATTGTTCTCCGTTCACCAGCTCCGAATGTTGGCGTTGATTGGAATTCGGCTCCTGAGAGGCCTGAAGTTTCGCCCTGCTATGCCGGTGGGACAAAGAACCCCCGAGGGTACATCTGACCCAGACCCCATTGGGCTGGTAGGTGCCACGCCTAGCCCAGTGAAAGCTTTCAAACTTGACGTAGTAACCGGAGTCACGCTGGCGCCAGCCCCGGCGAAGTGCAGGGGCTGAGCCATACACCTGTGCGCGATTTCGCGCTGCTGGCAACAGCCTTGACATGGCTGCGGGACGTTCTGACCAGCGGGAATGCAGTTGCGCGGTTGGGAGGGTGCGAACACCCCCGTCGACGACGTCTAGGCTTCTAACGTCCGCGGCCCGAACGCCGATCGGGGCTGGACGACTCTAGTTATTCGCTACAGTATGACAATGCCCCGTGCCTATGGTTTCCGTGTCTTCACCGTTGAAGCCTTCATGAACCGCAAGAAGGACCAGTCGCCTCTGGACAGCTCGTCGACTTCTAACGTCCGCAACGAGATCCTCGCGTTGTTGGAAAGAATCCACGCTCAGGGGACGTGGCGATTTCCGCCGAAGCCCTCGCCTGACGGCGAACCTGAGCGCCCGACGGAGACTGCTACTTTGTCAGCGGTAACGGTGGTCAACCAGGAAGTGATCCACTTGGAGATGGCCATCGGGGAGACCGGCAGCCATGCTTTCGCCACCCATCCGGTCGAACCCGCTGTGGACATTGCGAACCGTTCGGCTGAGCGGCCGCACATGATTACGCTCGTTTTCTCGCCCCAGGTCGCTACTCGGTTCATCATCGTAGCCCAGACCGCATACCGACGCGACGCTGTCAGTAGATTCCTCTCCATGCTTACCCAGGAGGGCAACATTTGGAAGAAGGAACGCCTCGCCGCGCAGGAGTCGTCCCGCGCGATGGCGCGGGAGACTGGCGCCCCTGTGCCGCAGAAGCGGCCTGAGGTGCGGCTTCTCTTTGAAGCGAAGCAGGCGGCCGACAATGCGTTCCTTGATGAGATCCTTCAGGGGGCTAAGTCCGCAGCGGCTACGTTTACGAGCCGCGTCGGTTCAAACCGGGGTGGGAACCCGGACCGAGTGGACAGGACCCTCAAGATCAGCCTCATCGACGATCAACAGAAGGAGATCGCGCCGCGGGTCGGTCGCACATGGATGAGCCGGCGCCGTCAAGGTACGACGACCACACAGCGCGATGGAGTGTCGGAGGTCTCTGCTTTTCTTGAGGCAGAGCATCTGTTGGACGAGAGTGAAGGAGATCGGTATGACCAAGTTTCGCTCAGCATCCGCAGTGCCAACAACGAGACCACCACAATCGCGGTCGATACGCTTCGTGACGTGTTCACTTACCCCGTCTCCGACGGCTCACCCGATGTCTACTTCTACTACGACCGCGTCTCGTCGAGACTGCACACGATTGCGATGCAGGACGGGCTCCATCTCAACAGGATCGATCCCTCTGAGGTCCAGGAATGTCTGAGCGCTTTGACGTCCGACCACTGATTCGGGGTTTGCGCCTCGGGCTGCGGAAGCGCAGAGCGGATGCTGACAACGAAACCGCCGACGTATGGTCCCGGACCGTCCTCTTCGGAATCCCGGTGCTTATCCTCATCCTGATGGTTGTCTTCCGTGTCGAGCTGACAAAAGCGGACCAACTCCTGGCCGGCGCCGCGCTGCTCTCGGCTGCGCTAATCGGGGCGTTCGCTCAGATCGTGTCCTGGCGGGAGCGCATCCTCCGGAGAAATCGCGACGTCGAACGGTTGAAGGTTCGGGCACTCAACGAAGCGGGAGCGCACGTACTCGTCTCACTGGTCATGTCAGTGGTGGTAACCGTGGCAGTCTTCGTGCTCGCCAACCTGACTCTGACCTGTGTCCCGCTGTTCGTACACATCATTGCTTGGGTTCTTAGTGGGATCAGCGCTGCCTCGTTTGCCTACGTTGCCCTATCGCTGATCATTGTCGCCAATCTTCTTTGGGACGCCTTTGAACGTGAAGAGCAGGACATGGCCGAACAGAATGCACCCCGTTACCCTACGCACGACTGAACATGGTATGGCCAGTAGGTGGGTCCGACATATACGCCCGGCGAGCCGACTAGGGATGGGACCAACGATCACCCCAGGCGCAGGGCGACTTGCGGAGGGGAGAGATGCAGGCCCTAAGACGTGGTCGCGTTCGGACGGGACGGCCCGATCCCGGAGACCGTTGAGAAGTTGAACTGCACGGCAGTGAGAGAATGTCCGGGTGCCGTCCACCTTCGTGTGGGTTGGGTGGCTTCTACAGCAGACCGTCGCCCGGCAGTCTGGTCAAGAGTGAAGGATCCCTGTGCCGCATAGCTCTATCAACCACGCTCGAATCGTGGCGCTCATCTGGAACATCGCTGACGAGGTGCTCCGCGACCTCTACGTCCGCGGCAAGTACCGCGATGTGATCCTCCCTTTCACGGTCCTGCGCCGGCTCGACAGCGTCCTTGGCCCGACGCGCGACGCGGTGAAGACCATGAAGAAGATGCTCGACGATGCAGGCATCGCCGATCAAGATGCGCCGCTCAGAGACGCGGCGAAGCAGGACTTCTACAACACCTCAGGATTCTCGCTGCAGGATCTGCGCCACGTCTCGAACTCGACCCGTCTGCGACAAAACTTCGAGGCGTACTTGGACGGGTTCTCTCCCAACGTGCAGGAGATCATCGACAACTTCGAACTCCGCAACCAGCTTCCCCGGCTCACGAAGGCTGATTCGCTGGGCTCGTTGATCGAGAAGTTCCTGGCGCCTGGCCTCGACCTCTCGCCGGCAGGCCTCGACAACCACGGCATGGGCACTGTCTTCGAGGAACTCGTGCGCCGTTTCAACGAGGAGAACAACGAAGAGGCCGGTGAGCACTGGACTCCGCGCGACGCCGTGCGACTGATGACCCGGCTGATGTTCGAACCCATCGCAGACGCGATCCCTTCGGGCACGTACCGTCTCTATGACGGCGCGATGGGCACCGGCGGCATGCTGACTGTGGCCGAGGAGACGCTGCACCATCTTACGGAGCCCTCCGGTAAGAAGGTATCCACCCACCTGTATGGGCAGGAGATCAACGCCGAAACGTATGCGATCGCTAAGGCCGACCTAATCCTCAAGGGCGACGGCAAGGCCGCCGACAACATAGTCGGAGGCCCGGAGTACTCAACGCTCTCGAATGATGCCTTTGCTGGCCAGGAGTTCGACTTCATGCTCTCGAATCCGCCCTATGGCAAGAGTTGGAAGACTGACCAGGACCGCCTCGGAGGCGCGAAGAAGATCATCGACCCGCGCTTCGTGGTGACCCACGACGGTGACAGTGAATACTCGCTCGTGACGCGCAGCAGCGACGGGCAATTGATGTTCCTGGCGAACCTCATCTCGAAGATGAAGCAGGGTACCGAGCTTGGCTCCCGGATCGCGTCGGTCCACAACGGGTCTTCGCTGTTCACTGGAGATGCGGGCCAGGGCGAGAGCAACATCCGCCGCTGGATTATCGAGAACGACTGGCTCGAGGCGATCGTAGCGCTGCCGCTCAAGATGTTCTACAACACCGGTATTGCGACCTACGTCTGGGTGCTCTCCAACCGCAAGGAGGAGCGCCGCAAGGGCAAGGTGCAGCTCATTGACGCCACCGGATGGTCAACGCCGCTCCGCAAGAACCTCGGTGAAAAGGGCGTCGAGGTCTCCAAGGCTGACGCCGACAGGGTGCTCGAAGCGTTCACCGCGTTCGACCAGTACGAAGACCGCGATTGCTCCAAGGTGTTCGACGGAGTCGACTTTGGCTACCACAAGATTACCGTTGAGCGACCTCTGCGCATCGCCGGAGTAGATCCGAACCGCGTGTACACGGCCAAGGAGATCAAACAGCTCAAAGAGGAGGGTGTACGCGACGAGGCAGCGCCGCCTGTCATCAAGAAGGCTCTCCCGTACGCGACCGTGCCCGATCCACTGCACGGTCTCTACGAAGCGATCGTCGATGACCGCATTCGCGTAGTAGAGTACGAGCCCGACGCCGAACTTCGCGACACCGAGCAAGTCCCGCTGACCGAACCGGCACGTGAATACGGCCATGGCGTTGAGGCGTTCTTCCGCCGCGAAGTCGCTCCCTACGCTCCGGACGCCTGGATCGATGAGTCGAAGACGAAGATCGGCTACGAGATCTCCTTCACGCGCCACTTCTACAAGCCCACACCGATGCGCACCCTGGCCGAAATCCAAGCTGATATCCGCGCTCTCGAAGCAGAGACGGATGACCTGATTGCCGAGATCGCGGGTGAGGACTGATGTTTCACGATCTGCCGCGATATTCGGATACCACGTCGAACTTCTTCTGGTCGTCTCGCATTCCGAGTCACTGGCGAGTTCAGCCGGGGCTTGCTGTCCTGCAGGAGAATCGGCGCAAGAACCACGGACTGATTGAGTCGCAAGTACTTTCGCTGAGTTACGGGCGAGTAGTCGTCAAACCTGTCGAAAAGCAACGGGGTCTTGTTCCTGAGTCCTACGAGGGCTACCAGGTGCTTGATCCAGGCGACATTGTCGTACGTCCAACTGATCTACAGAACGATCAGACGAGCATCCGAGTGGGTCACGTAAAGCACCTCGGGATCATCACCTCGGCATACATCGGTCTTCGTCCGACCGGCGACTGGAGCGACGCATATGCGTTTCAGTACCTGACCGTGGTCGACTCATCGAAGCGAATCTATGGGATGGGAAGCGGTCTGCGTCAGCAGCTGAGCTGGTCGGATCTTAAACGGATGCCCTGCCTGGTACCGCCACCAGAGGATCAGGCTGCGATCGTGAAGTACCTCGCCCACGCGAATGCCCGAATTGACAAAGCTATCGCCGCCAAGCGTCGCCTTGTATCGCTTCTCGATGAGCAGAAGACCGCGCAGATCGCTGCTGTTTTTGCAGGTGGGGGAGGCAAAGATGCCCCCTTCATTCCGCTTAAGCGGCTCGTAAGGGTCATGGGTGGGATGACGCCCAGTAAGGAAAACGCGGCCTTCTGGGGCGGTGACATTCCTTGGGTTAGCCCTAAGGATGTCAAGACGGACGTTCTTGATGGCTCGCTCGATTGCATCACGCAGACCGCGCTGGACGGGACGAACATCTCCTTCGTTCCGCGTGGTTCGGTAGTGATCGTAGTGCGGGGGATGATTCTGGCCCGCACGGTTCCGGTTGCCACTCTGAACGTGGACTCGACGATTAACCAGGACATTAAGGCTATGGTGCCGTGTGAAGGAGTCATCACGTCGGAGTATCTTCGGGACTGGTTGAGCGCGCATGAGGCTGAATTGATTCAGCTTGTAGAGACTGCTGGACATGGCACGAAGAAGCTTGACACCGAACGGCTGATGAATGTTCGCGTGTCACTTCCGCCTGTCGCAGTGCAGGAGGAGTTGTCAAGACGTGCAGGTGCAGAAAGCTCGGCAACAAGCGCGGCCGTACAACGTGTCCGAGACGAGGTCGCCCTCCTTCAAGAATTTCGTATGCGCCTCGTTGCAGACGTTGTGACAGGGCAGGTCGATGTTAGGGCGATCGCAGCGACGCTGCCTGACGGACCCGAATCGATCGACGTCGCGTTCGTTGGACTCGATGACGATCTCGAGGAAGCATTGGTCGGGAGCGAGGAGTGAGCATGCAGCGACTGAATGAGGAGAGCCTGGAGGCTCTCCTTGTCGCCCAGATGAGAGACGGCGGCTGGACCGAGGGTGCGCCGGGCGACTATAGCGCCTCTTACGCTCTCGACCTCGGTCACTTCGAAGGGTTCATTGAGGCGACTCAGCCCGATCTCGTCGAACCGCTCGGTCTCGCCACGGAGTCTCCCGCCCGCCATAAGTTTCTCGCTCGGTTGCAGGGAGAAGTCACCCGACGAGGCGTCGTCCATGCCCTGCGCAATGGCATTGACCACCACGGCCTCCATATTGATTTGTACTATCCGACGCCTGCGGCCGGGAACGCGAAGGCCGCCGTCCTGTTCGATGCGAACAGGTTCGTCGTCACCCGACAGGTGCATGACAGTGTCAGCAACACAGGTGATGCCGTCGATCTCGTGGCGTTCGTTAACGGTCTGCCGGTGTTCACGTTCGAACTCAAGAACAACATCACGAACCAGACGGTCGAAGACGCGGTGCAGCAGTACCAGCGCGACCGCGACCCTCGTGAGCCGCTGTTCGCGTTCGGACGGACGATCGCGCACTTCGCGCTGGACGACCAGCGCGCACGGTTCTGTACCGAGCTAAAGGGGGCCTCGTCATGGTTCCTGCCCTTTGACCAAGGGTTCAACGACGGCGCGGGGAACCCACCGAATCCTGAGGGGGTCATGACGGACTACCTGTGGCGGCGAGTGCTCGCGCCGCAGAGTCTCGCAGGGATCATCGAGAACTACGCCCAGATCGTCGTCGAGAAGAACCCGAGGACCGGCAAGAAGGTATCGAAGGCGATCTTCCCCCGGTACCACCAGCTCGACGTGGTGCGCCGGCTGCTCGCCGACGTCGAAGCACGTGGTGCGGGCCGCCGCTATCTCATCCAGCATTCTGCAGGCAGCGGCAAGTCTAACTCGATCGCCTGGCTGACTCACCAGCTCACCGAGGCCTCCCATGCTGGTCGCATCGCGTTCGACTCAATTGTCGTGGTGACTGATCGCATCATCCTCGACAACCAACTCACTCAGACCATCAAGTCGTTCCTGCAAGTCGGGTCAACTGTGGTGCACGCCGACCGGTCCGGCGATCTTCGGCGGGCGATCACGGCGGGCAGGAAGATCATTGTCACCACCGTGCAGAAGTTCCCGTACATCTTGGATGACATCGGCGCCGACCACAGCAACCGGACCTTCGCGATCATCATCGATGAGGCGCACTCTTCCCAAGGATCGAAGACCTCGGCGGCCGTCTCGCATGCGCTCGGCGGCATCGAAGCCGACGAGGAGGACACGGTCGAGGACCGGATCAACCGGATCATCGAAGGCAAGAAGCTCCTGACGAACGCGAGCTACTTCGCGTTCACCGCGACGCCGAAGAACAAGACCCTCGAGATGTTCGGCGAGCCCGTTCCCAACGCGGACGGGGCCACCGGCTTCCGGCCGTTCCACTCTTACACGATGAAACAGGCGATCCAAGAGGGCTTCATCGTCGACGTCCTCGCCAATTACACGCCGGTCGGCAGCTACTACAAGCTTATGAAGACCGTCGAGGATGATCCCGAGTTCGACGCCAAGCGCGCCTCGAAGAAGCTCCGCGCTTACGTCGAGGGCAACGAGCACGCAATCGGACAGAAGGCTAGCATCATGGTTGATCACTTCCTCGCTCAAGTGGTTGCGAAGCGCAAGATAGGCGGCCAAGCCCGTGCGATGGTCGTGACCTCGTCGATCGCGCGGTGTATCGAGTACTTCCATGCCATCCGCGACGTACTCACCGCCCGCAACAGCCCCTACAAGGTGGTCGTCGCGTTCTCCGGCGAGCACGAGTACAAGGGCATGAAGGTGACGGAGGCTAGTCTGAACGGCTTTCCGTCCAACGCGATCGCCGAGCAAGTGAAGACCGATCCACATAGGGTTCTTGTCGTCGCGAACAAGTTTCAGACCGGCTATGACGAGCCGCTTCTCCACACGATGTACGTCGACAAGACTCTCGCGGGTGTGCTGGCTGTGCAGACGCTGTCGCGGCTCAACCGTGCGCACCCGGCCAAGCACGACACCTTCGTGCTCGACTTCGCCAATGACGCCGACGACATCCAACGGGCGTTCGAGCCGTACTACCGCACGACGGTTCTGGCAGAAGCGACCGATGCCAACAAGCTGCATGATCTCGTCAACGACCTCGATGCGTTCGGTATCTACACGTCGGAGCAGATCGATGAGTTCGTCAGCCGATATTTGGCGGGGGAGAGCCGTGACCGTCTCGACCCGCTCCTCGACGTCTGTGTCGCGGAGTATATTCAGCTCCACGACGAGGACGACCAGGTGACGTTCAAGGGCAACGCGAAGGCGTTCCTGCGCACCTACAACTTCCTGTCCACGGTGCTGCCATACGGCAGCGCCGAGTGGGAGAAACGTTCTATCTTCCTCGATCATCTCGTCCCCAAGCTGCCTGCCCCCAAGGAAGAAGACCTCGCTAGCGGGATCCTCGAGAACATCGACCTGGAGTCGTACCGCGCCGAGAAGCTAAACGCGATGAAGATCGTGCTTGACGACGAAGATGGCACTCTTGACCCTGTCCCGGCCCGCGGGGGCGGACACCTCGCTGACCCGGAGCTTGAGAGGCTCTCCGCGATCGTGAAGAGCTTTAACGATTACTTCGGCAACATCGAGTGGAATGATGCTGACCGCGTAGAACGCTTCATCACCGAGGAGATCCCGCGGCTCGTGTCTGAGGACGAGGCGTACCGAAACGCGCAGACCAACAACGACCCAGTGAACGCCCGCGTCGAGAGTGACCGGGCGCTGAGCCAAGTGATGCTTCGACTCATTGCCGATGACACCCAGCTCTTCAAGGAGTTCCAGGACAACAGCAGCTTCAAGCGCTGGCTCGCAGAGGCTGTTTTCAATGCGACTTATCGGAAGGGCGCATAATCACCGCCGCAGAGGGCATCTGGTCGAGCTACAGCGAGTGATCGACTACTCGGGCTCAGGCTGAGCCCACATTCCTCATGGCCATCAGGGAGTGGTGGAATCTAGGCATAAGCAATAATGCCGGAAAAGGCCCGTCGCGAAGAAGATCGCATTCCAGGCCCTGGAGTTTTGCTCGGCGAAAATGCGCCAATGATCCCTGCAATCCGAACGCATGGCGGACAGTCCGTTCAGAGCGACCGTTTTCTGAGCGGAATCGGCTCTTCTCAACGTCTACCCGGCTATTGAAATTCTCGACCGTCCCGGATTTGCATTGCATGATCAGTTCCGCCCGGACCGCGTGTGACTTTCCAGACTCGGGGCGTGCTGTCATCACCCGGAGGCGCGAGGACCAGATACCACGGGTGATTGCCCTTGCCCTCAGCGCGAAAAGCGCCTCGCAGCGCGCCTACAGTCCAGCGACCGGTAAGGCCTTGCCCGTCCCAGGTCTTCACGAGGGCACCGATGACTGCGAGAGGGATTGCGCGCGGAACGTAAACGCGCCGCCTCCTTCCGGAAGGACTGCTGAGATAAACAGCGGAGTCCTCGGTCTCGGGCGTGAAGGCTTCCCAGAGATCCTCGGCCGCGGCCCCTTGCTCCGCTTCAGCGTCCGGCACACTATCACTCGCTTGCTGCACCGCCAGATCGCTGACCTTCTGATCGACCCCGACCAGCAAGAGTTGGAGTTCGGCCAGAACCCTTTTCTGGTAATGGTTAGCGCTCGCCCCTTCGCGGGCCTGCCGCCGGAAGATGAGATAGGCCAGGAGCACCCCAACGATCGAAACGGCTACGCCGACATATCCGATCACATTCAAGAGTGGTTGCTCGAACCAGGTACCACCCTTCTGCCACCACAACAGTAGGCAAACCGCGACGACCAAAAGAACCCCGAGAATGCACACGGTCACGTCGACCACTGTGCCCTTGCCGTGATTCGGGTCTTCGTTGTCAGCGATCAAGTCGCCGGTCTGCTTCTTCCGCATGAGAACGAGCGTATAGCAGGCGAACGACATGGGTGGCGGAAATGAAGGCTAGCGGGGGCACCCCGGGCTGTCACCGAAGTTGCGCATGGAAACCCTGACTTGCTTGGAGCGCCGCAAGACGCTATAGCACCTCCGCCCTGGAAATGTCCGATCTGACGTCCAGCGAGTGATGGCGAAAGACCGTGTTGTTGCGCGAGGATTCAAGATCGGCGCTGACATACTAACACCGTCATGGTGATGTTATTCCCTTTAGTGGATAGCCTGCGTGCAAACCTCTTAACCAGCGGTTGCAGAGGTGACCGATTCGACAGGCCGGCCAGAAGGGCTGAAATCCAGACCAGCCCGCGCGGATCGCCAGTGTGCGTTGAATGCTGCGGTCGGGCCGTAAAAGCTTGACGTTGCTGGGAGAGATCGGAGTTGGGGATGGCAACTGGAACCGATGCCGGACTGCTGGCGAGACCTAAGCCGCAGTCGGTCTACAAGCACGGGATCCTTGAGCAGTACGTAATCAGGTTCGCAACGATGACGGCCAGCAAGCTGACGCCTAGGAGGGCGGTGCTTTTCGACGGCTTTGCTGGCAGGGGACGCTTTCACACCGGCGAGGCGGGATCCGCCGAGCGCATGATGATCGCTGCCCAGAAGGCCAAGAACTCCACGACGATCGACCTCTTTCTGGTGGAGAGGAACCGCGAGGACTTTGTGTCTCTCGACAAGGTGGTTCGATGAGTACCGTAACCATGGCATCCATGTTGACAGCCGGAACGGGGATTGCGGGCAGCACCTCGACGAGGTCAGGCGGCTCGCTGCCGGCGCAAGCCTTTTCGTCTTCCTTGACCCTTGCGGCGCAGGGCTTCCCATGAATTCGATCAAAAACGTCCTCCACAAGCGAGGTTCATGGCCTCGGACGGAGGTTCTGCTGAACTTCAACGCTGACCTCATTCGCCGTGCTGGTGGACAGCTGAAGAAGGGGCAGCTCGGCCTTGGAGGCGTCGCCAAGGCGGACTCAGTCTGCGGGGGCGAGTGGTGGCGTGACCTGGCATTGCAAGCGCACACGGCCTCTGGCGGGACCTCCTGGGAGGCGGTCCCTTGTAAACAAAGGGAAGCAGGGGCCTCGCTATCTGGCGGTGACGGTGGGATTTGAACCCATCGTTTGTCGAGCTTGACCGCAACTCGAATGGCAAAACAGCGAGTCCGCCACCGTCGCATAGAGAATCACTGGCGGTACAGCACTAGTCAAGGCCATTTTTAGTCAGAATTTTGAATGGGTGTTCATTCGAAATCTTCCACCGCGGCGCTCGACGGCCACGACGGAATTTCGACCGAGCGATGTGCCGGATCGCCGTAGGCCTTGTACTGCCAGTCAAAGTCGTTGCCTCATGCCCTTGTCCGTCCTCCACGATGGGTCCGGCATCGAAAGCTGAAGCAGAGCCTTGAGCTTACCGAATTCCATACCACAGAGCTCGAAGAAAATTTTAGGACCCAAGCGGTCGGCTAGCCCTGAGGCCTTGGCGTTGAGCTGTCTACCGTGTCTGGTGCCCACGCGAGGCAGTCTGAGGCGCGGATAAGGTACACCGGCGGCCAGGGCATGCCGGGCATAACTTGCGCAGCGTCAGGCGAAATCAGAAGCACCGCGCCGGGCCAGATCGGCTCCGGCAGCGCTTCTAGCCAAGCGCGCTGAATGTGGTTGAAACGGTTCCACCTTATTGTGATCCAGGATCCGGTTGGCTCGAGGGAATCGACGCTCAGAACGGTGATCTCTGCCGTCGTCCCGCGCGCTCGCTTCACGCTGTCGAAGTGATTCCACTTGTCGTTGGCGGCTTCTGCCCACGCACGGAGCCGACGTATCCGGGCTACCCAGAGGACGCCGACAACGGCTGCCGCGACGACAGAGACGATCACCGCTAGTAACAGGAACCAGGGAGGCGGCCAGTTCGTAGCCAAAGTGCCGAGGACGTACGTGGCGCAGATGGAGACCGCCCCGCTGCTGAGAATTAATGCGGGTGTCGCGAGCTTCGGTTTCAGGACTGGGTTCGCATCCATGAGTTACCTTCTGGACCAGTTTAGAGTTGCCAGCCGACATTGATAAGGCGTTGTTCTGGAGCAGTCGAACCGACAGCCCACGTCTCAGCGTGCAGCGGGCTTGCATGCGAGGGAGAAGCGGCCCGATCGACCAGACGGTCGATACTTGCACGCTGCTCCTGCTGTACCCAATCGTAGGGGGCCGGAGCTGGGCCAAGGGGAAGGGACGAATCATCGATACCCCACCTGTCCCTGTAGACGGCGGCCCGGCGAATGACATTTATTGCATCCCTTGGAATGACGTCCGGACCGAAGGCGTCCAAGAGGTTCCGTTTCCATTCGGTGTCCTGCATCAGGGCCGCACGGCTGACCTCGTCAGTCCGCTGCTGAATCCTTTTCTGCACTTGGCCGATCATCTTGGTCAGATCGGGACGGGCAGTTCGGATCGGTTCAGCCAGGGGATCCAATTGGGCCCCAGGCATCCCGGACTGGAACTGTCGCAGCCGGGAGTGCACGACAGCCGCCATATCCTTCACAGACGCGTTTGAGTCCAAAGCCGTCGCCACAGCACGTTGCGTGCTGGGACGGCTAACTGCAACGGATCGGCGCCACGCTGCAATAGCCGCGCCCCACGAGGGGGATTGCTGAAGTTCGGAGGCCTTGCCGGGCACGTGAGCATCAAGGAACTCCGTCAGATCCTCTGCCGCTGCGATTTGTGCGAGGTAGTCGTATTCAGCAGTGAGGCGTTCCAGGCTGTCCGCTTTCGACTGCTCGGCGTCTCGGACTTCGTGGGCTGTGCGTTCGGCACCCTCGGCGGCAAGGACCTCACCAAGGATCTGCCGCCAGGAGGCCTGCAAGGCAGGATCCAGCGGTTCGTCGTCCAATGGATCGTTTTCGCTGACGTACGCGTGGTTTCCCGCGCGTCCCCGGGTCATGCTTACGTACAGCAATTCGCGTGTGAGCCGGCCCTGCGTGACCACGGTGTGTCCGGTGTCCACGGTGATGCCCTGGGAACGGTGGGCCGTCGTCGCATATCCCAGCTCGACGGATGCCTCAACATAGTCTCGGCCCAGAGTCACTGTGGCACCGGTATCACGGCGAACCGCGGTAAGCGATCCGTCTCGTCTGCCAGTACGGACGACGTCGAGCATGGTTCCGTTACGGATGAAGTCACCCGTGCTGTCCGTGATGTGGCGGTCGTTGCAGCGGGCAATGACGGTGTCGCCAGTGCCGGCCCTCATTCCGTCGCTGAGCGGGACCGCTCGTTCCGCGTCCACGGAACCTTGGATGACGCGATCGGCCTGGGCACGCGCGTTGAGCATGCTCACCGTGTCGTTGTCAGCAGCGATGAGAATGGAAGACTTGCCAGCCTGGATGTCTGCCTGCCAGCTCAGATAGGCCTGGTCGACCATGTCGAGATACGAGCCATGTTGAATGCGTCGGTGCCGTTCGTAGTCAGCGATGGCTGCGAAGTCCCCGGCACGGAGCTTCAGGGACCCGTCTTGCTCCCAAACCTGTTCGAACCGCGAAATCGTACTCAGCCGCACCGTCCGGCCTTGCCGGTTCAGCCAACCGAGGATACCACCTGCGTCGATAGCGTCCAGCTGTCCTGGATCGCCGACCAGGAGCACCTTTGCGCCGGCGTCCCGGGCTTGCTGTACCAGCGCCGACAGTTGAAGGGTGGACACCATGGAGGCCTCGTCGACGACGACCAGCTGGTTGGGATGAAACCGCCACCTGTTCTGCTCGGCCGCGAGACGGGCGGCCTTCTGTGCCAGCCGGATGGATTGCGGGCCATTGTTGGCCAGCTGGGTGGTGAGCCCCTGCTCGGCATCGAAGAACTGTGAGGCCCGGTAACAGGCTCCTTGGCCGACCGATTCGTAGAGCCATTTGGCGACGTTCTCCGTGGCCATCGCCAGCTCCCGGCCGAGGACCTCGGCGCTCGCCGCGGCAGGCGCCAGCCCGACCACGGTACCGGCTCCGAACTCAGCTTCCCAGGCCGCTTTGACCGCCCCGAGCGCCGTGGTTTTGCCCGTACCGGCGGGACCCACGACGGCGTCGAGCCGGCTGCCGCTCAGCAGAACCTGAGCCGCAGCCGCACGCTGGTCACTGTGGAGCTCGAGCCGACCATGGTGTTTGTAGTCAGCGAGCGAATCCATGGCGACGGCCGCGCTCACGACCGGGCCGCCGTCGTCGTTCCTTGCCGCCATGACGACGTCCTCATTGGCGAGCGTCGCTGCGTCCGTGTAGAGGCGGGAGCCATGGAAGTCGAAGACGCTGCGGTTCGCGAAGCGGAGATCCGGCTGCGCGTTGACAGACACGGTGTACCGGTACTCATTGAGGGGGACGGACTGGCTTTCGGCGGCGGTGGCTACGGCGCCGATCATGGCGTCACGGTCAGCCGGAGTGTGGCAGCGGATGTCGGCGCAGACCCGTTCGGCTTCCGCGAGGAGGTTCCACCGGTTCCAGGTGGCGCGCTTGGCTGCGACGCGCTCGCGGGTCAGTGACCCGACGGCGTCGATCCAGTTGGCAGTGAAGTCACCGGTGCGGAATGGGGCTGCGCGGGAGCGCCGGATGGTGTTGGCGAGTACGTCCCGGGGTTCGAAGCCCTTGGTGGCCGCGCGCGTGCGCCATTGTGCGGAGAGCTGATGGAGGGGCACTGCTGTTTCCGGTTTCGCGGTCCGGGTGGAGAGAGTTGCCTGTTGACGGAGCTTGATGGTGGTTGTGGCGGTTGGGGGAGAGCCGTGGATTGCGGTCCATTCGGCGACGAGCCGGTCGGTTTCCAGATCGATGAGGCGGGCGCGGTTGGAGAATTCGCGGATCAGCGCATTGTCGACGCCGGTGAGCTGCTGGGTGGGGTTATGCGTGTTCGCGGCGGGTTCGCGGATGTCCGTGTCGGTGCCGAGATTCCGGTGGAGGGCGTCGAAGAGGAGGCCGTTGTAGTGTTCGCTGGCGGCGACCGCGGCCTTGTAGAGGGTCCGCGAATCCAGGGTGACCCAGGCGCCGTCGGTGATGCGCTGGACGCGGTTGGCGATGACCATGTGGGTGTGCAGCTGCGGGTCCCCGGCACGCGATTCCCAGTGGTCGAAGGCGGCGGCGATGGCGCCGCGGGTGCCGAGGTGGGCGACGCCGTTTCGGCCTCCCCGGGTGTGAATGACGTTTGCTTCGAGCCATTCGAGGGTGGCGTTGACTGCGTCGTGGTGGGTCTGGAGGATCTGGTCTTGGATGCTCCTTGGGCTTAGGGCCCAGAGGACGGACACGGATTTGGGGACACTGAACGTGAGGTCGAAGCCGACGACGGCGTGGCGCGTGTTTGCTTGTCCGTGGCTGTTTTGGACGACGGTGGGTTGACCGTGGGGGCGGCCCAGGGGAGCGCCGGTGTCCGGGTGGGTGGCGTGGTCGAAGATGGCTTTCGCATCGGCTTCGGTGACCTTGTCCCCGCTGGTCCGGTTGATGCCTGGCAGGCCTTGGCCCAGCCAGCGGCCCTGAGGCGTTCCTGTTTTCATGTAGTAAGTGGTCGCGTCCGCGGGCGCGACTGTCAGGTCGTCCATCATGGTGGTCTTGAAGAGGTACTTCAGGCCCGACTGGGCGGAGAGCCGGGCGATGGACATGGTCATTTCATTTGCCTGTCATGGTTGCGGATGGGGCCGTCCAGCCGCGGCGGCGGAAGATCGCTTTAGTGTTGTAGTCAAGTTCGACGCCGGCTGCGTTGGAGAGGGCCAGCAGCTTGCCGGCGAGATGGACCAGATCTTGGGCATCGGTTGTTTGGTTGGTTTGAAGACGGGCGACCTCCAATCGGAGGTCCTTGACGACGGCTCGCTGCTCGGTGTTCTTGGCTTCAAGCTGGTCGATGTCTGCGGACTGGGACCGCAGCTGCGCGCGGAGGGACTCTTGGGCTCGCTTGGAGCTGGCAAGAGAGGCAGTGAGTCTGGCCGCTGCCCTGCTGTCGTTTGCCGTTTTTGCTGCCGCCATGGCGGCAGCCTCGTTCGGGACCGTAGCGCCGGGTGCGGGGCTTGCTCCCGTGGCCCGGAGACGCCGTCGACGGTCCCGCTGTCTGTTGCCGCAACGAGCGGTGCAGAACCGCTGCGATGTCCGCGACGGTTCGAAGCCCCCTCCACATTCCCCGCATATCTTTCCGCCCACGGTCGTTCATCAGCGAGGCTTCACTTCACGACATGACCTGCCGTGGGTCTGCGCTCACGGCGATTACCTTGGATGCCAGAGGTGTGAGGTTCCTGGGCGCTTGGTGGCGTTCCGCGGCTTGAGACGTCGGGATCGGCATGCCTAGGGGAGCTGGTGGGATGTTTGGTCTGGACATGTCCAGACCCGAGGCGTTCAATGGAACTGAGGCGCCTCTTGATGTTCTGGGAGGAGCGGACGGATGAATCAGATGGCGAGCGTACGACACAAGTCGGCGGCCGCAGGATGGGGGTTCCGATGGACGGCACAACATCCGCTAAATATTCGCCGGCGCGATCCGCTGCAGAAGGCTTCCTGGCCCTGAATCTGCCGAGCCGTCTTACGTTGGAGCGGCTGATCTCGATTGTTGAGAACCTCAGGCACCGGCGGATTGAGATCGACGTTTCCGAGTCTTTGACCGGGGGATCGGTCTGCGGGTTGTGGCTGTCCACGGACAGCACGGAGATCATCCTGCACGCACCGACGCCGTCGCCACTCCACCGGCAGCAGTTCATCCTTCACGAACTGGGCCATATGGTGCTCCGACACGATGAGCTGGTGGTGTCTTCAAACTATGCGGAGACGTTGTTTCCGAATCTGTCCGGCGAGAAGGTGTCGCGGATCCTGGGGCGGAGTGACTTCCTGGACCACATCGAGGCCGCTGCCGAAACCTTGGCAGATTTCTTCGCCGCTGCCATCCGGGACAGCAGCCCCGAGCCGCGGTCGTTTGAACGGATCTTCGGATGATTCAGGACATCGCTGCAGCCGTGATCTGGTGTCTGGCGATATGCCTCCTGCCGGATCTGAAGCGGCGCAAAGACAAGAGCATCCTAGTGGCGGCACTAACGATCGCTACTGCACTCACGCTAAACATTGACCGGATCTACGTCGCGGGAGACCGCGTACTCGGTAGCCGTAATTTCTTGGACCTCCTAGCCAATATCTTCATGGTTGTCGGTATCTACTTCCTGTCCCGTGCGATCCTGCGCGCCGCCGATGTCAGTGAAACGGCGGACGCACACAATAGGGCAGGGCTTTCGGCGCTCGGGGTTGTGGTTGGGGCCCTCATTGTTAGCTTCAGCCTGGTTGATGCACCGCGGACTTCCACGTCCTTCATGAGGGATTTTGGAAGCCAGTGGCCAGCGGCCGCATACTCGGGTGTTCAGTTCCTCTACATCGGGGTGGTGGTGGCCACCACCGGCATTACCTGTTTCAGGTTCCGCAGCGTGATGGCGAGGCCGTACTTCCGCGTCGCTTTTGTGTTCATCGGCCTGGGCTGCGCTTTGGCTGTGGTGATGGTCCTTGCCGTGTTGGGGATGGATGTACTTCATCTTGTTGGGGGCATTGAGGCCATGACGAGTCTCTCCTACGTTTACGACGCCGCGGTGGTGGGCGCTATGGTCTTCCTTTGCGTGGGTCTGGGCTTGCCGCCAGTCGCACGACGCCTGGAGCGGCGAGCTGATGCCCGGTCCGCAGCCATCCTTGTCGAACGAATGGCTGGGCTCTGGGAACGAAGCACGTCGCGGCGATCCGAGATTCGGCTGGATTTGACTCAAACTTCAATCGACCGCCGCGATGCCCCCAGACGCCGGCTGCACAGGATGTTGGTGGAGATCCAGGACGCGCTCTTGGTGGACCCGCACCTTGCTCAATCGCTGAGTCAGAATGATCTGGATGTTCTCCGAGAAGCGGAGCAGCATCTCGGTGCGCGGTTGGCAGCGCCTGGACATCGAGGACCGTGGTTGTCGCGGAAAGGGGACACACATCCGTGACCGATAGCGACGCTGGGATTCCCGAACAGCCGCAGGCGAAACTCGCGCGGAAGCTAAATCTTCTCCTGGATCTTTTTGAGGCCCAGGGTTCAACGCCCCTAACATATCCGCAGATCAGCAAGCACATGTCGGACCGCGGAACGCCGTTGTCCCGCTCCCGCTGGGCCTACATGCGTGCCGGCGACAGTTCCATGGCGACGGACCCGCAGCTGTTGAAGAACCTCGCCGAATTCTTCGGCGTTGATCCCAAATACTTATTGGACGACGACGGCGACGTGCCCGACTTGGTGGACGCGCAGCTGCAGCTACTGCGGACACTGCGGGAAAACCGAGTGAGAAACTTCGCTGCACGACAACTGGAGGGGATTTCTCCGGACACGCTACTGCGCCTACGCAAAGCCATCGACGAACATCTGAAGACTCCAGAGGACGACGCCGATGCGTAGGGCCGCTGCCGCTGTGGCCACAGGTTGTGGCATTGCTGGGGCTACCGCCTTCATCGCAGCGGCCTACTTCGCCCGGCAAGTTGTGGTGCCCAAGACGCTGCGGAAGGAGGATCTGCAAATCCGCCATGTGTTCCGCGCCGCCGATGAAACGCTGATGGTGGAGTTGCCGGCATCAGCACGAACGACGGCTCCAGGCCGCTACAGCATTTGGTTTGCCAACGGCAAAGGGCATGCCTGCATCGGAGAGGTCGTCTCGACTTACGCTGGCACCGGAACGGTAACCCGCCGGGTTGAACGGGTTGACTCCGGGGATTTCGAGACTGCGAAGGCCGGCATTTGGAGCGGATACGTCTATCCGACGCCCGAGCCGCTAGGGCTGCCCTACTCGGACGTTGAGATTCCCGTCGAGAACGGCATGGCGCCAGCCTGGAAGTTCCCACCCTCGCAGGCGTCCGGAGATTCTTCCACTTGGGCCATCCACATCCATGGCCTGGGTGGTTCGAAAGCCGGCGCTCTCCGCGGCGTGCCCGTAGCGGACCGACTGGGATACACATCCCTGGTTGTTTCACTCCGGAACGACCAGGATGCGCCTGCATCGTCGGACGGCAGGTATCACCTGGGGCAGACCGAATGGCATGACGTTGAAGCTGCCGTGTCGTACGCCGTGGGGCAAGGTGCACGCCAGATTATGCTTTTCGGCTGGTCCCTCGGCGCCTCAATCGCACTTCAGCTAGCTGCATCTTCGGAGTCCCGGGACCTAATCTCCCGGCTCGTCCTCAATGCACCCGTTGTTGACTGGAGCAGCACCCTGGTGGCAAATGCGCGGTCCAGCATGCTTCCTGGTTGGGTTGCCCGGCTTGGACTGCAGATGCTTGGGTCTTCCGGAGCGCGCTGGATCACAGGCTTGGATGCTCCCTTGAACTTTCCTGCCCTGGACTTTTTGGCCCGGGCGGACGAACTCAGTGTTCCCATCCTTGTCATCCACAACGAAGGGGATCGGTCGACGCCCTTTGCCATATCGCGCGAATTCGTCGCCCGGAACCCCGAGCTGGCGACGCTGCTCACTTTCCGGTCCGCAGAGCACACGCAGGAGTGGAATTCCGACCCGGACGGATGGGATGCGGCGGTGGAGAACTGGCTCCGGAACGTCCCGCCGTCGTCGTCCGTATCCCTATAACTGCGGGCTTATGACGCTTCGAGTCCCCGATCCCGGTAGGCAGTGCCTTTGTCCATGCTCCAGCCAGCGACCATGCCGGTTCCGATCATTTGGTCGCTGAGCCTGGCGAGGCGATAGTTTGGGTCGGCTTCGAGGGCGAGTTCCAGGAACTGGTGGGCCTTGCTGCCTCTGCCTTCCCACCAGTTGATGAAGGCGATGGCAGTCAGGGACGGAGCAGAGTGAACTGTGGCACTGTGCGTGTACGCGTGGACCAGTAATTGCTCGGCCCACTCGACGCGGGACCATTGCGGCTTGCCGTGTGTTTGGGCCAGGAGGATCCGGTCCATAGGTTCGTCGATTCCGGGGATGTCGGCCATGAGTTGGTCGCGGATGGCAGGGAACTGAAGGTTCGCGATCAGCCCGATGGTCTGCTCGTCGTCCGGGTATGTCTTCGCTCCGAGCATTTCTGTCCACAGCGTCCTGGCCTGCGCCATCGCCTCCCAATGGCTCATGCCTTGAATTGCGGCTACACGGTTCTCAACGGCATCCAGGGTCTGAGATTCTTTGGTCGATGCCGGCAGCGTGATGCGGTTGGTGGGTTCGATGGTGCTGCCGCGGTAGACGAATTCGGCGTTGATCTGGCTGGATTGGGTGGCACTCAAGGGGAGCCGGACGCCATTCTCAGGATCGCCGTCGTACTGTGACACTGACCGGTCTCCGACGAGGAGGCCTTCCCTGATGGTGAGTCCTCGCTCGGCGAGGGCGCCCGTGAGCGCAGCGATGGTTGCCGCGTGTGGCTTGTGGTCGCCGTTCACGGGTTCCGAGGTGTAGACGGCGAAGAGCACACCTTCGGCGCTGGTGTCGTGGCTGAGGTAGCCTGCCACCATCTTTGCGTAGCTGATTTCGGTGCTTGGTTTCGGAAGGTCGACGCGGAGAGTGGCTCCGACGTGGTTGTCGGCGAGGGTTATACAGACCAAGCTTTCTTGCGGCCAAAATCCCAGGGTGTGGCCAATGAAACTGAGGGCGTCTGCGGGGGTTTTGATGGTGAGCGGTTCCATGTTCCTTCTCCTTCAGCGACTGGCCGGCACAGGGCGCGTTAGTCAGATTTGTGCGTCGTTCTGATAGCGGAGTCACCGCTGGGTACGAGGGGCCGGAGTGCAACTTGGGGAACCGGGAGCGGGCCAAAATTTCGCGAGGAAGTAAGCGACGGAGGAGCGCCGAACGAAAATTTGGCCCGATCCCGGCGCATCGCGCCCTGGTTGCGCGGAGGACCCGCCCAGCGATGATGGGGATCAGAATGACAAACAGCGAAGATGCTTCTGATGGTTCATGGGGGCGTGGGAGCGGGGCGGCATGACCCCGCCGAATCTTGGGGGCTTCGTCTGGTATTTAGTAAGTAACGCGTGCGCAGGATTGGCTTGCGGGGCGACTTCGGCATACTCGGCGACGGACTTCGCTGTGAATACAGGACCGCGCCGCCGCTCCCTCATCTCTCCTGCATTGATCCTCGGCGAAATAGGAGTGCCCTTATCATCCTGCGCGGGTGGGCCTGCCAAACTGTGAGGTCGAGAAGCGGAACAGCTCCGTCGAACACCTGACCAGAAATTTATTGGAGACGCCCATATCCTGCCAGGTGTCGTGCTCCCGGCGGGACGAGTCAGGTGTCAGGTTGCGGTCTAAAAGTTGGTATACCTCTCGTCAGAAAAGGGGAATCCAACCCTATTCGGATAACCCTTGGCCACCTGCCTGACGTCAGGTTGGGGTGTAGCCAAACTGGGCGAATACTCCGCCGGAGCAGTCGCTCTTCGGTGAAGCGGAGCCGGCACTGGCGAGCGTTTGCGCCACCGCCGGCTGATGGCCCAGGTCAATACCTGTCGGTCGTGAATGCACCTTGTGAGAGGCATAGAACTCATATCGATTGGCGGACGACCAGTTCGGTGGGGATGGTGATGGCGGCGGGGCGCTTGCCGGCGATGACGTCTAGGAGGAGGCGGACCATTTCTTCGCTGATGCGTTCGAAGGGTTGGCGCACTGTGGTTAGTGCGGGTGTTGCGTTGGAGGATGCGCTGATGTCATCGAAGCCAACGACGGCGACGTCTTCGTGTACGCGGCGTCCGGGGTCGTGCAGCACTTCCAGGGCACCGAGCGCCATGAGGTCGTTCGCGGCGAACACAGCGTCGATATCGGGGATCCGGTTGAGTCGTTCCCGCATTCCTTTGGCGCCGCTTTCCTTGCTGTAGTCACCATGGACGATGAGGGCTTCGTCAAGGTCGGGGCCTTGGTCGTCGCGGTAAGCCTCGAGCCGGCGGATGCCACCGGAGGTGTCCTGGGGGCCGCTGATGGTCCTGGGAGCTTTCCAGCAGCCGGTCCACGGTCTGCCTGGCGTGCTCAACGACCATGTCGTTGACCTCGGTCTTGTCCTCGTGCAGGGAGGTCAAGACCGAGGGGGTGATGCGTTCGACCAGGTCCCGAATGAAGGCGGTCGGCATTGCTCCGGTTTGAACCGCGTCCTTGGTGGCGGTGACGGCACCCCCGCCACCTGATGTGGAGGGTCGGTGTAGGATGCACGGACTGGGGTGACGACGGTCCATTTTCTGGCGCCGCCCGATTAGACTCTGGCTGCAGAGCCCGGACTGTTATTCGGCGGTCCGGAGAAGTGCGGTGGACAAACGCGGTTCAGAGCCTGCGGGGCTTGTTGCCGACTAATTTAGTGCGTTATGCGAGGAGCGGTCATGGAGCCGATTGTCAGTAAAAGGGATGCCGGTCAGATCGTGCGGGCAGCACGGTTCCGGACAGGAGTGTCCTGGGCCGAGATCGCGCTGGCGATCGGCAGGGATCCGGTGTGGGTTGTTGCCGCGCTGCTGGGCCAGCACGCGCTGACAGCGGCGGACGCCGGGATTGTCGGGGAATTGCTGGGTTTGGATCCTGAAGTTCGGGAGGCCTTGCAGATGCAGCCCTACCGTGGTTCCTTCGATTCCCCTGTGCCATCCGACCCGACCATTTACAGGCTGTATGAAGCGATCAACGTGTACGGGCCTGCGATCAAGGAGCTAATTCATGAAGAATTCGGGGACGGGATCATGAGCGCGATTAATTTCAAAGTCGACATTCAGCGCCGTGAGGACCCGGCGGGGGACCGGGTCGTCATTACTCTGGACGGCAAATTTCTGGACTACAACTGGTAGGTTGTCTCCGGCTGCCGGGATTGCGTCCCAAGGCTCGAAAGCTGCGCAGCCGACCCAGTGCGGTGTCCGACACTTAATGAATGAACGGTGTGGCAAGGACCCTCGGGGCAGCCGACTCCGTCGCCAAGCGTCCTTATCGGAGCAAGCTGTGACCTTTCGACGAAGGCGAACCAACAGCCACTATCGTGCGTTTTGCTCCGCTTCAGCCGGGGCGGACCGGGTCAGCGTACCCAAAGGGGGCAAGGCTTCGCTGATCCAGCTAACGAATGAACCAGCGCGCCAAGTGAGAGCGCCGGGATCGAAAGTATGCGTGGGTGGGAGATCCGGGAGCGGCAATCTGGCATACACACTGGTGCCGAACCGACGGAAGGGCATTGTCCGGCGTAGGAAGAGATCTTTCCCGGACCTTGGCCCCGGCGCCTGAGTGAACTTAGCAGTTGCTACGGGGCCGGCTTGGCCTCTTGCGACGGAGAAAATTTCTGATCATTCATCTCGATCAAGAGGAGAAATAGAGACCATGGCATCAACTCGTGACCCTTACGAAGAACTTCCGCCGCTACCCGAGTTCAAGGTAGTCAGCACCGACATTCAGGACGGTCAGACGCTGCCCCCGGCGCAGCGTAGCGGCAAGATGGGAATCGAGCGCGGGCAGGACCTGTCCCCGCAGCTCTCATGGTCCGGGTTTCCGGCCGAGACCAGGAGCTTCGCGGTCACCGTTCTGGATCCGGATGCCCCAACCGGAAGCGGATTCTGGCACTGGGCTGTTTTCAACCTGCCGGTGTCGACCACATCCCTTCCTTCCGGGGCAGCGGACCAGGGTCTTCCTGAAGGTGCACAGCAATTGGCGAACGACGCGGGTTTCCGTGGTTTCGTCGGCGCCGCGCCCCCCTCGGGCCACGGCGTGCACCACTATCACGTGGTGATCCATGCGCTGGACGTGGAAAAGCTGGACATACCGGTCGCATCCAGCCCGGCCTACCTGGGATTCAATCTTTTTTCACACGCCATCGGCCGCGCACGCCTCGTCGGCTTGTTCGGACAGCCCTGACCCGGCCCGGCAGGAGCGCCTGAGCGTTCTTTCCGGACGATGGCTGCGTTGGCGTGGCCCGTCCTTGGGGAATTAGTACGCGCCGGGCGTTGTTGCGCAGGTCATGACTCTTCTTCCCACACAGACAGCAGCTGGCCTCTCCTCACGCTAGTAGGCGGGGGAACAACCGATGATCTGCAACTTGGTAGTGGTACCGGCGGCCGGTTCAGCCTGGTCGTTTTCTACCGCGGCCTGCACTGCCCGATCTGCCGCAAACAGCTCGCCGAGATCGACAAGCGGATCGAGGACCTGAAGGCAGCCGGTATCGTCCAGGTAGTAGCGGTGAGCATGGAAACACAGGACCGAAACGGAGCTCGAAGCCGTCGCACCTGTTCCTCTGTCTCTCTCGCGCACACCCTCCGGTCCATCTTCGAAAAGGCCGGCTCAAACGCGTGGGCGGAGCACCGCTGCGAAGAGGTCACGAAGGCCGCGCTCTGGATGGCCCTCACCGGCGGCTACGCGACGATCATCCTGGACGGTCGGCGTGGTGGAGCGCGGCGACGTTCGGGTGGGCTCGCAGCCGGTACCGGAGGGCGTTGTCGCCATACGTTTCCAGGATGGGGCTGTTCGTCGGGTCAACCGACAAGCCGCGGGCTTTGGTCTGGAACTCGGAGCTCATTTTGAGTCGCGGCATGGTCGCGTCCAAGGCGGGATTGTAGAAGAAGGGCAGCGAGATTCTGTCGGTGCCACGGGCCGGTGAGCCGACCCGGTGCAGGGTCGCCTTGAGATAGCCGTTCGTCGCCAGCTCCAGCATTTCCCCGATGTTGACGACGAACGTTCCGGGCACCTGGGGTGCGTCGATCCACTTACCCTGGTAGTCGACCTGAAGGCCGCCCTTGCCTGGTTCGACGAGGAGCAGCGTCAGCACCCCGCCGTCGCGGTGGGAACCGACACCCTGCTTGGGCTCCTCGCCGGATTCCCCCGGGTAGCGAACGATTTTCAGCATCGGGAAGGCATCCGCGCCGAAGGCCGCGCCGAAACTATCCTCCGGCGCGCCGAGGGACAGGGCAAGCGCCCGCAAGAGGTCAAGGGAGATGGCACTCAGCCGCTCGGTCCACTCGAAGACGATGTCCCGCATCTCCGGCAGCGCGGCCGGCCAAAGGTTGGGCCCTTCGAGGCGCCAGTAGTCAGCAACACTCGAGCCGGTCCCCACGGCGTCGCGTTCGACGCCGATGTCAATCTGCTCGCGCCAGTCCACCGCCTGGTCGGTGAGCTCGGCGCCCATCCTGGTGTAGCCGCGGAACTGCGGGCTGTGAACGTTTTCCACTGCGAGTTTCTGTTCCTCCGGCAATTCGAAGAAGCGCCGGGAGGCGTCGAGTATGGAGTCGATCAGGCCCTGCGGGATGCCGTGCCCGCCCAGGTATAGGAATCCGACGTCGTGCATGGCGTTGCGGAGGTCGTCCCGGAACTGGGAAGCTTCCTCCGGGCCTGCGCCCAGCCGGGAGTAGTCCAAGACGGGCAATGATTCGAGTGACAAGGTCTCATAGTCCTTTGTGGCGAATTTGGGAAACCGAAGCCCTAATTTCCTCCAACGTTACGGCGTCCTGTGCTGTGGGGATGGGTCGCAAGTCGTATTGCGTCATGTGGGGACGCCCGTGATGTAACCGCTCCGCGGGGCGGCCACGTGGGAGTCCGCTGGCTGCACGCGCTCAGGCAGCAGGCCGCCAAACCCAATTGCTCAACGCCGAAATCGATCGGGCGGCGTTGTCGGTGTCGTCGGGGAAAGAACCAATCCAACACCGCAAACAATGGAGTCGTCGCTGTGAAAGTGCGGTTGTTCAGGGACCCGGTTATGCTCCGGTTGGGGCAAGAACTGAAGTGCGAAGCCAGATTCTTTTCAGTTCCAACTTTCGGGCTGCAGTTCATAAAACTCAGGTACGGGCCACGGCTCTGGGAGGCAGTGCACGCTGCTCATGTGCTGAGGTGGTCCAGGATGGCCTCGGCGACGGCCGCGGGTGAGTCTTCGGTGGGGATGTGTTTGCCGTTGACTTCAACGAGATCCGATCCCGGGATTTCGGTGACGTAGCGGTGCGCGAAGCTGATTTTTTGGAAGTCGTCGTCGCGGCCCCAAACAAGCCGGGTCGGTATCCGGGCCTCCTGCAGCAACGGGACTAAATCCAGGGTGTATCGGGCGTCGGCGGCCGCGGCCATGGCCATCCACGACCGGTGGCGGGCAGGGTCGGTCCAGGGCGATAAGTAATCGGTGAGTTCCTCGGGGGTGAGGGTGCGTTTGACCGCCCGCTGCGTGGATACTGCACGGGCGTTCAGGAGATCCGCGGATGTTGTGGCCGCCCGTACTTCGGTGTCCCGGAACCGTTCCACGGCCGGCACCGGCCATGAATCGAACATGACGGAGTTCATCAGTACGAGTTTGTTCACCCGCCCGCTGGTTGCCGCAAGGTGCTGGGCTACCCCTCCGCCGATGTCATGCCCGGCCAGGTCGAAACTGTCCAGGCCAAGGGTATCGGCGGCCGCCAGAACTGTCTCGGCCAGGGACGGGACAGTGGCATCGCTGACCTCCAGTTCGCCGCCGCTGCGCCCGAAACCGGGCAGATCCAGGGCGATGCACCGCCGTGTCGTCGCCAGGGCGGGCAGGACCGGCAGCCACACGCGGCTCCAGAACGTCCCATGCAGCAACACCAGTGGCAATGCGTGATCATCGCCGCTGCTCAGATACGACAGGAGCGTCCCGGCTACCTCAACGTGTTCACGCCGTACCGGGGACCGGGGTGTGTTCACGGTCTTGATTACCTCTCCGTTTAGCACGAGCGTTTAGCACGAGCCGTTGTGGAGACCCGGCGGGACGGACGATTCCGGGTGGCCCGCCGGGTCCTGTGCTCGTGTCGTTTCGTAGTCTCAGGCGGCGCCGCGGGCCGGGTAGTCGTGGTCCTGGGCGTAGCGGACCCCGGCAATCACATCATCCAGGGACGGCCGGCCGAAGGGCATGGTCGCGGTGCTGGACCAGAACAGCGTCCCGTCCTCATCCAGGATGAAGATACCCGGCTCGTTGAACAGGTCCGGCTCGCCGTCCTTGATCGCGTGGGAAAGGTTCAGACCCCAGGACCGGGCCGGTTCCTCGTCCAGGCCATAGGCCACGGGAAGGTTCTCCAGATGCCACTGATCCACGATCCGGGTGCTTCGGTCAAGCGTTTCCATGCTGACCGCGACGACCCGGCCGATGCCGGCTGCCTTCAGGTCCTCGACGCGTTTGTCGATCTCGGCCAACTGTTTGCGGCAGATCGGGCAATGCAGGCCCCGGTAGAAAACGACCAGGCTGAAACGGCCGCCGGCGCCGGTCCCCAGATTCAGGTCGTCGGTGGTTCCGCCGCCAACCAGGGCGAGGGCAAGCTCAGGAGCTGTCTGTGTGGGAAGAAGTGTCATGGCCTCGGCAACAAGGTCCGGCGCCGACTAATTCCCACCGCCGGGATCGCGCCCACGCTGTCACCGTCCAGTTATGACAGCGTGGACGGTTCAGACGGAGGGCTCGAGTTCCCAGTCCTTGAGATCGGCGATGGGTGAGAACACGCTGCCATCGAGTTCGTCAAGACTGTCGTTGCTCCGCGCCCGGCGGGGCCAGTCCCGGGTGGCCAGCGCTGCTTTGCCCAGGGCGATAACGTCTGCCTGCCCGTCCGCGATGAGCGCGGCGGCTGCTTCGGGTTCGTCAAGGTTGCCGTTGGCAATGACTGTCAGGCCGGTGTGCCGCTTGGCCAGGAAAGCAAGGGAGTCGCCGTCCTCACCGAACGCGGGGGCATCGGCACGGTATTCGGTGGTGTGGACGTAGTCGATCCCGGTCGCAGCCAGAGCGGTGAAGATTGTTTTTGCTTCCTCGGCTCCACCGGCCCATTTATGGGTGTAGTCGCTGACCTTGCCCTGGGAAATACGGATTCCGACGCTCATCTCAGCACCGACCGCGTCGCGGACGGCTCGGCAAATCTCGACAGCGAGCCGTACCCGGTTCTGGGCCGTGCCACCGTACTGATCGGTGCGCTGATTCAGGTAATCGGTGAGGAACTGGTCCAGCAGATAACCGTTCGCACCGTGGATCTCGACACCGTCGAAGCCTGCGGCTTTCGCGTTCAGCGCCGCGTTCACAAACCCTTCGCGGACCTGCTCGATCTGCTCCGGCGTGATCTCCCCGGGTACGGGGTACGGGCCTTCACCGCGGTAGAAGCCCAGCTGATCCCCCTTGGGGGCCACCGCGGAAGGACCGATCGTGGACTCCACGAACCGGCTACCCTGCCCCTGGGCACCGGCGTGCATCAGTTGGGCGAAGATCCGCGAACCGCGGGCATGCACCGCGTCAACAACCTTCACCCAGGAGTCGGCCTGCTCAGCTGTGGCGATGCCGGGTTGAAAAAGGTACCCCTGGCTGTGGGCGGTGTCGGTGTAGATGCCTTCGGTGATCAGCAACCCGAAGCCGCCCCGGGCGAACCGGGAGTAATAGGAGGCCATCCGGTCAGTGGCATGGCCGTCCTCGGTAGCGCTGACACGGGTCATCGGCGCCAAAGCCACCCGGTTGGGCAGCTCGGTGGACCCGATACGGGTCGAAGTCCAGAGGGGATCAAAATGAGGCATAAGGATGTCCTTGACAGTCTCGAGGGAGGTTCATGGGCTGGGCCCGTTACCGAAGCCCGCATCAGTTCCAAGACCCAGGGCAGGTCGTTAAATTCCCGCCCGACCCCCGGCGGGTCTCGTCGGGGGCCACCTTGCTCAGTAGATCCCGGGCGGGACCGGCGCCCAATTCATTGCATTTGCGGAGAGCCCCGGCACGAATCACAGCCAGGCCCTGTGCTTGGAGTGGCGGCTCGATGATTTGATGACCGCTGGGATACAAATCATGTGTTCGAAAGCGACCAATCTCTGTCACAGTCACCGTCGAGGAACTGACCGAATGAGACCGCAGGAAAGTGGAGGGGACATCGGCGCTTCTACCCGGGCCGCCGATTCACCTTCCAGACCAGCCGGCGGCGGCAGGGCGCGGCGGTCGCCCGCAGCCGGGCCCCGTCCGGATTACCGGCTACGGTTCTCGTCAGTGCGCTGCTGCCAGGGCCGCGGGAAGTTCGGTCAGGGCTGTGATCCTGAATTCAGGAGCCTCAAAGTGGCCCGGGTAGCTACCCCCGGTCCTGTTCAGCCACACTGTGCGCAGCCCGGCGCGGGCGGCGCCGTGGATGTCCCACGGATGCACGGCGACCAGCAGCATGCCGGCCGGGTCGGCCCCGGAAGCGGCAGCGGCATAGTCATAGGAGGCCCGGGCAGGTTTCCAGGCGGGCGCGTCTTCGACCGAAAGCAGTGACTCAAAGGCTTCCCGGATCCCGGCCTCGCTGAACAGCTTCCCGGCGATCTGGGCCGTGCCGTTGCTGAGCGTGATCAGCCGGAACCCTGCAGCGGCGAGGGCCCTGACCCCGTCGGGGACATCCGGATGCACTCCGAGGCCGGTCAGGCCGCTCATGACGTGGTCGACCGCCGCGTCGAGAGGGCGGTTAAGCTCCACCCCGGTCAGCAGTCCCCGGAGTACGTCGGACCCGATGGCGGCGAACGATCCGTTGTCTCCGCTGGCCGTCAGCGCGAAGCCGTCACGCAGCAGTGTGGCGAACCAGAGTTTGGCCAGTTCAGCCGGCGCCCCGACCTCGCTGAAGCGTTCCCCCATGGGCGACATATCCGACAGGGTTTCGTTGACATCAAAGACAATGACTGAGATGGCGCTGGTCATGGATTCTCCTTATAATCGCGGGTACGTCTTCAGTGCAAGTCTGCCGGGCACTGGGGAATTCCGTAGCGGCGACCCGCCCTTGGCCTAGGCTCTCGTTAGAGGTAGCTGCAGATGCGTTCGGGGTCGCAGGCTGCGGGGTCACCTGCGGCCGCGGCGTCATGGAACTCAGCGACGGTTGCCCGCAGCGCTGTGAGTTCTGCGATTTGGGCATCGAGGTCGCGGAGCTGGTTGGCCAGCAGGTCCTTCACGTGTACGCAGGGGGCCTGGCCGGTGTCGCGGACGGAGAGGATGTCCCCGATCTGGGCCAGGGTCAGTCCGGCGGTGCGGCCGCGGCGGATGAATTCCAACCGGCTGACTGTCTCGTGGGGGTAGTCCCGGTATCCGTTCGGTGCCCTGTCGGCGGCCGGCAGCAGGCCCCGGTCCTCGTAGAACCGCAGTGTCTTGGCTGTCAGGCCGGCGGCTGCGGCGGTTTCGCCAATACGGATCATGCACCTCTCGTCCCGGGAGATTCCCTCTTGACCTTCCAGTTTACTGGAAGGTCAGAAATAGATACAGGAAACCTGTGTGTGCCGTCCCGGGCCCGGGACGGCCCCACTTTTCGGGGGCGTTGAGCCGGGTGATGGTTCCGCGGTTCGGGGCGGAGACGGGTTCACCTCTTGACCTTCCCCCATGGTGGAAGGTGCAGAGTGGGGGCAGATCATTACACGAGGCGCCGTTGCGGATATTGCCGGCGGCGCTGCTATACGACTTTGGAGGACTTCATGACTGAACCAACACCTGATTTTGACCTGGCCATCATCGGCTCCGGCGGCGGAGCGTTCGCGGCCGCGATCCGGGCCACCAACCTGGGCAAACGCGTCCTGATGATCGAGCGTTCCACCGTCGGCGGCACCTGCGTCAACACCGGCTGCGTTCCCTCCAAAGCGCTCTTGGCCGCGGCAGAGGCCAGGCATGTTGCCCTGGACGCCTCCGGCCGGTTCCCCGGCATCAGCACCTCGGCCGAGCCGGTGGACATGGGTGCGCTCGTCGGCGGGAAACATTCCCTGGTGGAGACGATGCGCGCGGATAAGTACGTGGACCTCGCGGCGGATTACGGCTGGGAGCTGCGGCAGGGCAACGCCGTGTTCGCCGGCACCCCGGAGGAACCGGTCCTGGAAGTCACCAGTGAGATTGGCACACGCGAATCCGTCACAGCAGCGCACTATCTGGTGGCTACAGGCTCGAGCCCGTGGGCGCCGCCGATCGAGGGACTGCAGGACAGGGGCTACCTGACCTCCACCACTGCGATGGAACTGGACGAGGTGCCCGAGTCCCTGCTGGTGATCGGTGGCGGGTACGTGGCGCTGGAACAGGCCCAGCTCTTCGCCCGCCTTGGATCCAAGGTCACCATGCTGGTCCGCTCCCGGCTGGCCTCGGCCGAGGAACCTGAGGCCTCGCGGGCCCTGATGGGCGTCTTTGCCGACGAAGGGATCCGCGTCGTCCGCCGTGCGGCCGTGTCCTCGGTGCGCACGGACCCGGCGACCGGCGGGATCGTCGCGACCGCGGCCGTCTCCGGCGGACAGGAGGAATTTAGGGCCGCCAGGGTGCTAGTCGCCACCGGACGCCGGCCGGTCACGGACGGCCTGAACCTCGCCGCGGTCGGCGTCAAGACCGGGGACCGGGGCGAAATCCTCGTGCAGGACACCCTGGCGAGCACCAACCCCAGGATCTGGGCTGCCGGGGACGTGACAGGACACCGCGAATTCGTCTACGTCGCAGCCTCCCACGGCTCCCTGGCCGTCGAAAACGCCTTCCACAACGCCGGCCGCGAGGTCGACTACCGGCACCTGCCCCGCGTCACCTTCACCAGCCCCGCCCTGGCCGCCGTCGGCATGACCGACAAGGAAGCCAACGCGGCAGGCATTCGCTGCGAATGCCGTGTCCTGCCCCTGGAATACGTGCCCCGGGCCCTGGTGAACAGGGACACCCGCGGCTTCATCAAGATCGTCGCCGACGCCGACACCGGGCGGATCGTGGGAATCACCGCCGTCGCCAAGGACGCCGGGGACCTCGCCGCAGCTGGGGTCTACATCCTCGAAGCAGGCATGACCGTGGACCAGGTCGCGAACCTCTGGAGCCCATACCTGACCATGGCCGAAGGAATCAAGATCGCCGCCCAATCCTACAAAACGGATGTCTCCAAACTCTCCTGCTGCGCCTCCTGACCCCACCCCCTCCACACCGGAAGAAACACCCACCATGAACACTGACTTCCTCGACCTCACCGACCGTCTGACCTCACCGGACACCGGCATCGAGCCCTCTCTCTGGCTGCCCCTGCTGCACCTGCTGGCACAGGGCGAACCCGTTGCCATCGGGGACCTGGCCGCCGTCACCGGCCGCACCGAGCCGGAGATTCGCGCTGCGCTGGCCGCGGTGCCGGACACCGAGTACGACGGGGACGGACGCATCATCGGGCAGGGTCTAACCCAGCGCCCCACCCCGCACCGCATCGAACTCACCGGCGAACAGCTCTACACCTGGTGCGCCCTGGACACCCTGATCTTCCCGGCCCTGCTCGGCACCACCGCCCGGATCGAATCAACTTGCCACGCCACCGGAGTCCCCGTCCGGCTCAGCGTCGGCGCCTCCGGGGTGACCGGCGTGGAGCCGGCCACAGCCGTGGTGTCCCTGGTCAACCCCGAGGACATGAGCTCGGTGCGTTCGGCGTTCTGTAACCAGGTCCACTTCTTCGCCTCGGCCGAGGCTGCCCAGCCCTGGCTCGACGCCCACCCGGGGGGCTCCGTCGTTCCGGTCGCCGAAGCCCACAGGATCGGCACGGCCATGGCCGGATCCCTGCTCGATAAAATCCTGCCCACACAGCCTGCCGCCCCCGGAAAGGACGCACACCGCTGGGCCTGCTGAAGACCAGCCCGTCTACAACAAGTGAGCAGCCAGCTATCCCGGCCCCGTCCACTGCTTTCATGGTTGGCCGGGTTCGTGGCTGATGGTGATCAAGGCCTGGCCGGGGCTATCCGGAGGTCAGGTGCGCGTAGACGACGGTGTTATCGAGGTATTGGTTGGAGGCTTTGTCGTATCCGCCGCAGGTGATGAGGCGGACTTCTGGGCGGTCTGCGTTGCGGTAGACCTCGACTGTGGGGAAGCTGGATTTGTGGTAAATATCTACCTTGTCTACGGTGAACGTCTTGGTGGTCCCGTCTGCCATGCCGGTCGCGAACTGCTGCCCGGGCTGCATTTCGTGGAGCCGGTAGAAGAGTCCGACCGGGCCTGTAGTGGAGTTGACGTGTCCCAGAATGATGGATGAGCCCGGTTGGCCGGGGGCGGGGGAGTCCCGGTACCAGCCGGCGGGGCTGCCGGGCTCACCGGTCGGGACCTGCAGTTCGCCGTTGGCTTCTTTACCCAGATCAGTGATCTGGGCCGACAGTCCGATGGTCGGGGCGCTGATGCTCACCGGCATTGAAGCGGACTGCATCGCCTGCTGCGGCTTTGCCGCGGTGGTGGGACCGCCCTGGGCCGGCTGGCCGGCAAGGGGCCCGTCGCTTGTTCCGGGCTGCGCCGGTGCTGAGAGTTGCGTGGTTGCTGGCTGGGCGCTTTGAGTATCGCTTGCCGGGGCGCAGGAGCTGAGGCCGATGCTGAGCACTGTTAACAGCCCGGCAGCGGCCACGGACCCGAAACGGTGTCCGCGGGGGCCCCGGGCATTCTTCGTCATCAATGTTCTGAACTCAGGGCGTTGGTGCTTTTGCGTCGCCCGAGGGCGCCCCGGGCCGGGGCCGGGGTGATTGGGAAAGCGGAATTTTTCATGGGTGGTATCTTCCTCTTGATACGGGGCAAACCCAAAAGCGGGGACGCCCTCGTGTCGCGGCTGCCGTCACCGTGGCGATTCGCAGTGACACGGGCCAGGGACGGGGTGGTCGTGGTGAGTTTCAGGATTTCCAGCACGCCAGGATGACTGTTGCTACCTGGTAGGCGAGGGCGCTGCGGGTCACCTGGTGGGGGCCCACGGCTTCCTTGAGGGCGGAGGCGTCGACTTTGAGGGTCATGTTGTCTTTGACGAATCCCACGATCCCGGACTCGCTCTGGAACGCCGGGAACCCCAGATTCGCCAGGCCTTCGATAGGTGCGGCTCCGCTGGTACTGCTCTGGAGGCTGTCGAATTCCTTTCGCGCGGCACCGTCATCTGCTGCTTCCTGGACTGAAAGCACGAAAGAGCCTTCGGGCAGCGCGTACGTGCACGTGTATACCGGCGGTGCCCAGTGATCTTCGGGCTGCGGAGTTTCCGCGAGGCCAAGGATGGACCCGATGTCTAACCGCACACCGGCCGAACAAGGCATCTTCGCCGCTTCCGACGGTCCGGATACCGGGGCGCCGGCAGGATCCGACGCCGACGCAGCCGACGACGGCGGACCCGCCGCTTCCGGGGCGGTTCCGGCACCGCCCGCGCAGCCCGAAAGCAGGAGCACCCCGGCCAACATTAACGGGACGAGCTTCGGTGATCCGGACATTGTTAGGCCTTACTCTGCTGAATACATCGCGAATGCTGTCTCTGTCATTCGTAGCGGCGGCCGCGCGGGCTTGCTGTTACTAATTCAGGGGTGGGGTGTCGGCGGGGAGGACGCCGGTCCCGTAGAGGTCGGTGGCGAGGTCGCGGAGTGCGCGCAGGGCGACACGCTGGGTGAAGGGGCCGTAGGAGACCCTGGCTACTCCGAGTTCCTGCAGTTCGGCTGCGGGGAGGGCACCCGGTGCGCCGATGACGGAGAGCTTCCCGCGCCCGAGTCCTTCGACGAGAGGTTCGATGACCTGGCGGGTGAGTGCTCCCGGGACGAAGACCAGCGCGGCACCGGCGTCGAGGAATGCGCGGCCCCGGTTGATGGCGTCATCGATGCTGTCCTTGATGGGACGGTCACCGCCGCGTGCAATCGCGTCCGTGCGGGCGTTTAGCTGAAATGCGATGCCTTCGTCGTTGGCGGCAGCCATGATGGCGCGCACGCGGGCGACGGCTTCATCGAAGGGCCGGAGCCGGTCTTCAACGTTGGCGCCGACGACGCCGAGCCCGATGGCCTTGCGGATCGTCTCTGCCGGGTTGTCGTAGCCGTCATCGAGGTCAGCCGTGACGGGAAGGTCAACGGCGTCCACGATTGTTTTGGCCCCGGCCAGCGCTATTTCCAGGGGCATCGTGCCGTCGGCGTAGCCGTAGGCGGCGGCGATGGAGTGACCTGCGGTAGCAATCGCTTTGGTCTGGGGCAGCGCCGCGACTGTTGCCGCGCTGATGGCATCCCACACGTTAACAACCCGCAGGATCTCCGGGGACTCGTGCAGTGCTTTCAACTGTTGCGCGCGCCCTGACATGTTCGTTTCGGTCATTGTTCGTCTCCGTTTCTGTTGGTCACTTGGCAAGGAAGCTGAGGAGGATGTCGTTTACCTCCGTGGCGTGGGTCCAGAGCATGCCGTGTGGGGCGCCCTCGATCTCCACATATTCGGCTGCGGGCAGGGCTTTGTGGAACTCGCGTCCGGTCGAGTCGATCGGCAGGATGTTATCGGCGGTGCCGTGCACGATCAGCGCCGGCACGGTGATCCTGGCGATGTCCGGGCGGAAGTCTGTGAGCCAGGTCGGCATGGCCCACACGGATGAGTACGACGACGCCGCATAGGCAAGATTTTTGTTAGCAGCGAGTGCTTCCTCGCTGAGCCGGGTCCCGAGGTTTTCCTTGGTGTTAAAGAAGTCGTCGAAAAAGTTGGTGAAGAAGGCGTAGCGGTCCGCTTGCACCGCCTCAAGCAGCCCGTCGAAAACCTCCTGCGGGACCCCTGCAGGGTTGTCACCGGTCTTGAGCAGGAACGGCTGGAGCGAACCGAGAAAGACTGCCTTCGACACCCGGTCCGGACCATACGTGCTGAGGTAGCGGCCCACCTCACCGGTTCCCATCGAAAACCCCGCCAGGACTGCATCGCGGAGATCGAGGGCTTCGAGCACCGCGTTCAGGTCAGCGGCGTAGGTGTCGTAATCGTGGCCTGTATTGGGTTTGGATGACTTGCCAAAACCACGCCGGTCGTAGGTGATGACCCGGTAGCCGGCGCCCAGGAGAGCTGCGCTCTGCTTCTCCCACGACGACCCGTCAAGCGGGTACCCGTGGATCAGCACAACCGGCTGGCCCAGCCCGTGGTCTTCGAAGTAGAGCTCCACGGGGACTGAGTTTTCGGTCCCGACAGTAATGAACGACATCCGGTAGTTCCTCCCAACGAAAATCAGAAAACGATCGTTCTCCAGACCGTACGGGAAAGTCGGTTCTCCAGCAAACACTGCTGCGAAAATGCGTTAGAGATGGCGGCGCCGGGGGACGGCGTGGCGGTCTGTGCTCTCCGCGGCAATGCCCAGGTGTCATGATCGAGGGCGGTCCTCGGGGTGCGGGCCGCGGCGGCGGCTCGCACCCTCAGGCGGGTTCGAGTTCTCCGCGGAGTTGTTTCAGACCATCCCGGATCCTTGATTTGATGGTGGGCAGCGGTTTTGCGAGTCTCTCGGCGACCTCACGATAGGTGAGGGGACCGAAGTATGCGAGCACAATCGCTTCGCGTTGCAGCGGCGTTAGAACTGCCAGTGAGTCCATGAGTTGCAGGGCTTCCATCCGGTCGATGAAGGAAGTGGCGACCTCGTCGTAGGGGCTGGTCCAGGAGGCGGCGGCCCATCGTGCGTCACGGTTGGTGCTGCTTTGGTGCGATCGGACCTTGTCCACGGCCCTGCGGTGGGCGATCGTCAATAGCCACGCGGTCGGGCTTCCCTGCGAGGGATCGTATTTTGACGCGTCCTGCCAAACCACGATGAAGACTTCCTGGGTCACTTCCTCGCTGAGGCCGGGATCGACCACCACACGGCGCACCACTCCAAACACCCGCCGGGAGGTGCGCCGGTAGAAATCCGTGAAAGCCTCATGGCAGCCCTCACCAGTCTCCTGCAGCAACCCAGCCAGATATGCCGCAGTGTCTTCAGCGGCGGGGGTGTAGCGGTCCTGCGTGTCCATGGTGCCTTCACCGTCAAGTGCGCCAGCCCCCAACGGGCCGCCGATGAATCAACCGCCGGATCCGGCGGTCCCGGACACGCGCTCAGTGCGGAATCCGTGGTCAGCCGAGGACCACTGCGAATACGTTTGTAACACCCGGTCCGGAGGCTTTTCTGCACCACCGGAGAACGTACGCTTGTAGACTAGAGAACCACAGGAGAACGTACGTTTGTAGACTAGAGAACGATCGTTATTCACGCAAGCGGAATCGGAAGAAGCGAAGGCTGTGACTGAAGTAGAGGTGAGGCCGGACCCGGCCGACGGCGTCCCTGCCGAGGATGCGGTGGCGCGGGCGATGATCATCGAAACCGTGAGTCCGTTGTTTTATGCCCGGGGATTCACTGCCGTGGGAATGGATGAACTGCGCGCGGTTACCGGGGTCTCGCTTAAGCGCCTGTACCGTCTCTTCCCGTCCAAGGAAGACATCATTGAAGAGGTTCTGCACAGCTGGCGCGATACCTGGGAGGCAAATCTCAGGGCCCAGGTGGAATCAACGCAGGTGCCCCGTGAGCGTTTGCTGGCCGTCTTTGATTTCCTCGCCGCCTGGTTCATCTCCGAGGGGTTCCGCGGGTGCGCCTTCATCAACTCTTTTGGAGAACTTGGCGGAATCTCCGGGCGCATTCCAGCCATCGTCCGCGCCCAGAAGAAGGAGTTCCAGGACTACCTTTCGCGCGTCGCAACCCGCGTCGGGGCACCGGACACGCTTGCCCCGCAACTGGCGATTCTCGCCGAGGGTGCATTGACAACGGCTGCGATAGCCGGGAGCGCGGAACCGGCCCGCCAGGCACGTGCCGCGGCAGAAATCCTCATCGACGCCGCCCTTACACGTCCGGCCCCGGTGACGATGCCGTAGACCGAGTGCGGGAGGCCGTTACTGACTAGAGTACGAGGGACACAGACGAGGACCACTGTTAGCGGTCCGAGTCCGACGAGACCTTTTGCGCACCCGTCTGTGCTGCACGGGGTCCTGAGCCCGGTGACGGCGATCGGTTTTCCATGGTGTTCTCGGGGGTGCTGCTGGCCGGACGGGGCCGCCAGATCATGTCCAGGTAGGTGACGGCGGTCAGCGCGGTGGTCCCGGCGCCAGTGCACTGAGGAGTCTCAGGGCTGGGGCACCAGAGGGGCGGCGTAATTGTGGTCGCCGCGATCCGGTGGTGAGGAATTCTTCCCCGTGAGCTGGCCGACCGGTGTTCTCAGCGGCGCGGGTGCGCTCCCGATCATGGATGGTGGCTTTGCGTGCTCATGATTCCGCCAGGGATGGTGGCGGTTCTGGTGGGCGGTGGGTTCTTGTTTAGCTGTCACCGGGCCCGGCGCCGGAGGCTGTGGCCGCGGCGAGGAGGGCGTGGGATCTGTCGGTGGAGTGTCAGGGCGGCGGCGGCGAGGACGCCTGCGGCTTCGGCCCAGGCGGTGAGTGTCTTTTCGGGGTACCAGACGGGTTCGTACATGGCCGGGAAAGGTCCGAAGGCGGGGAGGTCCACGTAACGGTAGAGCAGCAGGGCCGCCAGGCCCCCGGCGGCGACCGCGAGGGCGAGAAGCCATGCGGGACGGCTGCCGCGCAGGAGGACGTACAGGGCGGCGATGACCGCTGCCACCGCTTCGGTGATGAACAGGTTCCCTTCCCCGATACCGTCGGGGGCTGCGGCCTGGTAGCCGGGGGCCAGCTGGAAGTGTATGACGGCGTCCACACCAAGGGCCGCCATCGTCAGAATCCGTAGGACCCAGTCCGCCGCGGCGGTCTGGCGGGCCGAACCGTGGCGGCGTTGGGGCAGCCGCGTCATTTGACGGTCAGCTGTCCTTTCATATTGGCGTGATAGGTGCAGTGGTAGGAGTAGGTGCCTGCCTTTGCGGGGGCTGTGAAGGTTACTGATTCACCGCCTTTGACCACCGCGTCGAAGGAACCGTCATCGGCGGTCACCGTGTGCGCTTCCTTGTCCATGTTCATGACCGTTACTTTGCTCCCGGCAGCCACGGGGTCCACTTTCCCGTACGCGAACGACTGGATATGGATGGTCACCGCCGCGCCACTGGACGTCGGGGACCCGGACATCGCCGGACTGGAGGCACCCGCAGAGGAGGCACCCGCGGCGGGCTGCGACGATGCGGGCTGCGAGGATGCCGGGGGCGCTGATGTTGCCGGGGGCGTGCCGGAGCTGGAACCGCAGGCGGAAACCCCGAGCAGGAGGACCGCCGCGAGAGCACCGCCTGCAACATAGGACCGGGCGGTAGTGGTGATATTCACGATGGTGTCCTTCCAAGAAACACGCTGGTGCCGGTGGTGGTTAGCCGGACGTGAGGTGTGGTGGATGACCGTGTTGTCCAGGTACTGGTTCGAGGCGTTGTCGAAGCCGCCGCACGTTTTCATGCGGACTTCACGCCGGTCCTCGCTGCGGTAGACCTTATTTGCGGCCTGACCGGGGTGTTCGGGTCCGGGAGGACCGGCGCGAAGAGTTGCGAGGCTGCCCTCTGGCTGCGCTGGGCATCATGTGTCGGTGCGCAGGAGTTGAGGCCGGCGCCGATCAGTGCCAGGCCGGCGGCCAAAAGCACGGCAGCCGCCGCGGACGCGATGAGGCGTGCGCGGCGGCTGCTTGTTTCAGATCGCATCAGGTTGGTGCGTCTGCTCGGTTCGTGCGTCCTTGTTAGGCGTTGGTGCTCATCTTGCGGCGGGCGGCGTACGCTCCGCCGGCTGCCAGGACGAGCCCGCCGCCGGCTGCCAACAGACCCAGATCAGGGCCGGCCGGTGCGGGGGTGGTGATGCCCGTGCCCGGCGCTCCGGCGGGCATGGCCTTGACCGGACCGCACAGGGCCGGTGAGGTAGCTGCCAGCGGCAGGGACGGAACGAGGTCGCTCGGGGCCTTCTGCGCTGCGTCGGACAGGGTTGCCGGGTCCAGTCCGTGGACGACGACCACGCCGGTGCCGGCCTTGAGCGCCTCAGAGGTCTTTGCGTCCACGGTGAACGTGCGGGTGTAGGTGTAGGAGGCGCCCGAAGGAGCAACTTTCAAGTCGGTCCCTGCCGCGGGGCTGGTATCCCCGGTGGTGGACAGGGTCGTGCCGATCCCGCCGTAGAACGGGGCGCCCTCGGTGGTGCTGATCACCCCGTCCTTGTTCGTGTCAGCAGAAACATCGGGGCAGGTGCCCTTCGCGCCGATGTGGATGTGCTGCACGTGCGGGTAGGGGTTGCCGTTGAATGTGGCAGCCAGGCCAGAAACCTTCTCGGTGACCGTGGCCTGGTCCCCGTGCAGGGTGAGCATAAACGTACCCGAGGCGTTGCTGCCATTGATTGAGGCAAGGTTCGCCTGGTATGTGGTGCTGTCGGCGTCGTGGGCGAACGCGGGGCTGGTGGAGAGTGCGAGGGCGCCCAGGGCCAGGGCCGGGGCGATCAGGAAAGCGGATTTCTTCATGACTGGTTTCCTCCGGTGAGAACGAGCGTTCCCGCTGTGGGCACGCAATGCTACGTGACACATGATACACATGTGATTCGGGGCAATAGCCGTTACGGATGGGGACGGGCTCGGAAAGACCTGGGAATTCCCATGGCAGCCCGCCGGAATCAGCTCCGGTACCTGATTGCACACGCACGTTGAGTCCCGGCCGGAGCCCGGAGGAATCTTTCTTCGGCGACGCCGACGCGGTAGACCTTGACGTTGGCGGCGGACCAGATTTTCTGTATATGTTCCCCCTCGCCCCGCAGATCAACCCCAAAGCCAATGCTGGCATTATGCGGGCAAAAGGCTGGCATGAATGGGGAATTCCGCCGTATGCTGGCGGGCTCTCGGGAGTGAGCTCTACCCGCAGAGGCGACTACCGGGTACTCCTCACCCTGGCCGATGAGACACATACGGTGCACGTTCAACGCGTCCATCACAGCGCAGACTGGTACCAGGCCCAGGCAGCCCTGATAACGAAGAGTCTGCTACGACGTGCTGGCCCCCTGCGCGGTGACTGTCAAATTCGTTCGACGTCCTGTACGTTGCAAGGCGACTCAATGAGCACGACAGAAAGGCCAGGCACCTGGTGGCAACCGATTACGACGAGGTCCGTTCCGACGTCAAAGAATCCCAAGCGAATTCTCTCGAGGAACTGCAGTCGGCGAACACACCCGATGCGCGCCTCGTCGTGTTGGAACTCGACGAGGCAGACGGACTGGACCGGGACGCTCCCGGGGGCGAGTTCATCGCCGAAGAGCTGATCGTCCACGTCATCCCGCAGGCCGATGACGAATTCACCTGTTGGTCCTGCTTCCTCGTCCGGCACAAGTCTCAGATCGCACTGGAAAGGGACGGCCACGCCTACTGCGCCGACTGTCAAGGCTGACCCGGCCCGGACTCCGATGAAGGGAAGCCTCATCGTCGATTCGACCGTGGAGGCTATCGACACCGAAGTTGTGCCGGTTTCCGTCCTCATGTCTCGCGCTTCCCTTCAACTGCAAGGCACTCCTCGCGCCTACGCTCGGAGGTAGAGCCATCGGTCACCCGGGCGTGCATTTGCTTGGGAGCTTCGGAACCGGACCGCAGGCCGGCTGCCGCCGTAATGGTCTCGTTCTTTTCTCGGCGCCGGACCCATCCGGGCACCGCGCTGCGTCGAAGCACTCTCAAAGCACTACGCAAGGACGTGCTATTCCCCCCGGGGTTCCGGGGTGTTTCTGCCGGTCGTTGACATTGGCGGAGACGAAAAAGTCTCTAACCGTGGACACCGGAAGTTGATCGGAGGTGGGATGGACCGCACAACCCTGAACATCGTCCCTGCCCTCCGATTGCTCCTAGTCGGCGGCCTGTTCGCCATGCTCTGGATCATTCTCGGCGCGGGCAGCGCCCACGCCGCCGCCCCGCCGCCACCCGGTGAAAGCTCTAACACCGGACTCGTCCCTTCCTTGACGGCCGCTGTGAAACCGCTCGTCACCGCGGTTCAGCCCCGGACAGAACCGGCACCACAGAGCACAACAGCGCCCGTACCGGGCCCCGCGTCGATGGCCCCGCCCTTGGGCGGCACTGCCCCGGCCGCCACTCCCGTAAGGCAGCCCACAGCACCCGTCGCCCAACTTGTCGCTGGCACTGTCCAGCCCCTCCCGGCCACGGACCTGGCCAGCGCGATCGTGGCCCCGGCCACAGCTCCCGTCGCCCAACTGGTCGCTGGCGCTGTCCAGCCGCTCCTGGCCCCGGCCACGCAACTTGTCGCTGGCACTGTTCAGCCGCTCCTGGCTCCCGTCACGAACACGTTGGACTCATCCACTCACGCGGTGACGGGGCTGATCACCGGCCCCACGCTGGTCCCGGTCAGCATCGGACCTGTCAGCGGCATCCCAGGCGGGTCGCCGGCCGTCACGGCTGCGTCCCCCGTTGCACCCGTGACGGCTAGCACTTCCCTGGGCGGCGCTGTCCGATCCACCACCGTGGAGTTCCGGCCAGCCGCGGTGAGCAGCGCGAAACCGGGCGCCTCCACCACCGTGCTTCCCCACCTGCCCACGGCTATTGCGGACGGTATCGCCCCGCGTGGTGCGGCGTCCATGGATGACGGCGGCGCGTCCCCTCAGAGCCCTGCCCGGCTTCCTGGCGGACACGTGCCCGCAACGGCGCCGGTGCCCTCACCGGTGTCGGGCAGTGCCGGCGCATCGGGGCCGACTGGCGTCGGAGCGCAGGCTGCAGCGGATCTTTCCTACCGTTTCGTCCTGCCCCTGACCGGGGGCGGGGACGGATCCCTTTTCAGCTTCGTCCTTCCCGGGTCCACAACCCAGGACCCTGGATTCTCACCGGATTGATGATGCCCGCGCCGCGCACCTAAATGCCGCGGCATATGCAGGCATACCGGCCCGTTTGGCCGGAACAAACATTCATTCCATGTGAGGAAAAACAGTCATGCATTCATTTGTCCGCAACACCCTTTGCGCCGCAGTTTTCGCCGGCGGCGTCCTCGTCCTCGGCGCCGGAGCGGCCTCAGCCGACACCGGCACCACCACCGGCGCCGGTCTCGGTATCGGCACGCAGAACCAGACCAGCACCACCTCCACGTCCTCGACGGCCAACCGCGAGAGCATCGCCTCGAACCTTGGCCTGAACCTGGGTGCGAACGCCGGTGTGGCGAGCACGATCCAGAACAACGCTACCGCCGGGAACACCGGAAGTACCGGGACCGAGCGTGGATCCGTGGCTTCCAACTTGAACCTGGGCGCTAACGCCGGTGTGGCGAGCACGATCCAGAACAACACCACGACCCGGAACACCGGAACTAGCGGGACCGAGCGTGGATCCGTGGCCTCCAACTTGAACCTGGGTGCTAACGCCGGTGTGGCGAGCACGATCCAGAACAACACCACGACCCGGAACACCGGAACTAGCGGGACCGAGCGTGGATCCGTGGCCTCCAACTTGAACCTGGGTGCTAACGCCGGTGTGGCGAGCACGATCCAGAACAACACCACGACCCGGAACACCGGAACTAGCGGGACCGAGCGTGGATCCGTGGCCTCCAACTTGAACCTGGGTGCGAACGCCGGTGTGGCGAGCACGATCCAGGACAACGCCACCACCCGGAACACCGGAACTACCGGAACCGACCGTGGTTCGTTCGCTTCGGCGTCGAACCTTGGCCGGAACCTGGGCGCCAACGCCGGTGTGGCCAGCACAATCCAGGACAACACAAACACCCGGAACACCAAAAATACCGACACCGACCGTGGTTCGTTCGCTTCGGCGTCGAACCTGAGCCTGAACCTGGGCGCTAACGCCGGTGTGGCGAGCACGATCCAGGACAACGCTACCACCCGGAACACCGGAACTACCGGAACCGACCGTGGTGCGTTCGCTTCGGCGTCGAACCTTGGCCTGACCCTGGGCGCTAACGCCGGTGTGGCCAGCACCATCCAGAACACCACGGATGAGAACAGCACCACCGGAACTGACCGTGGTTCCTTCGCCTCGGCGACGGACCTGGGCCTGAACCTGGGCGCTAACGCCGGTGTGGCCAGCACCAGCAAGAACACTACGGATGAGAACAGCACCACCGGAACCGACCGTGGTTCCTTCGCTTCGGCGGCGGACCTGGGCCTGAACCTGGGCGCTAACGCCGGTGTGGCCAGCACCAGCAAGAACACTACGGATGAGAACAGCACCACCGGAACCGACCGTGGTTCCTTCGCTTCGGCGGCGGACCTGGGCCTGAACCTGGGCGCTAACGCCGGTGTGGCCAGCACCATCCAGAACACCACGGATCAGAACGCCGGAATCATCGGCGGCTAATCCAGCCAGTCGGAGGGCCGGATGCCGTACACGGCACCCGGCCCTTTCCGTCCGACCATGGTGCCGACCCCGCCCTGGCACACGGTGAGGTGTGTCAAGGATGGGAGACAGTCGCGTTGTTTCTTTTGGGTCAGGCAGCCGCGGGAAGCGGTTGCTCGGTGGGTTGAGAGCGAGGCGAACGACGCGCCGATGGGGGCCAGACCGGCGTAGTTGCCAACGAAAAACCCACGGGACGTGGGCGCTGTCATCATGTCGGACAGCCGTCGGGAACAGCTGCTTACGCCGGCGTCCGGACCGGCGCGCCCTCGGCAGCCCTGCAGTCATCGGTCCATGGCTTGCGCATGAACTCGGGCATCCAGCAGATTTTCCCGTGGTTGCGGTCTCTGTAAGCTTGGTCATATCCACACGGGTGCCCTGATGCAGGGGCTGAGATCGGGCTGGCGCAGTCCGTGACCGTTGAACCTGTCCGGGTCATGCCGGCGAAGGAAGTAGGAAATCACCGATGAACGCTATGAATTCGCATTCGCTCGCGTATGCCCATGACACAGAACACGGCATTAGGGTCCCTGTCACGGAGATCGCTTTGGAGGATTCGCCGAACGGGGTGAAGAATCCACCTTTCACTGTCTACCGGACAGCTGGGCCTGGGAGTGATTCGGTGATCGGCCTGGAGCCTTTCCGGTCCGAATGGATTGAATCCCGGGGCGATACCGAGCCTTACGGTGGCCGGGAACGGAACCTGCTCGATGACGGCAAGTCCGCCGTTCGTAGCGGCCGGGCGTGCAATCATTCCGAACAACATTAACCACCCGGAATCCGAGCCCATGATCATCGGCAAGGCATTCCTGGTGAAGATCAACGCCAACATCGGCAACTCCGCGGTCACCAGTTCCATTGCCGAGGAGGTGGACAAACTGCAGTGGGCGGCACAGTGGGGCGCCGACACGGTGATGGACCTCTCCACTGGCGATGACATCCACACCACCCGCGAGTGGATCATCCGCAACTCACCCGTCCCGATCGGCACGGTGCCGATCTACCAGGCGCTGGAGAAAGTCAACGGCGAGGCCAACGAGCTGACGTGGGAGATCTACCGGGACACCGTGATCGAGCAGTGCGAGCAGGGCGTGGATTACATGACCGTCCACGCCGGCGTGCTGCTGCGCTACGTTCCCCTCACCGCCAACCGGGTCACCGGCATCGTCTCACGCGGCGGGTCCATCATGGCCGGCTGGTGCCTGGCACATCACCAGGAGAACTTCCTGTACACCCACTTCGACGAACTCTGCGAAATCTTCGCCAAATACGACGTCGCCTTCTCCCTCGGTGACGGCCTGCGCCCAGGCGCCACGGCCGATGCCAATGACGCCGCCCAGTTCGCCGAACTGGACACCCTCGCCGAACTGACCAAGCGGGCCTGGAAGTACGACGTCCAAGTTATGGTCGAAGGCCCCGGACACATCCCGTTCCACCTCGTACGGGAAAACGTCGAACGCCAGCAGGAGCTTTGCGACGGGGCCCCTTTCTACACCCTTGGCCCGCTGGTCACGGACATTGCACCTGGCTATGATCACATCACCTCGGCCATCGGTGCCACCGAGATCGCCCGCTACGGCACCGCCATGCTCTGCTACGTCACCCCCAAGGAACATCTAGGGCTGCCGAACAAAGACGACGTCAAGACCGGTGTGATCACCTATAAGATCGCAGCGCACGCCGCCGACCTCGCCAAGGGCCACCCCGGAGCTCACGAACGCGACGACGCCCTCTCGAAGGCCCGGTTCGAGTTCCGCTGGCGTGATCAGTTCGCGCTGTCCCTTGACCCGGACACGGCGGAGGCATTCCATGACGAGACCCTGCCAGCCGAGCCTGCGAAGACGGCGCACTTCTGTTCCATGTGCGGGCCGAAGTTCTGTTCCATGCAGATCAGCCAGGATATCCGCGACCAGTTCGGTGGCGCATCCGAGCAGGAAGTAATAGCGGGTATGAATGCCAAGAGCGCAGAGTTCCGCGAATCGGGCGGCAAGGTTTACCTGCCCGAACCCGTCCGCCTCAACCCTTAGAAATGCGAGGGTCTGCGGCTGCCGCCGCGGGCCCTCGCGTCCTGGACATGGCCGCCGAACTGGGCGCTGACTGAACAGTTGTGAGTCCGGGTGTCAGGAAAGACTCCGCATCGAGGCCAGGAAACAGCTTCTTTGCAGGCACTCCCTGGCGATTCTAAAGCGCCGATAATGGACCTTCCGTCAACCTAACGGCTCGCGTCGGCCAGGGCCAACGACGGTATGGCAGGGGCGCGGTTCACTCTAGCTTGGCGTCGCGCAGGTACTGGTAGACAGTCTCCCTGCTGATCCCGAAATCACGGGCAAGGAGGGCTTTCGGAATGCCGCTGCCGGCGCGTTCGGCCAGCTCGGCTGCCCGTTCCGGGGTGAGGGTCTTCTTCCGTCCTTTGTAGGCGCCGCGCTGCTTGGCCAGGGCGATGCCTTCCCGCTGGCGTTCCCTGATGAGGGAACGTTCGAATTCGGCGAAGGCACCCATCACGGAGAGCATGAGGTTGGCCATGGGGGAGTCCTCCCCGGTAAAGAGGCGGAGGGCCGCTTTCGTTGGTATGAAGCGATCGAGGTGAGCCGGATACCCCGCCGCCAGACTTGGCGTCACTGCTCTGACGGCGGCTTCCTGACGTAAGTGCGCAGAACAAGGTATGAGACACTTCCAGCCAAGAGTCCCCAAAAGGGAGAAACGATACCCCACGGAGAAATACCCGAAGACGTAACCACCAGCGTGATCAGTCCGGCTTCAACGGCCTCGGGAGCGCAATTGAAGCCGGACAGGGAATCGGAAAGAGAACTCTGAAGGGCTCCCACAATAGCGACCCCAGCCAAGGCAGCCATCATTTCAGTCGGAAGCGAGGAAAACAGGGCGACAGCCATCGTGCTGAACAGTCCGAAAAGGATAAAGAAAAGGCCCGCGAACACAGCTGCAACATATCGGCGCCGTATGTCGCTGTGAGCTTCTCGACCAGCACAAATTCCTGCGGCAATGGCCGCTAAGTTGATCCCATGGGCCCCTATCGGGGCCGTCAGTAACCAGGCAAGCGACGCCCCGCCTAGAACAATCCTGTCATTCACTTTATAGCCGTAGGAGTGCATGACAGCTAGCCCCGGGCCGTTTTGTCCCGCCATAGTGACGACCGTGATAGGCACTGCGATACCGAGAAAAGCCTGGAAGCTGAATGTGGGAACTGTCCATACAGGGCCCCCCAGATCAAATTCAAGAGAGGGTAAAGAGACCTGACCTGCGGATACACTCAGCCCTGCACCTACCACCAACGCCAGAAGCACAGCGTATCGCGGTAGAATCCGTCTCCCTAGGACGAACGCAGCCACCAGACCGCCGGCGACCAATGGTGACTGGACAACTGCTAATGCCACATTAAGAACAAATGGCAGTAGCACTCCGGCCAGCACTGCAGCCATAATCTGGCTTGGCACCATGGCAAGGAGCTTTCCAAAAATCCCTGTGAGGCTAAGGAATAATGACATCAACGCGGCCATGACGTACGCGCCTACGGCATCGCTGTATCCATAGTTTCCCAAGGCTGTGATCAGCAGGGCAGCGCCGGGAACAGACCAGGCAACAACTACAGGTTGACGGCTTACCAGGCTCAGCACCACGCATGTTATTCCGCTAACTATGGAAATTGCCCAGACCCAAGATTGCGTTAGGTCGGAACTGAGTCCGGCGCTTTCGGCGGCTTGGAGTACTACGAGCATCGGCCCCGAATAGGCGACAGCCACAGTCACAAACCCCGCAATCACCGCTGAAAGGGACATATCGGCGCGAATGCCGAAGTGAACGGACTCAGCGCTGCTTTCAGTCATCTTTGCCATGCTTTCCTCCTCTGGATCGCTTCGTCGCCTCTTTGATGGTCACGGTTAGTTGGCATACTGAAGGTCAGCGACAAGAGGGAAAGGAAGCACCGGCGGACTCCCAGGCAATACACTGATGCCCGAGGTCCGCCGGCGGGATTTGGCAATTCAGACACCGGCGGCGACTGCTGCTCCGACTGGGGTTGAAGAGGTAAATAGCGAATCGAGGCGAGGCTTCACGAGTTCCACAAAGTTACGTATGCCCCGAGAAGTCGTGTCGTGGTCCATGAAACCCGCCTGCCCATGGAGGATTAGATGACCGAAACCTCCTACGCGGTCATGGAATTCCTCGATTTGTGCCGTGACCGTGCTCGGGCTTCCTGCGAACATGATGCCTGACTCCAACAGCTGATCCATGGTCATGGTAGCCAGGTCAAAGGCTGATTTGCCGCCCTGCAGTGCCGCTGCGCGGACGAAATACGGCGTGTAGCCCGGGGGCAGAATGAACTGCGGAGGAACTTTGTTGGACCGGAGGTACCACATCAGCTGTTCTGCACCCTCCATCCCTTCGTCGTCCGTACGCCCGACGTATGTCATGGCGCAATAGGCGAGCCGGTCCACTGGGACTTCGCCTTTCCCACTTTCTGCCCACCGCGTCCGGTAGGCGTCAAAAACCTTTTTGGTGCCTTCGTGCCCGGTCAGGAAGGTTGCCAGGACGTAGTCGTTGTCCGCGATCCGGGGAACGGAAGTTGGCGACATGCCGGTGACCCAGATGGGAGGGCGCGGCTGAGTGTAGGGGCGTGGCCAGATGTTGACCTGGCGGTGCTGGAAGTGCTCGCCTTCCCAGTTGAACGGCCCGTCGTGGGTTTCCCACGCGGCCTTGATCAAATCAATTGCTTCCCACATACGTTCGTTCATGCGCACAGGGGAAGAATTGGTGGCTGACACTTCGTAGGGAACGCCGCGGACAAAGCCTACTTCCAGGCGTCCCCGGCTCAGCAGGTCGACCAAAGCCATTTCCTCGGCGACACGAATTGGGTCTTTTCTGTTGGACACCGGATTTCCGAGAACCAATATTTTTGCATTTTTGGTGACCTGAGAAAGTGCCGCCGCTACGACTGGGGCGGCAGCGTCCATACACGTTGCCGTGCCATGGTGCTCATTGACCATGATGTTGAGGCCGGCTTCGTCCGCGACCTTCCAGTCCTCAATGTAGCGCGCCCAGAGGTCGGCCGCTTTGGCCGGGTCGATGACCGAGTTTGGCATGGTGACCCGGATTGAGTCGTACGAGTCTTCCGGTGGAAGGTCAGGGTAGGGCGTCTCGCTGAAGTGCCAATATTCCATGTTGTCTGTCCTTTGTCGGGAGTCGTCTTAGCCGCGGATGAGTTCGGCGATGTCTATGGGCCGGTCGATCTGTGCGCAGTGTCCGGCGTCAGCAACCAGCTCAAAGGATGATCTGGGGATGTAGTCTGCGAAGGCCTGAGCGTAGTCCGGGCCGACGATTCCGTCCTGCTCACCTCGGACGACCGTGCAGGGAATTGAGATTCGGCTGAGCCAGTGCTTAAGTCGAGGATTATGCATGTATGGCTCCCACGCATATGTGGCCAGTGCTTCCTCGTTCCGCGCGAGAAGGAGCACGTCTTCTGGATCGGCAGACTTCAGATCCCTGAATGGGTTCTTGTCGGAAGCAGCAAATCGGGCGGCATCCACCAGATCGCGGGCTGTGGCAAACACATCCAGAATTTCCCGTTCTGTGGGGGCACCGACCTTGATTCCTACGGGATTGACAAGCGTCAACCGCCCCAGACGTGAACTGTCCCTGATGGCGAGTTCAGCGCCAACCCATGCCCCGAACTGCAAGCCCACGAGGTGGACGTCCCGCAGGTCGAACTGATCAAGCAGATTGAGATAGGTGTAGGCCAAGTCCTCCACACTGCGGAACCATGTGGGCATGGGCGACAGGCCGAAGCCGGGGTGCGTTGGGACGTAGACAGTGTGGTCGAGCGCCAGAACGTCTACCAGCTCATGGTTTGCCTCTGATCCTTCGGCCCCATGAAGGAGCAGGACTGGCGGGCCGGACCCGACCACCTTTAGATCCATGATGATGTCGGGGGAGAGGAGGGTACCGGTGAGATGGTTCACCAGTGTGAGAGGCTTGAGCGCGTGAGACATGGGGTTCCTTTGCAGGCTTGAAACTGATGGATGCTGACGTGGCGGGTCACGTGCTCTGGTGGGCACGGCACGTCAAAATGTCAGGAGACGTGTGTCCTGACATTTGCCGGAAGTTCTTCCCGGCCCGTTTCCCGAAGGCGTAGAACAAACAGGAGGCTGATAGCGCCGGCAGCTGCCACATACCAGCCCGGCGCCAGAGTGTTGCCCGTGCGTTCGATGAGCAAGGTTGCAACGAACGGTGCAGTGCCGCTGAAAAGGGCCGTACTCACTGCGTATGCGATGCCAAACCCGGACACACGGACCTCTGTTGGGAACAGCTCGGCAAATGCTGCCGGGGTCACGCCGCAGAATATTGCCACCGGAATCCACATCACCATCTGCCCCACATATACCGCCGCCATCGAACCCGTCAGGACGATCATCAAACCAAGAAGCGGGAGAACTATGCAGGACACACACGCAATAATGAGCAGGGGCTTGCGCCCGACGCGGTCCGAGAGCCATCCGAAAACAGGGATCAGCAGGGCCCCGAACAATGTCGCCACCACAACGGACAGGGTGGCCGGCACCGTCTCGATACGAATCACCGTCCGCAGGTAGGACAGCATGAAAGACACAACGGTGTACGTACTGATGGCGAAGGCTATGACGATGCCCATGACAATCAGCATGTTCCTTCCGTGTGATCGTACAACGGTCCTGAGCGGAGATCGTTCTATGGCAGTTTCGTCCCTGAGGTTGTTGAATTCCGGCGTCTCGTCGATCTTCAAACGCATGTACGTACCAACCAGGAGGAGCGGGAAGCTCAGCAGGAACGGGACTCTCCAACCCCACGCAGCCATGTCGGCCGAGGAAAGAATGACGGAGAAGACCAGCACGACGCTGCCTCCGATCGCCATCCCCAAGATGGAGGAGAAGTACGCGAGAGAACCGAAGAGCCCGCGTCGGCCAGCCGGGGCATGCTCCACCAGGAAGGAGGTCGAGGCACCGTATTCGCCCCCGACTGAAAATCCTTGGAAAAGCCTGGCCACAGTCAGCAGAACGGCGGCGAGCATCCCCACTTGGGCGTGCGTCGGAATGAGCCCGAGCAGGACCGTGGCAACCCCCATCACCGTTACGGAAACGATGAGTGCTTTCTTTCGGCCGGTCCTGTCGGCCAGCCAGCCGAAGAAGACAGCTCCAACGGGACGCATGATGAACCCGACGGCGAGCACAGCAAACGTGGAAAGTATGGAGGTGAGCGGGTCGCGGCTCGGGAAGAACAATTGTGAGATGACGGGTGTCAAATAGGCGTAGACGGCGAAGTCGTACCATTCGAGAGTATTGCCCAGGGTGGCCGCGAGAATGGCTCGCCTGGATCCGCTGGCTGAGTGGGAGGGCTTTGGGATCACACCCATAGTGGATTCCGTGGTCATGGAGTCACCTTTTCTTCCTTGAAAACGTGCTGGGGCTGAGTTGGGGATGGGGAGTCTAACCGTGGGGGGAGGCTGCGCCGCCCTCAACATTAGGTACGCGGCTGGCCGCTGACTGTGATTAGAGTCACGCACCGTGGTGAGAATTGTTGAAAAGTGGATTCGGGCAGGGGGAGAACAAAGGCCGTGCCGATGACGGCACTCGCGCAGATTTCTTGCGTGATTCGGACGCCTTGCTCGCGGGACCTCAGACCCCGCGGCCCAAATCGGTCAGTTGTTCCCGGTCCGTGATCAGAATGCCCGAGGCACGGCGCTCAACGATTCCGTCCTCGCGAAGCGTCCTAAGGGCGCGTGCCACCACTTCGCGGACTGATCCGATTGCTTCTGCAATGCTGTGCTGGTCCGCCTGAACGACCAGGCCCTCAGGAGTGTCCACGGCCAAATCGAGCATGTGCCGGCTGACGCGCTGGAGTACGGATCCAAAGACATTCTCCGTCAGCAACTCGATCACCTCGAAAAGGACCGCCGTAACTTCTTTCAGAAGCAATCCCGCCAGCTCCGGGCTGGTCTTCAATTGCCTTTGTATCATCGCAACGTTGAGCAGGATTACCTCGCACTCAGTGACTGCTTCAGCACCCACTGGCGAGATGCTTGCCAGCATGGAGGGCAGTCCGATGACCTGTCCCGGCCCGGCATAACGGAGCGTGACCTGCCGTCCGTCCTGGGATGATGCCTGGACCCGTGCTCGGCCCTTGTGGATTAAAGCGAATCGAGCCGCTCGGAATGCAGCGTAGATTGTATTTCCCGCCGGGACGGTGACCACGAACGCGTCCGCGAGTAAGGTGTCGCGTAAGTCGTCCGGAAGTTGGCTCAGATAGCTGAGATTCCAGGCGGAGAGGGCCGCGGGATCTATTCCCCCTTCAAGCGGCGTCTTTGCCACGTGCTGTGCTCCTTGCGGTTAGGGTTGCGACCGGTTTGCGTAGGCGATCTCAGGTCCGTCGAAGGAGGACGGATCACGATTGATATTCCTCCGGGAGAAATTCACTACGTCTTTCACAAACCGGTCCGGAAATTCGATGTTGGGCATGTGCCCGCAATTCTCGTAGGTTAGCAGTTCACCTGACGGTATGCGCCGCGAGATTTCCGTGGCGTAGTCCGGCAGCCGGAGTGGATCCTCGGCACCGGCCACGACCAGGGTAGGGCAGCGGACGTCCTCATACCGCGTCCGATCTTCCTTGCCGAACTCTCCGCCACGATGCGGAGGTCCCGGCGGATTGAGGCGGGCAGCCGCCGCGCACTGCCAAGCACCGGGGACCAGGCTCAGTTCATGCCTCCAAACCACAAAATCCTCGTCTTCAGTCCATTTTCGGTCATGAAGCAGGACCCCGAGAATCCGGCGCATGCCTTCTTTCGTCAGGTCATATTCCTGGATCACTCGGCGAGCTTCGTTGTCAGGGACAAAGCCACCCCCGCTTACTACAACGGCTGCGGCAGCCTCAAATGCTGTGTTCCCGTTCGCCAGCTCCTGAACGAGGTAGGTTCCGCCCATGGAGTTTCCAACGATGACGGGCGGTTCGGAGAGACGAAGATTATGAATGAACTGACCCATGTGCTGAAGACGGCGTCCTCTGGGATTTACAAAATCGACAATCTTGTCGCTTTGTCCAAAGCCCAGCCAATCCGGGGCATAGACATGGAATCCCGCCGAGGCGAGCAAGGAAATTGTCGTGCTCCAAGAGGATTCGGCGCATCCGCCGTATTCGCCAGAGTGAAGCAGGACCATGGGGTACCCACCTTCGCCGGCTTCCAGATAATGCGTCTTCAGTCCAATGGTTTCACTGAACCGCGAGTGGAATTGCGTCACTTTCACTCCTTGGTCTGCTCAGGTCCTGATGCTCCACGTGCCCCTGCAAAGAGGTCTGGTCGCTGGAAAGCCAACCATGGCTCTTGGCGTATGAGACCATGCCGTCGAAGCCGATCCAGAATGTGGCCCCTTGACCTGCAAGCTGGCTCTTTAGCCATGGAATTGAAACCCAGGCATTGCCGCCAAGCAATACACCGACACCGGCCGTTGCCATGGCGTCTCTCGCGGCCTCAGGCGATAGCCTGGGGTCCACAACGACTTTGAAGTCACTAAACCTGTCGACATCGGTCAGGACGCAGCTGGTCTCGCCAACACTTCCGATTTCAACCTTCACGCGCACAGGCCTTCCACAGAACCGAGCGTAGTGCCACGGTGGAAGACCAGCGGGCGACGATCACCGCGTTCGAGGGCTTCCACCCGGCCGATTGCTATTTCGTGGTCCCCTCCGTCAAAGACATCAACGAGCCTGCATGCCAAATGGCCCACCGATCCGTTGAGAATAGGCAAGCCGTCTTCCGTGCGGTAGTCCACGCCGGCAAACTTGTCTGCTCCAGACCTTGCGAAGGCACCCGAGAGTTCGCTCTGATCTGCCGAAAGGATGTTGACGACGAAGCGGCCAGTTTCGCGTAGATGGGCCCAGGTCGACGACTTCTTCGCAGGGCAGAAAAGGATCAAGGGCGGCTCGAGGGACAAGGAGCTGAAAGAGTTCACGGCCATGCCCACGGGGTTCCCGAAACTATCTGTTCCCGTCACAATCGACACACCCGTAACCCAATCGCCACAGGCGTTGCGAAGTTGTCTCGGATCAACGGTGGTGCGTACTGAGGGTGCGATAGTCATTTGAAGTCTCCTAAGAACGATTGACAGCGACTGGTGCTCTTCATTCTGGGCGACCGCCTAGGCCGGGTCTGTGACTTTCGCTACATGCCAGTGGAAGCCGGATCACTTGGATCACAGGGACCTTGAAGCTGCACAGCGGCGGCCGTGTGGGACTCCAGGATTTAGATCCATTTGGGTGCTGTCGGCACATGGTCGAGTGCTGCGCCGTCCTGCTTGGCGGTGACTCCGCCGTTGCCCCGCCCTGCTGCCCATTCGACGACGGCAGGCAACGGTCCGGAGACCACCGTGGGGGTGGCCGCCGCGATGTCCCCGAGCGTTAGGTCGCGGCCCGTCACTTTGACCACGAGCCCCTCATCCGTGCCGCGGGTCTGCCAGGCGCCGGTGATGTCTGTCAGTAGCCGTGCCAGGACGGGTACCGGGATGTCGGCGAAGGTGGCGCCGTTGTCCAGGTCGAGGGCGTGGATCCAGACTTCGCGGGTGCGCATCCAGACCGTTTCGGCGGCCGTGACCACCCGGCCCTGCGCGGTTTTGACCTCGTTGTGCCACGCCTGGGTGGGCAGGTCGCGCCATTCGACGGACAGATGTACCGCTGAGTGATCGAAAAGGTGCCGCAGCGCGATGGGGGAGAGCGTCGCCCCGAAGTTGATTTCCTGGTTGCGAGCCTCGGGCGAGGCATACATCGGCGTTTCCACGCCACTGGCTGCCCATTCAACAAGCCGTGCGATGGCGCGGGCGTTGTAGCCGATATGTGCCACCAGGTGCCGGCGGGTCCAGCCGGGAAGCAGTGAGGGCCCGTCGAGGTCGTCGACGGAGAGCTCGTTGAGTTTCCTGGCGAAGAACGCGGTCCCGCGGCGGGCCTGGAGCAGCGCTTCGAGCAGGCCCGGGTCGGTGGCCTGGTCGTGGCGGGCTACCATCAGGCTTCCTTGACCACGCGGTTTGTCAGCTGGCCGAGGCCTTCGATGGTGGTGACCAGGACCTGGCCTTCCTGCAGGTAGCGCTTGGGGTCCTGGGCGTGGCCCACTCCGCCGGGGGTGCCGGTGGCGATGACGTCTCCCGGGTTCAGGGTGATGATGGTGGAGATGTAGGAGACCAGGAATTCCGGGGTGAACACCAGATCCCCGGTGGCGGTGCTCTGCTGCACCTCGCCGTCCACGGCGGAGGTCAAGAGCGGCCCGGCGGTGAATTCGTCCTTGGTGACCAGGGCGGGGCCGAACGGGGTGGACTTTTCCCAGGTTTTGCCCTGCAGCCACTGGATGGTGCGGAACTGGTAGTCACGCATGGACACGTCGTTCAGGACGGCGTAGCCGGCGATGTGCTCGGCGGCGTCGGCTTCGCTGATCCGGCGGCCCTGCTTGCCGATGACCACGGCGAGTTCGGCTTCCCAGTCCACCGCATCGGATTCCTGCGGCAGGGCCAAGTCGTCGTTGGGCCCGATCAGGGACTCGGCGTACTTGGCGAACAGGGTGGGGTGCTCGGGGACTTCCCGGCCCATTTCCTTGATGTGGTTGCGGTAGTTGTGGCCCACGCAGATGATCTTCTCGGGGGAGGGTACGACGGCGGCGAGGTCGGCGCCGTCGAGCGCGTGCGTTGCGCCGCTGGCCGCCGCAGCCGTGGTTTCCCAGGCGGGGTCCTGCAGGAGGGCGCCGACGTCGGCGAACCCGGGGATCTCGGTGAGGGTGTCGCCGTCCTGGCGCACCGCCACGGTGCCCTTGGTTCCAGTGCCGTTTTCGGTGCGGAGGGTGAGGAGTCTCATTACTTGGTGCGTCCTTCGATGTAGGTGCGGTTGAAGTTCAGGCGTTCGAAGATGGGGGCGTCGCTGAAGCGGAAGAGGTCGAACTCCGTGCCGGCTTCCAGGGACCATTCCTGCCACGACGGGACGACGAACAGGTCGCCCTTTGCCAGATGTTTGGTTTCGCCGTTGAGCACCACGGTGCCGGTGCCTTCGAAGACCTGCCAGACGCTGGAGCCCACCTCGCGGACAGCTTCGGTGGCGGTGCCGGCGCGGAGTCGGTGGAACTCGGCGCGGATGGTGGGCATCACGTCCCCGCCGGTGGTGGGGTTGGTGTAGCGGACCGCGGCGTGGCCCTGGGCGACGGTCGCTGGGTGGCCTTCGTCCTCCAGCAGGAGCTGTTCGCGGAGCGCGGCGTCGGTGTACTTCCAGCGGTAGGCGGCGATGGGGGAGTTGGTGGTGTTCTCCAGGCTGGAGAGGGGGCGCAGGCCGGGGTGGGCCCAGAGCCGTTCGGAGCGGGAGATGTCCGGGGTGGCTTCGTCGGTGACGCGTTCGGTGCCGAACTCGAAGAACCCGGCGTCCGCGTAATGCACAAACGGGATATCCAGGCCATCAATCCACGCCATCGGCTCATCGGTGTCGTTGTGATGGCCGTGGAAGTTCCAGCCCGGCGTCAGCAGGAAATCCCCGCGGGACATCCGCACCGGATCCCCGTTCACCACGGTCCACACGCCCTCGCCCTCCACCACGAAGCGGAACGCGTTCTGCGAGTGGCGGTGCTCCGGAGCCGTCTCCCGGCCGCCCAAATACTGGATCGCCGCCCACAGCGTAGGTGTGGCGTATGGGGTGCCGGCCAGGCCGGGGTTCGCCAGGGCAATGGCCCGCCGTTCTCCGCCGCGGCCCACCGGCACCAAGTCACCGGCACGGGCAGCCAGCGGATACAAATCATCCCAGCGCCACACATGCGGCACCGCCTTCGGCGACGGGACCATTGGCATCAGATCCCCAATCTCCGTCCACAACGGAACCAGGTTTTCCTTGTCGAAGTCGCGGTACAGCTGCTCAAGCTGGGCCGCTTCCTCCGGTGTCGGCTCCGGAACGACCACCCCGGCCGCAACAGACTCATGCGTAATGTTTTCCATCATCGTCTTCCTTTCACTTCGCCGGGGAGGTGGGAGCCAGACGCTCGGCGATGTCGGCGCGAAGGTCCTTTTTGTTGATCTTTCCGACTTTTGTAGTGGGCAGCTCATCAACCACCACCAGGTGCTCGGGGATCTTGAATGCGGCCACTCCGGTCCGGCGCAGCAGGTCCTGGATCTGTTCCAGAGTTACTTCTGTTCCTGGTTTGACGGTGATGTAGAGGCAAAGCTTTTCGCCCAGCACCGGATCAGGCATTGCGATGGCGGCCGCCATGGTGACGTCCTCAATCCGGTAAACCAGGCTTTCAATTTCCTCCGCGGAGATTTTTTCTCCGCCGCGGTTGATCATGTCCTTGTCGCGTCCCTGGACTATCAGATTTCCGTCCGGGCGGCGCTCCACGATGTCCCCGCTGGCATACCAGCCATCGGGGGTGAACGCCCGGGCGTTGGCCTCCGGCGCGCGGTAGTAGCCGCGAGGGGTGTAGGGGCCGCGCGTGAGGATGGATCCAGCAGTCCCCTCGGGCAAGTCATTGCCTGCCTCATCCACAATACGAATTTCGTCAGCCTCGGATACAGGACGGCCCTGCGTGGTGCAGATAACGTCCTCGGGGTCGTCCAGGCGGGTGGTGTTGATGAGCCCCTCTGCCATGCCAAAGACCTGCTGCAAGGTTGCACCCAGCACGGGCTTAACCTTGTATGCGATCTCGTCCGGGAGTCTGGAACCGCCAACTTGGATGACCTGCAGGCTCGCCAGCTCGTTGCCGCCCATTTCCTCTTGGTGTTCAATCCAGCGCTGCGCCACTGCGGGGACTGTGGTGGACAGTGTGACGCCTTCCCGTTCAATGGCGGCAAAGGCTTTGCGTGGCTCGGGGCTGGGCAGCATGATCACTCGGCCACCGGCGAACAGGATGCCCAGAATCCCCGGGCAGGCGAGGGGAAAGTTATGGCTCGCCGGCAGAGTACCGAGGTATACGGTGTCCTCAGTAACGGCCGTTGGCAGGGACGTCGCCTTGATGTTGTACGCGTAATCGTTATGGGTGCGGGTAATGAGCTTGGGAAGCCCGGTGGTGCCCCCTGAGAGCAGGAACAGAGCCGGTGAATCCGGAGATGGCGCCGATGCATCCAGACGGGCCCGGGCTCCGGAAGCGTCCGTCCCGGGGGCAAGGATCTCTTCCAGGCGAATGTTGAGGGGGTTCGCGGCGCCGGATACGAGGATCAGCTCAAGCGACGGAATTGAAGAAGCGAGTTCCTCGGCCAGGGCCTGGTGGTCGAAATCCTTGATCACGTCGGGTACTGCGATGGCGCGGGACTCGGAGAGTTCTGTCAGGAAGGACAGTTCGTATTTCCGGTGCGCAGGCAACGCCATGACAGGGATGATGCCTGCACGGAAACAAGCCAGCGTGAGTATGGTGAACTGCCATCCGTTAGGCAGCTGGAGCATGATTCGGTCATCTGCCTTGAGTCCGAGCTGGAGGAGGCGCTCGGCTGCGGCGTCCATCCGGTTGGCAAGCGCGGAATAAGTGATGCGGACATCGCCCTCTACCAACGCCACCTTGTCGGGCAAACGGTCGGCGGTGTCCAGGACGTAGCTGCCCAGGGCCCGGTCCTCCCAGTAGCCCTTCCGGCGGAATTCTGCAGCGAGTTCTGCTGGCCAGGGGACAGTGCCTTCACTGGTGTGGCTGGTCATTGGATGTCCTCCTCGACATTGATAACTACTGCGTCCAACGCAAAGAGCCCGTTGTGGGTCAGGCGGAGGGGATTGATTTCGATTTCAGCGACAGCCTCGTTGGAGACGAGTGCATCGCCGAGTCTGACCAAGAGGCCGGCCAGTTCAGACGTATCCAGCATCGGGCCGGAACGGAAGCCATACAAGAGTTCGCGTGCCTGCAGCTCGGCGGGCATGCTTTCGGCTGCCCGCAGTGCAAGCGGCGCGGTTCGTATGGAGATGTCCGCGAAGACCTCGGCCGCGGTGCCGCCCAGCCCCAGAACCACGATCGGTCCGAAGGCGGGATCGCGTCGGACGCCCACGACAAGGTCGACGCCGGACGGCGCCATCGCCTCTACCAGGAACTCCCGGGCGCCGGCGGCCTCGAGACGTGCCAGGGCCCGGTCCATGTCTTCCGCGGTCTTGACGCCAAGGTGTACGCCACCGATTTCCGTTTTGTGCAGGACGGTTGCGTCGAGCAGCTTCACTGCTACGGGACCGCCGAGCTCCGCCAGCGCCGCTTGGGCAGCGCCACGGGTGCTGCATACGCGCCGTTCGGGCGTGGAAATGCCAAGTGCACCGAGAAGTTCCTTGGAGCGGTTCTCATCCCACGGGCCTTCCACATCCGGCCAGGCTGTGGTGCCCCTAGCAGCTTGGGCCCTCTGGAATTGACCCCGGGCATCGTTCACCAAGGCGGCGATACCGTGGGCCAACGAGGTCGGCCCTGAAATCAGTGGAAGGTCGTGCTGTCGCGCAGACTTGCGGGCTCGCTCCAGGTCACCGTCGGGGCCGTCCACGCCGATCAGGAACGGCATCGTCTCCGCTGCGCCCGAATTAGCTACGGCCAGCGGGAGGTCGGTCACCGGTTCTGTCAGGCCGTAAAGCGCCACGAGGTCGATTGCCGGGTCCTGTGACACGGCGGCCACGATTTGCTCATAGCCGGGCCCGGGACGGCCGGTGTCTACCGGATTTGCCTGGAAAGTCAGCGGCGGGAGCAACGTGCCGATGGTGTCTTGGCTGCTCTGCGTGAGTCGCGGAAGCGCCACACCAGCGTTGTGCAGGGCATCGGCGATCAACAGGCCCGGTCCGGCCTGGCCGGTGATGAGGCCTACTCCGGGGTCCGCGGCAGGTTTCAGCCGGCGGCCGGCCAGGGCGGTCACTGCGGCAACCAGTTGGTTCTCGTCATCGACGATTACCGCACCCGCCTGCTGGAGTACCGATCGTGTGGTGCGCCAGGAGGTAGCCAAGGCGCCGGTGTGTGATTGGGCGAATTCGGACACATCGTTTCGGCCGACGACCAATGCAACGACGGGCTTGACCGCGCTCAGGCGTGAGACGGCGTCCACGAGGGCAGGTCCGTCCGAAACAGTTTCCAGATGCAGGGCAACTGCCTTGGTCTGATCATCGCTGATGAGGTAGTCCAGCACATCCGGTGCCGTGATGTCAGTTCCTGCTCCGATGCCGGCGGCAAGGCTGACCCCTGCTCCGGAGCGCTGCAGATGAAATGCCAGTACGTGATTAACTCCGCCGCTGGCTGCGACAACCGCTACCGAACCCGGCTCCAGTTCAGCGACACCCGGGACGAAGCTGGCGCGGAGGTTGCGGTGGGGAACGAAGAACCCGGAAGTGTTGGGGCCCAGCAGCCTGATGCCGGTTTCCCGCACAGCGGACTCTACCTGGGACGCGAATTCGATGCCGGGACCGCCGGCTTCTGCGAAACCGCCTGCGCAGACCAACGCTGCTTTGGCGCCGTTCGCGGCGCTGTCCCGCAGAGCCTGTGCCGTGGCAGCGGCGGGAACACAGAGCACGGCGAGATCGGGGCCCCCGGGAATTGCTGCAGCAGCCTCGGCGATGCTGGTGTGCATGCCGTTCTCGCCGCGGCTGTTGACCAGTTCCACTGGCGCCGGGTAGCTGGACAGTGACTGCGCCATGACGGCGCCGAGCTTTTCGGGGCTGGATGATGCCCCGACCACGATGATGCCGCGAGGGGCAAAAAGAGAGGACAGGCTATGCATGGGGAGCCTCCACGGTGGCTGCAGCAACGGCGTCCGCACGGCCGGAAAGTACCAGGGTCAGGTTCGACGCCGGACCCCGGTCATCGACAATGACGCTGGTGAGGCCGCGGTCCAGGCGGACTTGTTCCGAAAGCAGGATCCGGGTAAAGGGGTTTCCGCCCTGGATCACCACAGCGGCTGCTTCGGCGGGGATTTGCTGGAAGGCATCTTTCAGGCCTTCTTCGTGGTCCGGTGCCGTGAGCAGCAGGCCGGTGCTTGCATCGGCCTGTGCCGGGTCGGTCACCAGGGTGAGGCTAGCGCCGTCGTTCTGCAACTCGACCTTGCCGCTTTGGTGAGTCAGGGAGAGCACACGGCCGCTGAACCGGGCAGGACCGGCAGAGAACGGAGTTTCCAGGGGGGCTTTTCCGTGGCGAGTGAGCCAGTCCCGTTCTGCGGATTCAACCAGTTCGGGATCCCGCAGGCGGATCTTGTCGATGTTGATGCTGCGGGAGAAGAAGTGGAAAGTGAACTGGGTGGGCTCGAAGGAGTCGTAATACCTGCCGAAGTGTTCCCACCAGCTCAGTCCGCCGCGGGCCTGGTTCTGGATTTTGGCGACCTGGTGCTGGCGTTCGGCTTCGTAATTCGTGAACGCAGTCTCGAGGTCGTCCTGGTGCGCAGTTACTTCACGGACCAGCGTGATGGCGTCTTCCATGGCCATCTTGGTGCCGGAGCCAACGGAGAAGTGTGCCGTGTGGACGGCATCGCCCAGCAGAACGACGTTGCCCTTGTGCCAGGAACGGGAGCGACGGGTCCGGAAGTTCGCCCAGCGCGAGCTGTTTGCCACGAGTGGCTGGCCGGCGATGTCCTCAGCGAACAGCTTTTCCAGGAACCGCTGCGTCTTCAGGTCAGAAGGTCCGGGGGGCTGGCTGACATCGAACTCGTCGAGTCCGGCTTTGCGCCAGGTCTCCTCGTCGGTTTCAACGATGAAGGTGCTCAGGTTCTCGCTGATCGGGTAACCATGGACCGCGAAGTTGCCGAATTCGCTCTTGCGGTGGAGAAAGGTCATACCCTTGAAAATGTGCGTGGTGCCAAACCAGATGAACTTGGCGGTGGCGGTTTCCTCCGTGTGGCCAAGGCTCTCGCCCAGCTGTTCGCGGGTAGATGAGTTGGCGCCGTCGGCCCCGACGATCAGGTCGAAGCCGTCAAGCTGGGACAGGTCCGGCACGTACTGTCCGAACCGCATGTCGACGCCGGCTTCCGCGGCGCGTTCCTGCATCAGCTGCAGGAGCGTCTTCCGATAAATGGCTGCCATGCCGTTTCCGGAGAACGACTTTTTTTCACCTTTGAGCCAGACCTCAATGTCGTCCCAATGCGTCCCGTGGTCGCGGAGTCCGTCCCGGACCACAGGGTCCGCGTCATTGATCCGGGTCAGGGTCGCATCCGAGAAGACCACACCGAAGCCAAAGGCATCGGTGGCCTGGTTGCGTTCGAACAGCACAACCTCGGCGTTCGGAACGGTCTGCTTGAACAAGGTTGAGAAGAACAGTCCGCCAGGACCGCCGCCAATGCAGGCTACGCGAAGTGCCATCGATGCCACCTTCTAGGGATTGGGAATCATTGAGAGAGGTCTCGGAATCCATTATGAAACCAATCCATGTAAGGCGTCAAGATTGTGTTACATATCAGGCGGTTCTAAGTTCCTTCGCAACCGCTGCACCGGGCCCGACCGGCTCCCCGAGGATGCTGGATGCGTAGTCAGTGGCCGCCGGACCCAGCTGGCGGTGAGCGGCGCCGAAAAGACCGTACGCCGCACCGCTTGGCCAGTCCTGGGGCTGTAAATCCTTGGGCAGGTACGGGTCGCGGAAGAGGAATCGGCGGAAGTCGCCGATGATGCGCATGCGTTCAATGAGAGCGGTCCGGCCATCCTTGGCGGCGTTGGCGGACTCATTGTCCAGAGCGGCGTAGGTCCGGATGAAGTACGCATAATCCTTTCCGAGCTGTTCCAAATCCCAGCATCGCGCGGCGAGGTCCCTGTCCTCCCGCAGGTCTCCGGTTCCGCACCAGAGGGCGTCGACTTTTGCCTGGGGGTTCTCATCGGCAATCTGACGCACCTCTGCCATGAGGTTGTGGGGACTGAGCCAGGTGGAGGGCGAGAGTTGCCCAAAGCCATGCCATGCGAGCTGCTTGCGCAATTGCTCACGGACGGCCCGTTCGGATTCGGGGACCTGGTAAATGGCCATCGTCCATTTGCCATCCCATTCCTCATCGCGACGTTGAAAAATTCGCTCGCGTCCCTCATCAAGTATTTCCAACATGTGCGGGGTGAGGGAGTAGACCGTCTCCCTGCCGACGCGCCGGGTCGTGAACCACCCTTCCTTGCGCAGCCTTGACAGGTTGACGCGCACGGTAGCGGCCTCGATGTCAAAGACAGCGAGCAGTGCGGTGATGTCCGCAAGTTTTACCTCGCTGCCCGCGTACCGGAGATAGTCACCGAAAAGGTCAAGGATGAGCGCTCTGGGTTTCCACTGCACGGGACCCCTCCAAATCTGTAGGCCGCCCCCATTGGGGCCAGCTTGAGCGATGTGCAACAAGTATAAGTACGAGCAACACGCTTCCGTTACGTCCGGCGACCCGGGCATCCAAGTACATGCAACACACCTATTGACGGACAACGACTTAATGTTACATTTGGGTCTGGGTCAGCCCACAACAGCTCTCCAGAACTTCTGGATCGGCAGCTACGCCCTCGCCGGGATGTTCATTGGGGCCATCCTCATCGGTTACCTCACGGACATCGTCGGGCGCCGGAAGATCATGATGGTATCCATCGCCTCCTTCTCCCTCCTGATGCTGCTGACCGCGTGGGCGCCGACTCCGGAACTGTTCGGACTTTTCCGTTTCCTGGCAGGCCTGGGCCTGGGCGGCGTAATTCCCACGGCCATCGCTTTGACAGTCGAATTCTCGAAATCGAACCGCCGCAACTTCAACAACGCCCTCATGTTCTCCGGATACGCCGTGGGCGGCATCCTCGCCGCCCTGCTCTCGCTGGCTTTCCTGTCCTCCCTGGGATTCCAGGGAATGCTTGCCCTCGGAGGCATCCCCCTGGTTGCAGTCGTCCCGCTGCTCTTCAAGTTTCTTCCGGAGTCCCCGGCGTACCTCGCAGCGAAAGGCGACCGGGAGGGCGCACAGCGGATCATCTCCAATTACGGCCTTGACCAACTCCCGCCCGCCCGGGTTGAAGGAGACGCCCCGGAAAAGGGCAGGTTCCGCACACTTCTGACCGGACGGCTGCTTGGGGCCCATGATCCTCTTCTGCCTCGCCGGCATCTGCGGCCAGACGCTGGTCTACGGCCTGAACACCTGGCTTCCCCAGCTGATGGTCATCGCCAAATACTCCCTGGCCTCGTCCCTGACCTTCCTTCTGACGGTGAACATCGGAGCCGCCGTGGGCGTCCTTGTCTCCTCCCGCCTGGCCGACAAATTCGGCCCCCGCAAGGTCACGGCCACCGCGTTCGCATGTTCAGGTGTAGCACTCGTGCTCATGGGAACCGGGATAATGCCCCTACCCGCCATGTACTTCCTGGTCGGCGTAGTTGGCTTCGGCTCCGTGGGAGCCCAGATCCTCGTCAACGGGTTCGTAGCGACATACTTCTCCGGAGCTACACGGGCAACAGCCTTGGGAATCACACTGGGAATCGGGCGCGTCGGCGCTGTTCTCGCCATCTCAGGCGGCGGAGTGCTGGTCGCGGCGAACTTGGGTAACTTCATCAACGCGACCAACTCAACACCCGCTCACTGCCGCGCTTCACCGAGTTACGGCACCACGTCTACGAACAAATTCAGCTCGCCAAACGAGGACACCGACCGGCCGTAGCCGAAAGCGTCTAAGCCGCGACCACCGGTGACATGACCCTTTTTGCTGGCACCCACCGCCAATTTTCGAAAGCCGATGTTGGATCTTTCGTCAGTCTGAGCCGGGGGAGAGGCTCCCAGATGGCACATCTTTCCTGGAAGTTCGGCTAACGCGGCTTGTATACGTCGGATCGGTGTTCGATGCGGTGGACGTACAGGATGTGCTCTCCGACGTGGAAGGTGAACAACACCCTGTAGTCACCGCGGCGTGCGGTGCGCAAGCCGAAGAGCTCGTTCGTCAACGGTTTACTCAGTCGGTAAGGGTTATCGGCGAGGACGCCAGTGACGAATTCGACGATCGCTGCCGCTGCCTTCTCCGGCAACCGCCGAAAACCCTTCAACGCAGGGCTGGTAACTTCGACCTTCCACGGCCCATGACTGGCGGTATCTGCCTCAGTCACCGCGGCGGCAGCCCGAACTCACGCCGGAGATCATCACCGCTGGTCGTATTGCCGTCCGCAATGTCGCGCCGGGCCTGGTCCAGATCTTCGCGAATGCCAGGCCGCGAAAGCCAATGAATTGTTTCCTGCAGCGACTCAAGGTCGTCCGCGGACATCAGCACGGCCGACGGGTGCCCGTGGCGGGTGATCTGGATGATCTCGTGGGTCTTGTCAGCTTCCTCCACCAAGGCGGAAAGCTTGTCCTTGGCTTCGCTGAGCGGTACCGTTCTCATGGCATGACACTAGCCGAAAATCAGGCTACTTACTAGCCCGACTTTTAGCCGATAATGGATATTCTGTCGAGCTTTATACTATGCTCGGGCAGGCTCGCTTGGTGACCCACTGTCATCTGGGAGGAAGTCCGGGACACGGTACTCTCCTGAGCTACTCGGGCGTCCTCAACCGGGGCAGCGTCTGCCACACGTTTACCCCACGGAAATGATGAAATACGGTGACATGTCACGGACTTTTAACGTGGCGAAAAACGGCTAGATTCCGCGGATTATCAACACAACGCAAGCCTTTGGCAAGCAATGAAATACACTGTCCTCTGAGAAGAGGTCAGGAGTTCGAATCTCCTTAGCTCCACAAAG
>NZ_JBEEQE010000006.1:0-219238 GCF_040137805.1 Pseudarthrobacter sp. B907 | reverse complement strand
CGCTATCTCTCCGCATCAGCGGCGGCGACTCGAACTACTTTACACACCAACCCGACCCCAAACAAATCGGCCCCCCTGGCACGAAGATCCGCGGAAAGACGGGCCTAAACTGGCCGCCAACGCCCTTACCGGGGCAGCCGGCGTCGAATGTTGGCGTGTGTGCTCCGTCACCGCAGCGCCTCCGATGAAAGCCGCACGGCGGGCACGGCGCTTAACGCGAGAAGGGCCGGCACCCAAACGGGTGCCGGCCCTTCTTCAAGCCACTGGATTCAGGAGTGCTGAATTACCAGGAAGACTTCGTGATGCCCGGGAGCTCACCGCGGTGAGCCATGTCGCGGAAGCGAACACGGGAGATACCGAACTTCTGGAACGTACCGCGGGGGCGGCCGTCGATGATGTCGCGGTTACGCAGGCGGACCGGCGAGGCGTTGCGGGGCAGCTTCTGCAGGCCGAGGCGTGCGGCTTCGCGTGCTTCATCGGTTGAGTTGGGGTCAACCAGAGCCTTCTTCAGTTCGAGGCGCTTTGCAGCGTAACGCTCGACGATGACTTTACGCTGTTCGTTCTTAGCGATCATTGACTTCTTAGCCATGTGTTTAGCGCTCCTCTCGGAATTCGACGTGCTGGCGGATTTTGGGATCGTACTTCCGCAGGACCATACGGTCCGGGTCGTTACGACGGTTCTTGCGCGTCACGTAGGTGTAACCCGTGCCCGCGGTCGACTTGAGCTTGATGATCGGACGTACGTCCTTGTCCTTTGCCACTAGAGCTTCACTCCTCGTGCCAGGATGGCGGCGACGACTACGTCGATGCCGCGTACGTCGATGGTCTTGATGCCACGTGCAGAGACCTGCAGGGTGACATTACGGCGCAGGGACGGAACCCAGTAGCGCTTCTTCTGGATGTTCGGGTCGAACCGGCGCTTGTTGCGGCGGTGCGAGTGCGAAATGCTGTGTCCAAAGCCCGGCTCGGCTCCGGTCACCTGGCAGTGTGCTGCCATGACGACTCTCCTCGTGAAAATAAAATGAAACGGTCGGCGGAGTTCCGCGTAACCGTGCGATCGGCAGCGTCCGTATCCAGCTCCCACATGCGTCCGGCGGTGCTGCGGCAGCCGGCTGAACCGGTTGCAGTCATCACTGCGGCGACGATTGTGGGTCTCGGGCACGGGGCGGAGGAAACCTTTGAGGTAGCCACCGCGGAGTGCCCGGAAACTGGGCGAATACAGGAGTGCACGCAACTTGAGCCCCTAACTACCGGCCACCGGAAGAGCCTGATTTCGCAGACTTTCCCGCCAACCGGAGCAATTGCACACGCTCCGCGCCACCTAGCGCCTACCAAGTCTACGAGTTTGGCGAATTAAAGACCAATCCGGGTCTCCGGGGTGTATAAGCGGCGGCGGCCCCCGCAGCGAAGTCATAACAGGGGCGCAGTCCTTTCACAGCAAAATGATAGGCACCGGGCAGAGTCTTGGATGCATGAACACATCAACCCAGACCGCCGTGCGCCCCGCGGTCCGACGGGCCCCCGGTAACGCTTTCAAGGGACAACACCGCCGGCGGATGATTCAAGCAGACCTCCTGACGGTGATTGCCTGGACCTCCGTGGCCGGGGCCGTGGCCTTGTGGCTCGCCGACGGCAGTGCCGCGGGCTTCTCAAGCGTTGCCGGAGCCATCACGGCACCGGGGATCGTGGCCGGTCTCGCCGGGATGGACCTGGTCCTGCTGATGCTGCTCCTCGCGGCCCGCCTGCCGATCATCGACGGCGCCGTGGGCCATGACCGCGCCCTTGAATTCCACCGCAAACTCGGAAAACCCTCCCTCTACCTCCTGCTGGCACACGGCGTCCTGCTCGCGACCGGCTACGGACTGGCCGAAGGGCTCGACCCGGTCAGCGAAGCGGTGGCCCTGTGGGTCCTCGTGCCCGACATGTGGCTCGCGTTCGTTTCGCTGGCGTTGTTCATCGCCGTCGTCGTGACCTCGCTGGTGGCCGTCCGCCGTCGTTTTCCCTATGAGTTCTGGTACGCCGTCCACCTGCTGACCTACGCCGCGGTGCTGACGTCACTGCCCCACCAGTTCAGCGTCGGCGGCCTCTTTGCCGAGGGCACCTGGCAGCGCTGGTACTGGCTTGCGGTCTGCATCGGCACCGGGGCGGCGCTGGTGCACTACCGGGTCCTCGAGCCGGTCGTGGCCACGCTCCGGCACCAGCTGCGCGTCAGCCGGGTGGTGGCCGTGGGCCATGGGGCGGTCAGCATCGAAATGGCGGGCCGGCACCTCGACGAGCTGTCCGGCAGCGGCGGCCGGTTCTTTATTTGGCGGTTCCTGGCCCCCGGGCAGTGGTGGCACCCGCATCCGTTCAGCCTCTCCGCGGAGCCGCTGCAGGTGGACGCCGACGGCGGCGGGCGGTTGCGGATCACGGTCCGCAACCTCGGCCAGGGCTCGGCGGCGCTGGCGAGGCTGAAGCCCGGCACCCGGGTTGCGGTCGAAGGACCCTACGGGCTGTTCAGCACCGCGGCCCGCAGCCGCCGGCACGTGGTCATGATCGGCGCCGGCATCGGCATCACCCCCATCCGCGCCCTGCTGGAGCGGACTCCGTTCGAGCCGGGGGACGCCACCGTCATTCTCCGCGGCCACAGCACGTCCGGGCTGTACCTCGGCGACGAGATCCTCGAGCTCTGCCAGCGCCGCGGCGCCACCTTGTTCCACCTGACCGGGCGCCGGCCCCGGGGAGCGCAGACCTGGCTGCCGGAGAGCGAGGCGCGCGCCGGCTACCGGCTGGCAAGCTACGCGCCCAACCTGGCCGACGCCGACGTCTACGTCTGCGGGCCGGCCGGATGGGCCCGCAACGTCCTCGATGACGCACGCCGGGCCGGCGTGCGGGAAGAGCAACTCCACTACGAAAGGTTCGACTGGTGAGAATCCGCGCAATAGTTTCAGCAACCCTGGCCTCCGCCGGGATCCTGGTGGCCGGCTGGCAGTCGGGAACCCACGTGGCGGACACGGCCAGCGCAACCGGCACCACGGCCGGCCCCGCCGGGGCCACTGGCACCGGGACCACCGGCACCACGGGGTCGGGATCCGGGTCAAGCAGCAAGGGCTCGAGCGGGTCGGCGGGGAGTTCCGCAGCTGCCTCCGGGTCCACCGGCTCGTCCGGTTCCTCGGGCACCGGCTCGAACGCGGCCGGTACCTTTGCCGGCAAGGTTGTACAGACCCGCTTCGGCGCGGTGCAGGTGCAGATCAGTGTCAGCGCCGGCACCATTACCGACGTCACCGCCCTGCAGCTCACCGATGACGACCGGAAGTCGGTGCAGATCAGCAACCGCGCCGCGCCGCTGCTGCGCGCGGCGGTCCTCAAGGCCCAATCGGCCAAGGTCCAGACCATCAGCGGCGCCACCGTCACCAGCTCCGCCTATCTGACCTCGCTCCAGGCAGCCCTTGATGCAGCCCACCTCTGACCTTGAGGTCCCGCAGCTGAAGGCAAAGACCTTCCGCTGCATGGGAACCGTCATCAGCCTCACCGTGCCGGTTGCTCCGGGCGAGCGGTCAGCTGCGGCAGAGGAGGCACTCACGGACGCCACCGGCGCCGTCGAACGGCTGTTCCAGGAACTCGACGCACGTTTCAGCCTGTACCGGACGGAATCCGAGGCCAGCAGGCTTGCCCGCAGGGAATTGACGCTGCGGGCGGCCTCACAGGACTTCCGGGACCGCTATGCCGAGGCCGCCCAATGGCGGCTCCTGACCGAGGGCGCCTTCACGCCGGAACGGCCGGACGGCGTTCCGGACCTGTCCGGGCTGGTCAAGGGCTTCGCGATCAAAGAAGCCGGAGCCGCCCTGCAGTCGCTGGGGCTCGGCGACTGGTGCCTGAACGCCGGCGGCGATGTCCTCGCTACCGGTTCGCCCATCGCCGGCAGCCGGGCCTCCTGGCAGGCCGGGATCGTCGACCCGGAGGACCGCACGACCTTGATCGCCGCCTACCCGCTCGGCGGCGGCACGGGCGTGGGGGCGCTGGCCACCTCAGGTTCCGCCGAGCGCGGCGACCACATCTGGACCAGCGGCGCCGGGGTCAGCGCATTCCGGCAGGTCTCGGTCGCCGCGGCGGACATCGTCACCGCCGATGTGCTCGCGACGGCCGTCGTGGCTGGCGGGGTTCCCATGCTCAACCGGGCCACCAGCGGCTGGGACGTTGAGGTTCTTGCCATCCGGAACGACGGCGGCATCCTCGCGACGCAGGGATTCCGCGCCTAGGCTGATTCGTCCATCGCCGTCAGGGCGTTGGACGCGGCGACGCGGGAGTACCACAGGCCGCTGGCCTTCGGGATGCGGCGCTGGGTGTCGTAGTCCACCCGGACCAGCCCGAAGCGCTGGTGGTAGCCGAAGGCCCATTCGAAGTTGTCCAGCAGGGACCAGGCGAAGTAGCCACGGACGTCCACGCCGTCGGCCAACGACGCGTGCAGGGCCCGCAGATGCTCGTCGAAGAAGGCAAGCCGCGCCTGGTCATCGACAAATCCCGCGGCATCCGGAACGTCCTCGAAGGCGGCGCCGTTTTCCGTGATGTAGATCGGGATGCCGGCCGGGCCGGTGTACTCGCGCTGCAGCCGGTTCAGCAGCCGGCGGAGGCCCTCGGGCTGCACCTCCCAGCCCATCCCGGTGACGGGCAGGCCGCGCGGCACCTGCCGGACGCCGTCGGCCGCAACCAGCGGGGACGCCGGCTGCGCCGGCCGCGGCTCGGGGTCGGTGGTGAAGGCGTCCCCGTGGTAGTAATTGACGCCCAGCACGTCGACGGGTGCCGAAATCACGTCGAGGTCCCCCGGCCGGACGACGTCGGCCATGCCGAGGTGCGCGACGTCGGCCAGCACGTCCGCCGGGTATTCGCCGCGGAAGATCGGGTCCAGGAACAGCCGGTTCGACTGTCCGTCCACCCTGCGGGCCGCGTCCACGTCCCCCTCCCGGTCCGGATCGGCAGGATCGGCCACCGTCAGGTTCAAGGTGATGCCCAGCGTCGCCTCCGGATCCCGCCGGCGGAGCTCGCGGACGGCCAGTCCGTGGCCCAGCAGCAGGTGGTGGACAGCTGCGAGCGCCGCGGCGGGCTCCCGACGTCCCGGGGCGTGGATGCCTGCGGCGTAACCCAGGAACGCGGAGACCCAGGGTTCGTTGAGGGTGGTCCAGATCCGCACCCGGTCCCCGAGCGCCTCGTGCATGAGAGCGGCGTAGGCGGCAAAACGCTCGGCGGTTTCCCGTGACGCCCAGCCGCCCTTGTCTTCCAGCGCCTGCGGCAGGTCCCAGTGGTACAGGGTGACCCAGGGTGTGATGCCGGCGTCGAGCAGCTGATCGACCAGGCGCGAGTAGAACGCGATGCCTTCGGGATTCGGCGTCACGCCGTCGGGCATGCAGCGGGCCCAGGAGATCGAGAACCGGTAGGCGGCCAGGTTCAGGTCCTTCATCAGCGCGATGTCCTCGGCCGTGCGGTGGTAGTGGTCGCAGGCGACACCGCCATTCTGGGCATCCGCGACGGCCCCCGGCACCCGGCAAAAGACGTCCCAGATGGATTCCCCGCGGCCTCCCTCCCGTGCGGCGCCCTCGATCTGGTAAGCGGCGGTGGCGGCTCCCCACAGGAAACCGGCCGGGAAGCTGAGGGCGCTGCGGGTCATCCTGTTGCTCCTTGCGTTGCTAAAGACGGGTGAGCTGAGGATACCGCGGCGACAGCCCGTCGCCGGAGGACTTTCCCGTGACGCGGCGCACCACCCACGGGCCAGCGAATTCGCGCACCCAGCGGGCGTTCGCGCGGATCGCCTCGGAGCGGCTGAGTTCCGGGACCGGCGTCATCGGCGGGACGTCGATCGAGTGCTCGTGCTCCAGCACGGTGAGGACCCGCTTGGCCATGTTGGCGTGGCCGGCGGCGGACATGTGCATCCGGTCGGTGGCCCACATGCCCCAGTCGTAGTACTCGCTGAACCGCCAGTAGTCCACCAGCAGGGCACCGTGATCGCCGGCGATGCCGCGGACCAGTTCGTTGTAGATCGCGGTCCGGCCGCGCATGGTCCCAAAAACCTTGGAGCCGCGGGCGTCGAAGCCGGTGAACATCACCACGGTGGCGCCGGTGGCCTTCAGTTTGCGGATGCCCGCATCGTATTCCACCAGAAGGTCATCGATGTCGATTTTGGGACGGAGGATGTCATTCGCACCGGCGTAGATGGTCACCAGAGTGGGGTTCAGCGCGACGGCGGCGTCCACCTGCTCGGCCATGATCTGGCGGAGTTTCCGCCCGCGGATGGCGAGGTTGGCGTAGCCGAAGCCCGGGTCGGCCGCGCCCAACTGCTCGGCGACGCGGTCCGCCCAGCCGCGTACCCCGTTGGGGCGGGCCGGATCATCGTCGCCGACTCCTTCCGTGAAGGAGTCTCCGAGTGCAACGTAGCGGGCAGTGAAATCCATGGACCCCAGTTTGCCATCTGTTGCTGAGAGCAACCAAGGGACCGTGCGGGCTGCCCTAGGCGGGGGGAAGCGTGTTGTCGCGCAGGATCCAGTGGTCGGTGTCGAGCCGGGACACGATCTTCTCGCCGATCCGGGCCAGGGCCGCGACGTCGTCCGGATCGAGGGCGTCCAGGAAGAGCGACCGGACGGCCTCCACATGGCCCGGCGCGAGCCCCGCAATGGTGGCCATGCCGGCGTCGGTGAGGTGTGCCGTGGTGACGCGGGCGTCGCCGGGGTGCGGCCGGCGCTCCAGCCAGCCGCGGTTTTGGAGTTTGGTCACCACGTGCGAGAGCCGCGACAGCGAGGCACTGGTGCGTGCCGCGAGTTCGCTCATGGGCAGGTAGCGCCCCTCCGCCTCGGACAGCATGGCCAGGACGTTGTAGTCGAACAGCGAGAGCTTTCCGGCCGCGTGCAGCTGCGTGTCCAGCGCGGCGGGCAGCAGCGTGTTGATGCTCAGCTGGGCCAGCCAGGCACGGCGTTCGTCGGCGTTAAGCCAGCGCGGTTCGGTCATGGCACCATTCTAGGAGACTCGAAGCTTGAGGGTTCAACCAGGCGCGGCACGGGCGGCCAAAGTACCCTCCGGGCCGCCCCGCGCAGGCGGTAGGCTGACGCTATGTACGTAGTCTCCCTGACCTACAAGGTGCCTGAAGAGATCGTCGACTTCCACCTGCCGGCGCATGTCGCCTGGCTGCAGGATGCCTTCGACCGCGGAGTCTTTATGGTGGCGGGCCGCAAGATCCCGCGCACCGGCGCCCTCCTGCTCTCCAACGCGGACCGCGCCGACCTGGACGCTGCGCTGGAACAAGACCCCTTCTACGTCAACGGCGTGGCGGAATTCGACGTCGAGGAGTTCCACGCCAGCCGCGTCGCACCGGGGTACGAAAACCTGCTGGACAGCTAGCTCACCCCGGCAGCAGCTTCTTCAGCCCGCCCTTGCGGGGGACCTTCACAGGTTGGGGCCACCGCGGGTTGAGCTGGTCTCCCAGCGTGACGCCGCGAAGTTTGCGGCCAAAGAGGGGCAGCACCCAGTCGTGCACCCAGCGGCGCTGCCGCCGCTCCCAATCCCGCAGGCCGAGCCTGGCCGGCGGCTCCCATTCTTTGGGGCTGATGTTGTGCGGCACGCCCAGATGGTCCAGCACCTGCGCGGCCAGGTACTTGTGGCCGGCCTTGGACATGTGCAGCCGGTCCGTATCCCACATTCGCGGATCGTGGAAAGCCTCAAAGCACCAGTAGTCGACCAGCACCGCGCCGTACCAGTGGGCCAGCTCGCGGACGCGCCGGTTGTAGAGGGTGTTGCGCCTCTTCAACGGTTCGAGCAGGACCGAGACCTTGACGTCGAAGCCCGTGAACAGCACCACGGTGGCCCCGCTGGCGGCGAGCCTTGAGACGAGGTACTCGTAGTCATCCATCAGGTCTTCTATGTCCGTGCCGAAGTCCAGGATGTCGTTCCCGCCGGCGTAAAGGGTAACCAGGGTCGGTTCCATGGCCAAGGCCGGTTCCAGCTGCTCCGCGATGATGTGGCGCAGGCGCTTGCTGCGGATGGCGAGATTGGCGTACTCCCACCCCGGGTCCGCCTTCGCCAGTTTCTCGGCCACGCGGTCGGCCCAGCCGCGGACCCCGTTGGGCAGCCTGTTGCTGCGGTCGCCCACACCCTCGGTGAAGGAGTCCCCGAGGGCAACAAAGACCCGCCGCCCGTTCGGACCCGGAGTCAGGAGATTCTCGGCCATGGCGCCACGGTAGCGCCGCCGGACGACGTCGGGGTTAACGTCCGGGGCACAAGTGGTGCGGCGGTTCCGCGGGAAACGGCCTAGAGCTCCGCCTTCCCCTGCCGCCAGTACCCCATGAACGCAACCTGCTTCCTGTCGATCCCCACGTCCCGCACAAGGTAGCGGCGCAGGTCCTTGACGGTGCCAGCTTCGCCCGCGATCCACGCGTAGAACGGGAGGGCGCCGGCCGGTTTGCCCGGGTTGCGGCCGGTGCGGAGCGCCGCCGCATCCAGCCGTGCCGGGGTGTCCCAGAGGATGTCCAGGTCCACGTTGACGTCCTCGGGTTCCGGGCCGGCGGAGGGATCCGGTGCGGTGACGCCCACCCAGCCCGGCGGCGGTACGNCCGTGCCGGGGTGTCCCAGAGGATGTCCAGGTCCACGTTGACGTCCTCGGGTTCCGGGCCGGCGGAGGGATCCGGTGCGGTGACGCCCACCCAGCCCGGCGGCGGTACGGCCGCGCGGACGGCCGCCTGGAGGCGCTCGCCGCGCGGCCGGGTCCCGTTCGCCGTACTGCGGGCCAGCCAGGTGACGGCGACGTCGGCGGGCGAGCCGAGGTCCTGGAAGTCGGCGGGCGAGGGGACCTCCAGCAGCGCCTGGCCGTTCAGGTACGGCGGGAGGCATTCGAGGATGGCGCCGATGGCGGGAACCGCTGTTTCATCGCCGGCCAGGAGCACCCTTTGGGCCAGGCCCGGCCGCCATTCGATGCCGGCGTAGCTTTCCGCCGTGACGCAGTGCGCTGCCCGGTTGTTGGGCCCGATCAGGACCAGCCCGTCGCCCGGCCGGGCACGGGCCGCCCAGTCGGCGGCGGGGCCGCCCTTGCCGGCTGCGTCGAAGTGCAGCACGAAGTCGACGTCGATCTCCGGATAGACGGAGTCGAGGCGCGCCTGCCGCACGGTGTAGGTGCGCATGGCGCCCCGGACAGCCGGGTCCAGGGCCAGCCATTCGCTGTACCAGGCGGGCTTTTCGGTCCGGAATTCGGGCAGCGGGAGGCCGGTGCCGTCGGCGGCCCGGGAGGGGATCATGAGCTTGATCCGCAGGTCCAGGGTGTTTCCGTGCACGCCGAAGTGGCGCAGCGAGTAGCCGCCGAAGGTGATCCGGCGGAAATTCGGGCTGAGCTGTTCCACGGCCGTGACGCGGACGTCGAATGCCCTGGTCATGGGCTCGGCGGCGGGCAGTGCCGTCACCGCCGCGGGAGCCGGGGACGGGGGACGCGTTGCGGTCATGGGATCAGCTCCAGCTGCGGGTTCGGTACGGAGGCGGGCGATGCATGGGCGGGCGCGGTGTGGTGGCGGCCGAGCGGGACAATCAGCGGGGTGCCGGAGACAGGGTCGGACACCACCCTGGACTCGAGCCCGAAGACGTCGCGGACCAAGGACTCCGTGATGACCGTCCCGGCGTCGCCCTCGGCGGCGATGCGGCCGTTCTTCATGGCGATGATGTGGTCCGCGTAGCGAGCGGCCAGATTGAGGTCGTGCAGCACGATCGCCACCGTGGTGCCCCGCCGGCGGTTCAGGTCCGTCAGCAGGTCCAGGACTTCCACCTGGTGCGCGAGGTCAAGGTAGGTGGTGGGTTCATCGAGCAGCAGCACCTCGGTTTCCTGGGCCAGGGCCATCGCGATCCATACACGCTGCCGCTGCCCGCCGGAGAGCTGATCGACGGTACGGTCGGCGATTCCCAGGGTGTCGGTAGCGGACATGGCCTCGTGCACGGCGCGCTCATCCTGCAGCGATGCTCCGCCGGACCAGCCGCGGAAGAAGCTCTGGTGCGGGAAGCGGCCGCGGCCCACCAGGTCCCGGACGGTGATGCCGTCAGGCGCCGTCGGATGCTGCGGAAGCAGCCCGAGGATGCGGGCCACCTCGCGGGCTGGCCTCGTGTGGATGTCCTTGCCGCCGAGGCTCACCGTGCCGGCCGCGGGCTTGAGCAGCCGGGACAGGGCGCGGAGCAGTGTCGATTTTCCGCAGGCGTTGGCGCCCACGATCATGGTCACCTCGCCCTCGGGGATCTCGGTGCTCAGCCCCTCAAGGACTATCCGCTGGTCATATTTCAGGGTCAAGCCGGAGGCGTGCAGGGTGGCCATGTCAGGCGTCCTTTCGGTTGGCGGTGACCAGGAGCCACAGGAGGAAGGGTGCACCCAGCGCGCCGGTAACGACGCCGACGGGCAGTACGGTCCCACTGAGCACGAGGGGTGCGAGGTTCGCCGCAAGGAAATCGGCGGCCAGCACGATCAGCATCCCGGCCAGGGCGGCCGCCGGCAGGCTTGCCTTGTTGACAACGCGGCGGGAGATCGGACCAGCGAGGAAGGCCACGAAGGCGACGGGTCCGGCCGCCGCGGTTGCCACGGCGGCCAGGCCCACTGCGGTCACGACGACGGCGAGCCGGGTGCGGCCCACGCTGACGCCCAGGCCCGCGGCGGTGTCGTCGCCGAGTTCGAGGATGCGCAGCGGCAGGGCGAGGACGGCCACGCCGGGGACCAGCACGAGCAGGGCCAGGCCGAGGACCCCGGCCCGCTCCCAGCTGGCGGCGTTGAGCGAGCCGTTGAGCCAGACGAGCACGTCGGCCGCGGTCCGGATGTCCGCCCGGGTCATGAGGAAACTGACCACGGCCTGCAGGGCGGCAGCGATGCCCACGCCGGCCAGGATCAGCCGGTTGCCCGCTGCGTCCCCGCGGCCTGCCGCCGCACCGAGGGCACCACGCCGGGAAATTGCGTAGATAAGGGCGGCGACGCCGAGCGCCCCCGCGAGGGCCGCCCCCGACACGACGGCCCCGGAGGCGCCGAAGACCACGATTGCCGCGACGGCCGCGGCGCTGGCGCCGTAGCTGATGCCGATCACGTCGGGGCTGGCCAGGGGGTTGCGCAGCATCGTCTGGAACAGGGCGCCGGAGAGGCCGAACGCCGCACCGGTCAGGCCACCGACCACGGCGCGCGGCAGCTTGTCTTCCATCACGATGAAGCTTGCGCCCGGGATCTTGGCTCCGCCCGTGAGGTGCGCCGCCAGAATCCTGAAGAAGTCCGGGATGGTCACGGTGTAGCTGCCCAGCAGCACGGCTGCGGCGAAGACGCCCACCACGGCGAGGGCCAGGAAAGCAGTGCGGGTGGGCATGCGGGCTGGCTTCCCGGTTGCGGGTGCGGCACTCACAGTCCGGCCCCCTTGCTCCGGCGGACCAGCCAGATGAAGACCGGCGCACCGGCAAGCGCCGTCATAATTCCGGCCGGAACCTCGCCCGGCAGCAGGATTACCCGGCCGGCGACGTCGGCCGCGAGCAACAGCACGGGGGCCAGGACCAGGGAGAACGGCAGGATCCAGCGGTAGTCGGGGCCGGTCAGGAAGCGGACGGCATGCGGAACCACCAGCCCCACGAACCCGATGGGCCCCGCCAGCGCAGTTGCCGAACCGCAGAGCAGAACGACGCCCAGGGCGGTGATACCCCGGGTCAGGCCCACGCGCTGGCCGAGGCCGCTGGCGACGTCGTCGCCCAGGGCGAGCCCGTTGAGGTTCCGTCCCGCCCCAAGCACAATGGCCGTGCCGAGCAGCAGGAAGGGCAGCCCGGCGTGGATCGTGGACCAGTCACGCCCGGCGATCCCGCCGACCTGCCAGAAGCGGAAGCGGTCCAGGCTGTCCTGGCTCGAGACCAGGATGACGTTCATGAGTGAATACAGTCCCGCGCTCAGGGCGGCGCCGGCCAGGGCCAGCTTCACCGGCGTCGCACCGTCCCGGCCCAGCGACGCGATGACGTACACGAGGGCGGCAGCCGCACCGGCTCCGAGGAACGCGAACCAGATGTATCCGGACAGCGAGGAAATCCCAAACACATATATGCCGGTGACGACGGCCAGGGCTGCGCCGGCGTTGACACCGATGATCCCCGGGTCAGCCAGCGGGTTGCGGGCAACCCCCTGCATCGCCGCCCCGGCGAGCCCAAGGGCCCCGCCCGCGAGCAGCCCAAGGACGGTGCGGGGGATCCGGGCATGGACGACGGCGTGGTCGCCGTCGTCCGGATTGAACGCGGCCAGCGCCTGCCACACTGTCCCGATGCTGAGGCCGCGGGCGCCAACGGCCAGGGACGCGGCGGCCACGAGCCCCAGCACGACGACGGCGGCCACCAGCCAGGCTGCCCGGCGGGCACCCGAAGCGCCGGCCGGCGCCGGTGCCCCCGGCGCCGCCAAGGCGGCGGGCGCTGGGAGGCGCGCCATCGTCGCAGGCATGCTCATGGGACGGGTCCTACTTTCCGGGGCCGGCAGCTTTGTCCGCCGCGCCCGCCAGCTTCGGCAGGAAGGCGTCCAAGGCCCAGGGCAGGCTCAGCGGGGAGGACGCCGAGATGGACAGCGTCAGGGTGTTGTCGGAATCGGCGACGAGGGCGCCGTTCTTGACGGCCGGAATCTGGCCCAGCAGGGCGTCGGCTTTGATGGAATCCGCTGCCTTCGCATCGGGGACCCAGCTCACGAAGACGTCCGAGCTGAGTTCGTTGGCCTTCTCGGCCGACCACGGGATGAAGAATTCCTTGGAGTTCCCGGACTTCTCCGCCACGACGGGGGCCAGTTTCATGCCGATCTCGCTGAGGAAGCGCGGGCGGTTGTCATTGGCAGTGTAGATGTTGATGCCGTCGCTCTTAGCCGGCTCGAGGTTGCCGTAGATAAAGGTCTTGCCCGCGAGCTGGGGGTACCGCGAGACCTTGTCCTTAATGGCTCCTTCGGTGTCGGCGATGAGCTTGGACGCCTCCGTTTCCTTGCCCAGGGCCTTGCCGATCATGACCGTGGAATCCTGCCACGACGTGCCGTAAGCGACCTCGGGCTGGGCTACGACGGGCGCGATTGCGCTGAGCTTTTTGTAGTCCTCCGCGGTCAGGCCCGAGTAGGCGCCGAGAATGACGTCCGGGTTGAACTTGGCGATCTCGGTGAAGTTGATGCCGTCCGCCTCGGAGTACTGCGCCGGGGCCTTCCCCGATCCGAACCCGGCGCCGAGTTTGTCCAGCGCTGCGTCCTTCCAGGGCGTGGACCCCTTGGCGTTGCCGCCCCACTCGTTCTTGGGCATTCCTGCCGGGACCACGCCGAGAGCGAGGGAGACGTCGTCGTTGACCCACGAAACCGTCACGACCCGCTGCGGCTGGTTTTTGATGGTCGTCTCGCCGAAGACGTGCTTGATGGTCACCGGGAACGCCGAGCCGGCGGCCGGGGCGGGGGCAGCCGCCGTCGACGACGCCGGGCCGGTGGAGCACGCGGTCAGGCCGAGGCCCAGGGCGGCAATGAGCGCGGCGGCCCGTACGGCGGTCTGGGGTCGGGGGCGGCGGGCGGTGCGGCCGGAGGGGCGCGGGAAGTCGGCGGAAGCCACGGAACTCCTTAGGTAAGTGATGCAAACCTAAGTAAGGCTAGCCTATCTTTCGCATAATTACGAAAGGTTTGGGTACCGTAATTATTTCGGCTGGAGCGCGTCCCGACGACGGCATGAAAACTAGACACGCGTCATGGACGTTTGCAAGGATGGGCGCGGCCGGCGAATCGGAACCGGCCCTGGAATTTTTTTGATGGGGAGTGAGCATGGGCATCGCCAAGATGACTGTTGCCGCGGTTAGCGGGGTGGCCGCTCTGGCCTGCACCGCGGCCGCACAGTCGCCGGCCCTTCCCGGACCCTCGGGTACCGCCGCGGCCTGATCCCGCGGTAGCACCCGATTTCACCCGGAGTCACAGGCTGGCAGAGCCCTGCCTATTTCCGCCCCGGCGCGCTAATCAGCCGTCGGGCCGGACCAACCGATTCCGAAAGTCACCCCCGTGCAAAAAATCACTGCCCAGCAGATCCGCTCCTCCTTTATCAACGCAAGCCGGTCAGAAGCCGCCAAACTCAATTTGCCCAAGAACTTCGATTCCCTGGACTGGGAGCGCCTCGACTTCCTCGGGTGGCGGGACGGGAAAATGCCGCTGCGCGGCTACCTGGTACTGCCCGGCCAGACCGGCCCCACCGGAATCATGCTCCGCGCCCCGGAAGGCGGGGCCAAGAAGAACCGTGCAGTCCTGTGCGAGCTCTGCCGCGACCTTTTCTCCAAGGACGACGTCGTGCTCTGGGTCGCCAAGCGGGCCGGACAATCCGGCCGCAACGGCAACACCGTGGGCACCCTGATCTGCGCCGACTTCGGGTGCTGCGGCAACGTCCGGGTGGCGCCTCCGGTGAACGAGATCAACCCGGACCCCGCTGCCGTCGTGCTGCGGCAGATCGACGGCCTGGCGGCGCGCACGGTCCAGTTCCTGGAGCGCGTGCGGGGACAGTAGCGCCGGGCACCAGCAACGCGGGGTCAGGAATCAGCGCAGGACGATGTCCACCGGGTTCGCCTCGGACCGCCAGCTCCCGCCGGAGCCGGGGCCCGGGGCGATCACCGGGGCCGTGAGGACGCCGGAGCGGTTGGTGCGCTTGTCCCGCAGGATCTCGGTGACCGAGCCGAGGTGCCTCGACAGGTCGATCACGTTTTCCGGCGCGGCCAGAAGCAGCTGAAAGCCGAATTCGTGCAGCGCCTTGATTCCGGCGCCGGCGAATTCCTCCGAGGCGAGCACAAAGGCCTCGTCCATCATCACCGTGCCGTAGGTGGTGAAGCCCTGCTCGGCGATGCCCAGTTGGTAGCTCAGCGCCGCGGCCATGATGAAGGCGGTGAAGCGTTGCCGCTCGCCGCCGGACATCGAGCCGGTGTCCGCGTGCATAAACACCTCGGTCCGTTTGCCGCCGCGCTTCGCTGCCTTGGAGGCCGGCGCCTGCACCTCGCGGTGCTCCTTGCACTGGATGAACAGGTGTCCGCGGACGTCCAGCACCTCGGCACGCCAGCGCCGGTCCTCGGGCGTCTGCGAGCCGAGGCGCTTCACGAGCGTTTCGAGCGATTTGTAACGGGTGGTGAGCTCGGCGTCGTCGTCCGGGTCCGTGCCGGTGGTCGGCGCTGCGGCTTTCCCGGGCCGGGTGTGCCGGACCTTGAGCGCGTTCTGGATGGCGTCCTTGAACTGCTTGGCGGTGGCGGGCAGTGTCTGCTTGATGTCGAGTTCCAGGAAGCTGCCCTCGTGGAAGTTCACCTCGGAGAGAATCCCGTTCAGCGGCAGGATGCGGCTGGTGATGGAGCGGCGTTCCTCGTCCAGCAGGTGCAGCAGCGTGGAAAAGGATTCGTGCGTGCGCTGGTTGAAGAACTGCCGGAACTCGGCCTCCTGCGCAGGCAGGCCGTCGCTGACGATCGCGTGGTAACGGGATTCGAACTCGCCCGCGGCGCCGATCGACGTGCCGTGGTCGGCCGAGATGGCCGTGCCCCATTCGCGGACGAAGCCCTCGAAGATCCGGGTGAGCCGCTCCGAGGTGGCCTGCCCCCGCGACTCGGCCGCGTGCAGTTCGGCCAGCAGCCGGGTCCGAACCTGGTTGGCGAGGTTGTCCAGTTCGTGCATCTCCAGGACCTCGCCGAAGTCCGCGAAGTACGGTTCCAGCGCGACGGCGGTGGCCTCCGACGGCGGCGACTGCTCCAGCCGCGCCCGCGCGGCGTCGAGCAGCGAGTCCGCCGTGGTCAGCTGCGAGTCGAGGGCCTTGTATTCACTCTGGAGCACAGCGGCGGCCTCGGTGCTGGACTGGTGTTTGTGCCGGGCAACCTCGATGTTGGCGCGCAGCGGTTCCAGGTCCGCCTGCGCGGCGAGGGCATCCTTCAGCCGCTGCTCGATCCGCCCGAGCTCGTCCGCGGCCACCGCGGCCGAGACCTGCTCCCAGGGTCGGTGGTCCTCCGCCACGCGGCGCAGCGCCTCAAGCTGCCGGGTCATGCCCTGGTGCGACTCTTCCCGGCTCTGGGCCAGTTCGGCGGCCTTGGCGAGTTCCTGCTGGAGGTCCTCCACCTGCGCGGCGACGAGTTCAAGCTTGGCGGCGTTGTCGAAGCCGAGGACGTAGTCCTGCCGTGAGGTGAAGCGGTCGTCCTTTTCCACAGTGTGGCGGTTGCGTTTGACCACGCCGCCCAGGCTCAGGCCCTTGTCCAGCCGGGCCAGCTCGTCCGGGTCCTCCACGCAGGGGTAGGCGAAGTCCAGGGCGATCCGCTCGCGGATCCACTCGCCCGCCTCGGCGGCCGGACCGGCGGTGAGGATGTCCAGCTTGGTCAGCAGGTCGCCGTCGGCCGCGTCCTCCACGGCCAGGGCCCCGCCGGCCAGCGGCTTGGAGACGTCGACGGCGCGCAGGGCGCCGCGGACGGGATGGTCGTTCAGGTAGCGGGTGACGGCGGCGAAGTGCTCGCCGGGGACCAGCAGTGTGGTGGCAAGGCTGCGCAGCGCGCGCTCGGCGGCCGGCCGCCACTGCTCCTGGCCCTCCGCGAGGTCGATCAGTTCGCCGCCGAACGGCATCTGCTCCTCCGGGACGCCGGTGGTCGCCGCAATGGCGCTGCGGTTTTCGATGCTCGACGGCGGCAGCAGCGACTTGCGCGTCTTGAGCGAGACGAGTTCCTGCTGGGCTGCGGCGAGCTCCCGTTTCCTGGTCGCGTGGCCGTCAAATGCCTCGAAGCGGAGTTCCTTGAGCGCTTCCGAGTCATCCTTGAGCTCGGCCGAGCGGGCGGCCGCATGTTCGTGCGCCTGCTCCCAGCCGGCGGCGGTCCACTGGAGCTCCAGTCCGGCGTCGGTCAGGGCCTTGCGGGCGGATTCCTCGACCTGTTGGCGGAGTTTGAGGCCCACCCGGGCGTTTTCCAGCGACTGCTCGATCGCGGAGATCGCGTTGCCGCCCTGGTTGTTGTAGTCCGCCTCGAGCTGGCGGAGTTCCTTGGCCAGGGAATCCCGGACGCCGCGTTCGGCGCCGAGTTCCTTGGCTTTCGCCTGGGCCAGCGCCTTGAAGCGCTCCAGCGTTTTCTCGTGCACGGTGACGGCCAGCTGCTGCTTGTAGGCCTCGAATTCCTCGCCCGCGAGGTCCCGGAGCCGGTTCGCGTCGAGCAGGGACTGGGCGTATTCCTTGTTCAGCCCTGGGACGGGTGCCAGCTGGTCGCGCTGCTGCCGGACGTCCTCGAGCCGCTGCCGGATGGACATCAGGTTGCTGAACTCCTCGACGACGTCGTCCGCGGCGGCCAGCGTGGCGGGCGCGTCCAGGACCTGGTCGCGGAAGAAGGTGTTGACGCTGCCGCCGAGGCCCTTGCCGGCCTGGATGACGCGCAACAGCGGCAGGGCCTGGTCCGAGTTGATGCCGAGCAGGCGCCGGAACCGTTCCGCGAAGGCCTTGTGCACGTCGAAGATCTGGGCGTCCGGGAAGATCGCATCCAGCGCCGACTTGGTAAAGCGTTTCTCCGCGATGCCCTCGACCGCGGCCAGGTCCAGCGGTTTGTTGTCGATCAGGTAGTACCGGCCGACGCTTGATTCGGTGCCGTTCTTGGGCAGGTCAAAGAGCGCGGAGATGGTCACGCGGGTTCCGGCGGCGTTGTCGAAGGTCAGCGCGACGGCGGACCAGGTCGCCCCGGGCCGCTGGAAGGCGCTGGCCGAGCCCTCGCCGACGGCCTTGTCCCCCACCTTGCCGCGCATGTACGTGAACGTGGTCCGCTTGTCCTCCACCGCACCGCCGGCGCGCTGCGCCGCGGCCTCGTTGGACCGCGGACGGGCGTCGAAAACCCGGAGCATCGCGTCGAACAGCGTGGACTTGCCGACGCCGGAATTGCCGGTCAGCAGGGTGCCGTTGCGGTCCACGTGCATCGTGTGGGCGCCATGGAACGTGCCCCAGTTGACGACCTGGACGAGGGCGAGGCGCATCTGGCCGGGGTTGGTGAGCTCGCCCAGCGGCAGCATGGTTGCGATGCTCATTCGGCTGCCTCGGTTTCTTTGTTGGGGTCACCTATCGCGATGCCACCGGCGACATGCTCTGCATGCTCGCTCGTTCCTCGCTTAGACGCATGCTGCCGCATGTCCCCGGCGTCACCGCTGTCGTTCGGGTTCAGGAGCGACGGCGGCGATGCCGCCCAGGGAGTGGCATCGGGCCTGTCGGAGCCGGGCGGCTCGCTGCTTGCAGCGGAGCCGCCCGGCGAAGGGGCGGGGGCGGCATCGCCGTCGTCGTCCGAGTCCTCTTCCACCTGAGCTGCCGTGTCGAGGTCGAGGAGGGGTTCGGTGCCGGCGGGGTCGGTGGAGGCGGCTATGAGGGATTCGATTTGGGCCGGGATGTCGCCGATGTTTTCGAAGGGGAGGGCCAGCGGGAGGGCGTTGGAGATGGTGTAGACCTCGTCCAGGCCAGTCGTGAGGAGGAGCTGGCGGGCCAGGAGTTTGGTGATGGCGCGGGTGACGACGTCGGAATCGCGGAGGGCGTCCTGCTGGCCGGCGGGCTGGTAGTGGGCCACAAGGTCCGCGATTTCCTCGCGCGTGATGGTGGGGTCGGTCTGGGCGGTGACGTGGCGGTCCAGGAGCAGGCGCAGGCGCAGCAGCACGATGGTTTCCACGCGGCTCAGGGCGCGCTGCTGGCGCAGGATGCTGGAGCGGGTGCTGCCGCCGATCGCTTCGGGGTCCACCGGGCGCAGCACGGCCACCTTGCGGTCGTGGTCCAGCTGCAGGGTCAGGAAGAGTTCGGAAAGGCGGCTGCGCAGGATCAGCTGGTTGTCCAGCAAGGTGGTCCAGAGTTTTTCGTCCCGGCCGCCGTCGATGTACGGACCCTTGAGGAGCTTGACGAGGGCTTGGCGGACCTTCATCGGGAGCACGCCGGTGTCCCCCGGGAAGAGGGCTGCGCCGTCGACGAAGGTGTCGCGCGGGGTGACGGTGAAGGGGGCAGCGTGGACGTGCTCCGGTTCCGCTGCCGCCGTCGTGGTCTCTTCGGTCATTGTCAATCCTTTTTGAGCGTGACGACGGGCAGGTACGCGGTGCGCGTGGAGCCGTCGATCTGTTCGAAGTCCAGCGGCGCCCAGGCACCACGGTCGAAGCCGGCGCCCTGGTGCAGCGCGTGCGAGAGCAGCGCGCGGATGGAGTTGATGTGGCGTTCGGTCTCCGGGAGCTGTTCCCAGGCCTCGGTGAGCGTGGACGCCCCGGCGGCGGCGGTGCGGATGGCCTCGGGGCTGGCCTTGCCGGTCCGCGGCGAGCGCACCCGGTCCGAGTCGCTGAACGCGATCGGGTCTGCCAGCTTCGGCGGCGCGGCGAACTCGTCGGGGTCGAAGAGCTTCACCATGGCCAGGGACTCGAAGCCGGCGTTAAAGAGCACGGGGCCGCGGACCAGGCCGGGCCGTTCCCGTTCGTAGGGCAGCGAACGGATGGCCTGCTCGGCCTCCCGCAGGACCTTGCGGAGCCGGACGGACTGGCGGTAGTCGTCGCTCTGGACGTAGGTGTTGAGGCTTTCGCTGAGCTTGCCGTAGATCCGCTGGATCTGGCTGTGCTGGGTGCGCAGTTCGGCCACGAGGTTCTTCAGCGTCTCGCGTTCGTCCTGGCTGAGCTCGTCGGCGAACTGCCGGCTGAGCACTTCGCCGATCGCGGAACGGAAGCGGAGCTGCTGCTGCGGGTCCTCCAGGAACGCGGTGAAGGACCGGAACGTCCTGCCTTCCGGGCTCTGCCGCAGCCGCTTGTCCGCCTCCAGCACCTGCGCCATGGTGGCGCCCTTGCTCACGGACTCCTCGATGATCTGGTTGCGGAGCTCGCCCACCAGCTCCTCGATCCGGTCACGCATCTTCTTGTAATCCGCAGGCAGGCTCGCGGCGAGGTCCAGGATGTTGCCGGCGGCCTCCACGGCCTCCTCGTCGTCGAGCAGCCCGTCGAACTCGCCGGAGCTGATCTCCTGGATCAGCTGGCGGCGTTCGCCGATCTCCTCCTCGAGGGACTCGAGCCGGGCGCTCTGGTCCGGGTTGGTCTCGTTGGCGAGCTTTTCGACGTCGCCCAGCAGTGTGCCGAGCCGGGAACCGTTCAGCGTGGAGCGTTCGCTGGAGAGGCTGTCCAGGAACGCGAGGACGCGGGCCGCGGGCTCGGTGACCTCGTAGACGATCTGGCCGGACTGGTTGCGCCGGGTCAGGAAGTTCTTGCGGGTCCACTCGTCGCCGAACCCCTTGCCGTTGGCGGAGCCACCCAGCCCCGGGTCCTGGCGGCGGAGCTGCTCAAGGAAGGCGTCGACGTCGGCGTGGAACTGTTCCAGCGGAAGCTGCGGCCGGGTGCGGGTGAAGGATGCCTGCAGCACGGCGATCACCCACGGCGCCGAGCGGGTTAGCGCCCACGCAGGCCCCTTGGTGAGCAGTTCAAGGTCCCGGAGCCGGGCACTGATGGCGTCGGCGGAGGACACGGCGGAACGGGACACGCAGTTCTCCAATCGCTGCCGGGGAGTGGGGTCGGGCAGCGGATCAAAGAAAAACTGCCAGCTCCTAGGTTAACGCAGGGTCCGGGGAAAAACCGTTGAACCTGCGGCGCCGCGGGAGCACACTGGGAGTACCACGTGGGAGGAGACCGTCATGCTGACCAAGACTGCATGGATCATAGGAGCGGCGACGACGGCGGTAGTCCTGGGCGGCGCCACGGTGGCCGTCGCGGCGGACGGCCTGCTGGGTCCCGGCAACCCGGTACCCGGCGTGAGCATCGCGCCGCAGCCGGACGACGATTCGCACGATTCCGACGCGGACGACGCCGGCCTGGCACCCCTCACCGGCGGGGACCGGGACCAGGCCGCGAGCGCGGCCGTGGCCAGGGTCGGGCAGGGCAGCGTCACGGAAGTGGAGCGGGAAAACGACGGCAGCACCGCGTACGAGGTGAAGGTGCGCCTCGACGACGGCCGGACGGTGGAAGTCCAGCTCGGGGCGGACTTCCAGGTCCTGGCGCAGGGCGCTCCCGAGACGGACGACTGACGTCCCCGGGTCCAACGAGGGCGCCGCCAACACCGGCGCCGTCTGTTACCCCTGTTGCTGGTGAGGTTTCCGCGACCTCTCCGTGACCTACGCCCGGGTAGCATTTCGATCCCGTATCAAGACCCTCCGACGCGGCCCGCAACTCTGGCTGGGCCCCCTTCCGGCGCCCTACGCTCGGGCTACTGATTCAGCCGAAGCGACGGTGCAGGAGGAAGAATGCAGTTCGATCTCAGCGCGGTGGAAACCGCCACCATGGTGTTCTTTGGGACCCTGGTGTTCGCCCTCCTCCTGACATTCTTCATCACGACGGCGGCGTTCGTAGCGCTGGCCCTGCTGGGCGTCGGCCGGCTGGGCTGGTTCATTGCCGCCAGCCTCCTGCTCGGCGCTGTCCACGGCATCAACCACGCCTGGGACCGGCTGGTCCACCACGCCGGCGCCGTGGAGCTCCCGGGCGATTTCCCCGGCGACCTGATAGGGCAGTCCTCCCCTAGTACCGGCACCTACCCGCGGGTAGTATTGCGGGACAGCTGAAGGGTCCACCACCCGCGGCGGATCCAGGGCTCGAGCCGGCCAACCCGGTTAGAGGAGATGCCCCGTGAGCTCCGCCGTCGATAACCCAGCCACCGAAGATCCCGCCGCCGACAGCCCCGCCGCCGAGGTGCCGGTGGCCGCGCAGAAGATCGGGCCCGAGGCGACCGCCGCCGACGCCCGCGCCGTCGCCGAGGCCGCCCGCGATACCAGCTGGGACCGGCCCAGCTTTGCCAAGGGCCTGTACCTGGGCAGCTTCGACCTCAGCCTCGTCCACCCCTGGCCGCAGGCGCCCGCGGACGACGTCGAACGCGGCGAAGCGTTTATGGCGCGCCTGACCGCATACTGCCGCACCATGTCCGGGCGCCGGATCGAGCGCGACGCGAGGATCCCCGACGAATACCTGTCCGGGCTGGCCGGCCTCGGCGTCTTCGGCATGAAGATCCCCCGCGACTACGGCGGCCTCGGCCTGTCGCTCGTGTACTACGGCCGCGCACTGGCCCTGCTTGGATCGGTGCACCCCAGCCTCGGGGCCCTCCTCTCCGCGCACCAGTCGATCGGCGTTCCGGAGCCGGTGAAGGTGTTCGGCACACCCGAGCAGAAGCGGGAGTACCTGCCGCGCTGCGCTGCCGGCGCCGTGACCGCGTTCCTGCTCACCGAGCCCGACGTCGGCAGCGACCCGGCCCGGATGGGCAGCACCGCCGTACCGTCGGAGGACGGGTCGTCGTACGTACTGGACGGCGTGAAGCTGTGGACCACCAACGGCGTGATCGCCGAACTTGTGGTGGTGATGGCACTGGTCCCCGCGCACATCGGCGCGGACGGCACCGAACACAAGGGCGGCATCAGCGCCTTTGTGGTGGAGATGGACTCCCCCGGCATCACGGTGGAGAACCGCAACGCCTTTATGGGCCTGCGTGGCATCGAAAACGGCGTCACCCGCTTCCACCAGGTCCGGGTGCCGGCCGCCAACCGGCTGGGCCGCGAGGGCCAGGGCCTGAAAATCGCGCTCACCACGCTGAACACCGGCCGGCTCTCCATTCCCGCGCTCTGCGTGGCGTCCGGCCGCTGGAGCCTGAAGATCGCCCGCGAATGGTCCAACGCCCGCACCCAGTGGGGCCGCCCGGTGGGCCAGCACGAGGCGGTGGGCAAAAAAATCGCTTTCATTGCCGCGAGTGCCTTTGCCCTGGACGCCGTGTTCGAGCTCTCCGCCGAGCTGGCCGACGCCGGCCAAAAGGACGTCCGGATCGAAGCAGCCCTCGCGAAGCTCTGGTCCACCGAGATCAGCTGCCGGATCGCCGACGAACTCGTACAGATCCGCGGCGGCCGTGGCTTTGAAACGGCCGACTCCCTCGAGGCCCGCGGGGAGCGCGCGGTCCCGGCCGAGCAGCAGCTCCGGGACCTGCGAATCAACCGGATCTTCGAGGGTTCCTCGGAAATCATGCGGCTCCTGATCGCGCGTGAGGCCGTGGACGCCCACCTGGCCGCCGCCGGCGCCCTCGCCTCGGAGGATGCCAGCCTGTCCGAGAAGGCGAAGGCCGCTGTCGGCGCCTCCGGCTTCTACGCGCGCTGGCTGCCGAAGCTGGTGGCCGGCACCGGCATGGATCCGCGCTCCTACGGCGATTTCGGCCGGCTCGCGAGGCACCTGCGCTTTGTGGAGCGGGCATCGCGGCGGCTGGCGCGGCAGACCTTCTACGGCATGGGCCGCTGGCAGGCGAAGCTGGAGCACAAGCAGGCCTTCCTGGGCCGGATCGTGGACATCGGCGCCGAGCTGTTCGCGATGGCGGCGTGCTGCTCGCGGGCGGAAATGCTGCTGCGGACCGCCCCGGAACGGGGCGGCTCCGCCTATGAACTCGCCGACGCCTACTGCGAGCAGGCCCGGGTCCGGATCGAGGAGTATTTCGACCAGCTCTGGCGCAACACCGACGACGGCGACCGCACCCTGACGCGCGCGGTGCTCGCCGGCGACTACGAGTGGCTTGAGGCCGGGGTGCTGGACCAGTCCGAGGGGACCGGGCCGTGGATTGCGGACGCCGGCCCGCGCGCCTCGGTGAAGGAGAACCTGCACCGAAAGTACCGCTGACGTGCGTCGATGCCTGCGCTGCGGGGCCGCCGGCTAGATAGTAAGCATCCTTGCTATTGATGCGGTGCCGTGGTTAGGTGGTGCCAAGACCTGATGACGGTCGAAGCATTGCCGTGCCCGGCTCAAACAATGAGTACGGGTCAATCAATGAAAGCGAGCAGCCATCATGAGCAGCACAGCAGGCCCCGAAGACCGCACTCCCCGCCGCGCACGCGAGGAAAACGGAACCCTGGACCGAGAGGCCCGAATCCACGACGCGCGCCAGGACGGCGTGACCGCGGAAGGCCCCGTTGTGGCCGACGAGCGCGCCGAGCGCCGCGCCGAAGCATCCCGCACCGAAGCCCGCACCGAAGACCGGTCCGAGAGCCTGGCCGCGGACCGGGCGGAGGGCCGGGCGGACGAGCGTGCCGAGAGCCGGGCGGAACGCCGCGCCGAGGACCGCGCCGAGCGGACCAACGACACCCGCGCCTTCCCCGCTGCGCCGCTGGCCGGCGCCGCCGCAGGCTCCACTGCCGGCGCTGCAGCCGGCCGTGACAACCGGGTGATCCACGGGACCCGCGACGACCACGACCGCCACCACGACGTGGTTGTGGAAGAGGTGCCCACCCGCGAGACGGTGGTGGCCCGCGAGAAGGAGCAGTTCGGCGGTATCAAGATTGGGTCCGCATTCTTCGGCTGGCTCGCCGCCACCGGCATGGCCGTGCTGCTGACCGCGCTGGTCGCCGCCGCCGGCACCGCCGTCGGCCTCGCCACCAACACGAACGTCAACGACGCCGTCAACCAGGCCTCGCGCAACCAAAGCGTCGGGATCGTCGGCATCATCACCCTCCTCGTGGTCCTGTTCGTGTCCTACTACTGCGGCGGCTACGTGGCCGGCCGGATGGCCCGCTTCAACGGCGCCCGGCAGGGCCTGATGGTGTGGATCTGGGCACTGATTGCGGCGATCATCGTGGCCGTCCTGGCCCTGACCGCCGGCCAGCAGTACAACGTCCTGGCCAACCTGAACAGCTTCCCCCGCATCCCCGTCAACGAGGGTGACCTCACCACCACCAGCATTGTCGCCGCGGTTGTCGTCGCGGTGGTTGCCCTGATCGGCGCCATGCTCGGCGGCCTGGCCGGCATGCGATTCCACCGCAAGGTGGACCGCGCGGGCTTTACGCCGGTGGAGACCGTCGAAGAGCGCTAAGCAAGCGTGAGAGCGTCGACGTAGTACCAGCGGCGTTCCTCGCGCCGGAACCGGCTGATTTCGTGGTGGACGCCGGCTTCGCCGTCGTGCCGGAAGTAGGCCTTGAACTCGACGGTGCCTTCCGTGTCCAGCGGGCCGCCGCGGCTTCCGGAGACGATGTCCAGGCGCCGCCACTGCATGGCCGGATCCAGCTCCAGAGCGGCGGGCCGGGTGTCCGGATGCCAGGTGCGCAGCAGGTAATCGGCGTCGAGCACCACAAAGGCGCTGTAGCGGGAGCGCATAAGCTGCTCCGCGGTCGGTGCCGCCGCTTCACCGCGGTGGTACCGGCCGCAGCAGTCTTCGTACTGCTCACCGGAGAGGCACGGGCAATGTCCCTGGCGTGACGTCAAAAAGGGTCCTTCCGGCTGGCCGGAGACCTCCGGCATGGGCTGCTTCCGACTATAGACGCCGGCCGAAGGTATCGGCTTGGACACATCCTGCCGGCCCTGCCGCTTTGCCCGCGTGTCAGTCCGAGATTGTCCGTATGGTTAACAGGGGCCGTAGCCCGGCGCGACCATGACGGCACGGACCTCACTGCAGGCTGGAAGAGGAGAGGCGAAGTGGAAGACCCGACGACGATCGCCATGCACCTGACGTTCTTCGGCACCCTCGGGGTAGCCCTGGTTATGTTCCTCGGCGTCTTCCTCGCCTTTGTCATCACCCTGCTGCTGGCCGGACTCGGACGGCTGCTGGCCGCGGGCGTCACCGCCCTCCTGCGCGGCCGGCGGGCCGCTCCTGAAGCGGCCGCCGCGAAGCCTGTCGCCGCCCCGAATGTGGTCCGCCCCGCGAAAGCCGCCCGCCCTGCCAGGCCGGCCCGCACCCCCAAGCCTGCCCGCAAGGAACCGCAGCTGTCCCCCGAGTGGACCGCCGCCGTCGCCCGCGCCGATGCCCGCGCCACCGCCCGGGCCAGGGCGGAAGCCGCGCCGGAGGTCAAGGTTTCGGTCCGCGAACTGCCCAGCCCGCAGGCTCCGGTGCGCGAGATCAAGGAGGTCGGACCGCTGATCGAGTCCGCGACGGACCGCAACGGCGCCCTCACTGCGGCGCCGCGGGCTTTCACGAAGCCCCCGCTGCCGGCCGCGAGCCCGGTGCTGGACACCGGATCGCTGACCGCTCTCAAGCACCAGCGACCGCAGGCAGCCCAGCGACTGGACCAGCAACGCAAGGCCAGCTGAGCCCTTACCCCCAGCGGTCATCTGGGCTACGTTGGAACCCATGGAATTCAGATACCTCGGGCACAGCGGCTTCAAGATTTCGGAAATCACCTTCGGCAACTGGCTCACGCACGGGTCGCAGGTGGAGAACGACGTCGCCACCCAGTGCGTGCGGGCAGCGCTCGACGCCGGGATCAGCACCTTCGACACGGCGGATGTCTACGCCAACACGGCGGCGGAGACGGTCCTCGGCGAGGCCCTGAAGGACGAACGGCGCGAATCGCTCGAGATCTTCACCAAGGTCTTCGGCCCCACCGGCCCCAAGGGCCATAACGACCTCGGGCTCTCCCGCAAGCACATCATGGAATCCATCAACGGCTCCCTGACCCGGCTGCAGACCGACTACGTGGACCTCTACCAGGCGCACCGTTACGACTACGAGACGCCGCTGGAAGAGACCATGCAGGCCTTCGCCGACATCGTCCGCCAGGGCAAGGCGCTGTACATCGGCGTCAGCGAGTGGACGGCCAGCCAGATCCGCGACGGCCACGCCCTCGCCAAGGACCTTGGTTTCCAGCTGATCTCCAACCAGCCGCAGTACTCCATGCTGTGGCGGGTGATCGAGGCCGAGGTGGTCCCGACCTCCGAGGAGCTCGGCCTGTCCCAGATTGTCTGGTCCCCCATGGCCCAGGGCGTGCTCAGCGGCAAGTACCACCCGGGCAAGCCCGCTCCCGAGGGCAGCCGCGCCACCGATGCCAAGGGCGGCGCCCGGATGATCGAGCGCTGGATGTCCGACGAGGTCCTCACCGGAGTTCAGCAGCTCAAGCCGATCGCCGAGGAGGCCGGGCTGACCATGGCCCAGCTGAGCATCGCCTGGGTGCTGCAGAACAAGAACGTGGCCTCGGCGATCATGGGCGCGTCCCGTCCGGAACAGATTGCCGGAAACGTGGCCGCAGCCGGGGTGAAACTGGACCCGGTCATCATGGACAAGATCGACGCCGCCATCGGGTCGCTCGCCGAGCGCGACCCGGCCCAGACCAAGTCGCCCGCCTCCCGCGAGGCCTGAGCCGTGGGGACGCTTCCGGACCTCGCCGTCACCGGCTCCACGGGCCAGCTCGGCGGACAGGTGGCCCGGCTGCTCGCGGCGGCTGGCAGCCCCCAGCGGCTTCTGGTCCGCGACGCCTCCCGCGCCCCAGACCTTGAGGGCGCCGTGCCGGCGGTCGCCAGCTACGCCGACGCGGCGCAGGCGAGGTCAGCCTTGGCCGGCGTGAAGACCCTGTTTATGGTTTCCGCGGCCGAGGCCGAGGACCGGCTGCAGCAGCACTACACCTTTGTCGACGCGGCGGCCGAGGCAGGCGTGCGGCACATCGTGTACACCTCCTTTTTCGGGGCCGGACCCGACTGCACCTTCACGCTGGGGCGGGACCACTACGCCACCGAGGAACGGATCAAGGCGTCCGGCATGGACTACACGATCCTGCGGAACAACTTCTATCTGGACTTCCTGCCGCTGCTGGCCGGCGAGGACGGGGTGATCCGCGGCCCGGCCGGGGACGGCCTGATGGCGGCTGTCGCCCGGGCGGATATCGCCCGCTCCGCCCTGACGGTGCTGCGCGATCCCGCGCTGCACGTGGGCCGGAGCTACGACCTGACCGGGCCGGAAAACCTTTCCTTGGCGACCGCCGCGGAGCTGCTGACCGCCGGCACCGGACGCACCATCAGCTACCACAACGAGACTCGGGACGAGGCGTACGCCTCCCGGAAATCCTATGGGGCGCCGCCCTGGCAGGTGGACGCCTGGGTCAGCACCTACACCGCCATTGCCGTCGGCGAACTGGCGGGGCCGACGTCGGCCGTGCACGAACTGACCGGGCAGGAACCGCTGGGACTGGCTGATTTCCTGGCCGAGGCGCATACCCTGTAGACACGTTTGCCCCGGCCGGGGCGCGGGCCCGGTATTGACGGGGCAGGGACCGCGGCGTAGACCTGAAAGCACCTGGCGCCGGTGCACAGCCGGGCTGGTCCGGAACAGAATCGCAGTCCCATGCCCAAGCAAATGTCCAAGCACACCTCCCCCGTTATGGCCCGGCGCCGGCAGGCGCAGACGCTGGCAGCGCACCCCGGTGAACCCAGCCACGGACCGCTCACGGCCGAGGAGCTCCAGCTCGCCCTCAGGAACCATTCGATGCCGCTCGAGGCCCTCAGGAACGACGTGACTCCGCCCGGCCTGCACTATCTGCTGGACCACTTCGACATCCCGGCGATCGACGGTGAGAGCTGGCACCTGCGGATCGGCGGGGCCGTGCAGCGGTCGCTGGAACTGAACCTCCGGGCCTTGCGCCGGGCGCCGAGCATCAGTGTCCCGGTCACCTTGGAGTGCGCCGGCAACGGCCGGTCGCTGCTGAAGCCGCGGCCGCTGAGCCAGCCCTGGATGCTCGAAGGCGTCGGCACCGCGGTCTGGACCGGGGTGCCCCTGGCCTACCTGCTGACCCAGGCCGGTGTGGACGAGGACGCCGTCGAGGTTGCCTTCACCGGGGCCGACGCCGGGATCCAGGGCGAGGTGCGCCAGCAGTACGCCCGGAGCCTGCCGGTCAGCGAGGCACTGAGGCCCGACGTCGTGCTGGCGTACGCGATGAACGGCGCCGCGCTGCCGCCGCAGCACGGTTACCCGCTGCGGCTCGTGGTCCCCGGCTGGTACGGCATGGCCAGCGTCAAGTGGCTCTCCTCGATCAAGGTCCTCGCCAGGCCCTTCGACGGTTTCCAGCAGTCCGTCGCCTACCGCTACCAGCAGGACGCGGACGACCCCGGCACTCCGGTCACGTGGATCAAGGTCCGCTCACTGATGGTGCCGCCGGGGGTTCCGGATTTCTTCACCCGGCAGCGGTTCCTGCCTCCCGGACCCGTGATGCTCACCGGGCGGGCCTGGTCCGGCCACGGCGCGGTCCAGCGGGTGGAGGTGGGGATCGATGGCCAATGGTCCCCGGCCCAGCTGGAGCACCCCGCGGCGCCCTTCGCGTGGTCCGCCTGGTCGATGCCATGGGTGGCAGACCCGGGTCAGCACGAACTGTCCTGCCGGGCCACAGACGCGAGCGGCTCCACCCAGCCGCTCGAGCCGGTGTGGAACTACCAGGGCATGGGCAACAACGTGGTGCAGCGGATCAAGGTCACCGTGGAGTAGGCGCTAGCGGCCGCGTCTCAGGTGCTCGGCGTTCAGTTCGTCGAGTTGGCTGTCGGTCAGCTGGTCGAAGCCCCGCGCCTCGCGTTTGTCAGTCCGGGAGAACCGCATAAACATCAGGATGATGAGCGGCAGGTCCACGATTTCACAGATGAACCATAAGACGTCCCCCGCGAGTTGCTGGTCGCGCAGGGCATCCGGAAACCAGGCTGGCCCCGCCTGTCGCGTTGCAACGTGATCGAGTACCTGTCCATTCAGGCGCAACAGGATTCCGGGCACCGCATCGATCAGCAGCTCAATGAAGACGAAGACAAACTCCAGGGTGATAAAAGCGCTGGAACGATGGAAGTCCGCCTCTTCGATGATGGGAAGCGCCATCAGCAGCCCAAGCAAGGGAATGCCAAGAGTCAGGAGCGCCTCGGCCACTGGGTTCGTGCGCAACGTGTAGAAGGCCGGAGTCAGAAAGGTTGAGAACAGGGCGAGCCCCAGCAACGGCGCCGCCAGCGAGTTGCTCACGAACCGGACCAGCCGGTTTGACAGCACGGCGTCCAGCCGGGCTATCCCCCCGCCGCTGAGTGCCGAGCGGGCTAGGGAGATGGGTTTCCCCAACCCGATCAGGAGCGGCACGACGAACAGCATCAGCGTGATTTTCAAGGTGAAGGCCCAGCGGAGCTCGGCACTATACACGCCCGGGAATCCGCATGTAAGCACTGTGAGGGAGCCCAGACCCAGGACGTAGAACGCCCCGGTCCGCCACAGCGGCCAGTTCCGGCCCTTGTTCGCCGCAGCTTTAAGTGCGAGACCGTACAGTACGCCGAAGCACACAATGACTGCCGCGGCGGTCCAGTCAATCTGCCAGGAACTTATCACGACATCGAAAGGTGGCACGGGGCGAGGGTAGCTGAGCTTCCTAGGAGTTTGCCCGGAAAGCGACCCCGGGGGCGCTTACCTCGCCGTCGCTCACTCCGAAGCGCGTCCTGGCTCCGCAACGGGTTGCTGCGCCGCCTGCTCGATGACGGCGGCGATGTGCTCCAGAAGGTATCGTTGCCCGGCGACGGTGGGGTGGTCGCCGTCGGGTCCGATCAGGTCCTCGACGTCGTCACTGATCCAGCCCTCCGCAATCGGATCGACAAATTCGGCGCCCGCCCCCTGAGCCGCGGACTTGAGCTGCCCGCGGATCTCCAGGAGCCCCTGGTCCGCGTCGGTCGAGTACGACGGCGGCCCCACCACGATGATCTTCGCAGCGGGGGCCACGGCTTCGGCGTGGGTGATGGCCGCAAAGGCCGCAGCGCCGACGACCGCCGGGTCGTAGTCAAGGTCGTTCTCGGAGCCGAAGAACACCACGACGCCGGTGTCCCGGGTGACGAAATGGTCCACCTGGCTGCCGAAGGTACCGTCGGTGTCGCCGGGCCTGACGTAGCCGCTGCCGTTCTCTGCGGCATTGACCACCTGGAATCCGGCGAGGCGGGGGTCCGTCCGGATCAGGGCCGGCCACGCGTAGCGGGGCGAGGTCCCATGCCCGGTGCTCAGCGAATCGCCAACAACCACCACCCGGACCGCCGGGGCAGCCGTGACCACCGGCTGCGCCGAGCAGGCCAGCGCCGCAGCTGCCAGGCAGGCCACCACGCCCGCCGCAACCGGCCAACTGTGTCGCCTGTATCGTGTATGCGGCAGTTGGCTGATCACCATGGCTCCCGCCTCCCGACTGAAATTCGCAGACGCCCCATGCGGTGCCGCCTTGCAATCATTGTCCCTTGTTGAATGTTTCGTGGGTATTGCCGGAGGCTGCGAGAATCCCGGTCAGTAGTCCACGATGGCGCCGCTGGAGAGGTTGATGGTGGCGTCCGTGATGGCGCCGGCCTTGTCCGAGGCGATGAAGCTGGCCACGTTGCCGACGTCCGCCAGCGTGGCCGTGCGGTTCAAATGCGCGGCCGTGGCGATCTCCACCACGATCTCCTCCCGGCCCTCCACCTGCCAGGGAATGGTCTCGATGATGCCGCCGCTCACCATGGTGACCACCCGAACGCCGTACCTTCCCAGCTCCAGCGCCCACTGCCGCCTCAGCCCCTCCATCGCATCCAGGGCCACCTTGAACCCGCCGAGCCCGGCCACGGTCTGCGGGCCGGACCCGCCGAACATCAGCACCACGCCGGACTTCTGCTTGAGCATGTGGCCGGCAGCGGCCCGGGTGGTGAGGAAGTGGGTACGCGTGGCCAGGGTGATCGGCTGGGTGAAGTCGTTGACGTCGATTTCCATCAGCGGCTGCTGGATGTCGCCGAAGGAAATTGCATTAAACGAAATGTCGATCCGTCTAGCCTTCTTGGCCGCGGCATCCACGAAGGCGTCCACCTGCTCCTCGTCCAACGCATCGACGACGGCGGTTTCCGCCCGTCCGCCGTCGTCCCTGATGTCCCGGGCGACTTTCTCCAGCCGGGACTCGGTACGGCCAGCGAGATAGACGGTGGCTCCCTCGGCGGCGAAGGAGCGTGACACCGCTCCCCCGATCGAGCCGCCGGCGCCGTAGATCAGTGCGGTTTTGCCTTGCAGCAGGCCGCCGGCCGGCACCTGGTTAGTCAGCATCTGTCCCTGCCTCCCGCCCCGGAGTGGTGAATTCTCTCAACTATGTTCTCGCCGGGGTCCGGTGGCAAGGGGCGGGGCGGGCAGCCTGGCCGGGTCAGGGGCGTGGCGGGGGACTCTCCGGGCCGCCGCGGCCTTCCCGGACCTCCGGCGGAACTGACGCAGGGGGACCGCCGATGCCGTAAAAACCCGGGGGCTGGGACGTCTGGCCCGGCTGCGGCGGGCCCGACGCAGGGGCTGGCGGGCCCGACGCAGGGGCGGTTTGGCCGTATGCGGGGGCTGCTTGTCCGTACGCGGGGGCGGCTGGGGGCCCGGCGGGCGCCAGCGGCTGCAGGTCACCGGGGTCGCTGGGACCCATGTCCAGATGGAACGGCGGGTACTCGTCGCGCATCAGGGCCACGTAGGTGATGACCCGGTAGATCCAGCGGTTCAGGCCCATCAGGAGGTCAAACAGGCCGCGCCAGTACTGGCCGGTGAAGAGCAGGATGACGCCGGCGATGAGCACCAGGAGCCCGATCAGCGAGATGCCGGCGTTCTGCTGGATCCACCGTCCGTCGTCCCAGTAACCTTCGCGGCCGCCCCAGCCGCGCATGGTCCCGGTCAGCACTCCGACGATCAGAAGTTGCGGGATTGCCAGCAGCCAGGACTTCACCAGCACCAGCCCGTGGGAGAGCTTCTCGGGATAGTCGACGTCGAAGTCCGCGGGATACCCGGTGCGGGCGAGGGTGAATGGCGGATACTGGTCCGTGCCGATCGCCGAGTAGGAATAGAAGGCGACCCTCCAGTTCCAGCGGATCACCCCCACATTGAAGTTGAACAGCGAGCGCGGGTAGCGGCCGGTGAAGAGGATCGCGAACCCGGCCACAATCGTGGTGATAACGAAGGCGAACCACAGGAAGAACAGCACAATGTAGTGCGGAATGGCCAGGAACCACTTGACCAGCCACAGCCAGCGGGAAAGGTTCGGGTCAAGATAGCCGCTGAGGCGCGCCGGGTAGACGTAGCTGCCCGCCGGCGGCTGGCCGCCGGCGTAGGGCTGCACCGCCGAATTCGCGTAGGCAATCCCGGGCTGCGGCCCTTGTCCCGGCCCCTGCGGCGGATGCCCGCGGCCCAGCCCGGCCGCCCCGGCCACAATCAGCGGGACGCCGACGGCGAGCAGCACAATGCCGCCGATCAGCAGCCCGAGGAACACCGGCCAGAGCAGGTCCGAGCGCGCGCCGCCGCGGAGATCGACGGAGACCGGGGTGCTCGCGTCCGCATTCATGATCACCACGGCCCAGTTCCCGGGGCGCAGGTCCCACTTGAGTTCCTGGCTGCCGGCGCCGGTGGCGGACGCCGTCCAGAACGTCTGGTCGGCGGGCCGGGCCGGCGGTTTGGTGCCGGCTACGTCCCGGTATTCGGCCCGGAAGGGCGAGAAGCGGACCTCGGTGAGCTCGGAGTGCCTGACGTCGGTCAGGTACCGTGCCGCATCCGCCTGTGGCGCGATGCCGATGAAGATCTGCTTCGCGGAGTCCGCCGTGGAGCCGCGGAGCATCACGCTTCCGGGGATCACGGCCGGGTCGATGCCGGGCCTGGCGTCGGTCATGATGTCCAGCCGCGGCGAGGTCAGGGCGTAGGAGTCCGCCGAGTACCGTTCCGACGGGGTGGTGAAGTAGCCGCCGTCGCGCTGTTGATAGTTGGCCCAGCCGGTGAAACCGGCCCCGGCCAGGAGTCCCAGGCCCAGCAACGCGGCAAGCGTGCCGAGCACCAGCATGACAATCCGGCCCGGTTTCATGGCCGTTCCAACGCCTCCCGCAGTGACTTGCCCCATCGTGCTGCCTTCTCGATTTCGCCGGGACGCAACGGCCCCTCGCTGCCCTGAACGTAGAACGGCATGGGCTCGGAGATGATGTCGGCGCCGCTGTCCCGCAGCGCATGCGCCATCTTCTTCGCCGCGTCGCCGTGGATGAACATCCGCACGCGGGTGTCGAAAGCGGCCGCCTTGACGCCTTTGAGGTGGCCGTCGCCCAGGGTCGAGAGCAGTTCGGTGATTTTCGGCGTCGGACGCCAGCCGTTGATGGGGCTGCCGAGGACCAGCAGGTCCCCCGCGGCCAGGTCGTCGGGACGGAAGTCGCTGACGGCTACGGGGGTGGCATCGAGGTCGCCGAGCGAGCCGGCGACGGCCTCCGCCACGGACTTGGTGTTGCCAAACGCCGAGTCGTAGACGACGTGCGCCTTCATGCCGTGATCACCACTTTCAAGGCTTTCGTTTCAGCGGCACGGGCAAAGGTGTCGTAGGCATCCAGAAACTGGTCGAAGGTGAAATGGTGGGTGGCGAACTTCTCCGCCGGCACCTTCTTCTGGGCCACGAGTTTCAGCAGCATCGGGGTGGTGTTGGCATTGACCAGGCCCATGCTGATGTTGATGTTCTGGATCCAGAGGTTTTCCACGTGCAGTTCCACAGGCTTGCCGTGCACCCCCACATTGGCCACGTTGCCACCGGGCCGGACGATGTCCGTGCACATGCTGAACGTTGCCGGGATGCCGACAGCCTCGATGGCCACATCCACTCCCTGCCCGTCGGTGAGGGCCAGCACCTGCTCCTTCCAGTCGGCGTCGCCGGAGAGCACAACGTCGGTGGCGCCGAACTCGCGGGACTTTTCGAGCCGGTTCGCGTCAAGGTCGACGGCGATGATGGTGGCCGCGCCGTAGAGCCCCGCGGTGGCGATGGCGGCAAGGCCTACCGGGCCTGCGCCGATCACGGCTACGGTGTCCCCGGGCTTGACCCGGCCGTATTGCACGCCGATTTCAAACCCCGTGGGCAGGATGTCCGAGAGCATCACGGCCTGTTCATCGCTCACGCCCGCCGGCAGCAGGTGCAGCGAGTTTTCCGCATACGGGACGCGGACGTATTCGGCCTGCGTGCCGTCGATCAGGTGGCCGAAGACCCAGCCGATTCCGGCTTGCCCCTCCTCGCCCATGCAGTGCGAGTAGAGGCCGGTTTTGCAGTTGGCGCAGTGTCCGCAGGACTTGATGCAGGAAATGATGACCCGGTCTCCCACCTTGAGTCCGGTCACGGAGGACCCGGTCTCGGTGATGGTGCCGACGCCCTCGTGCCCGAGGATCCGGCCCTTGGTCACGGCGGGCACGTCGCCCTTGAGGATGTGCAGGTCCGTGCCGCAGATGGTGGTGGTGTCCACCTTGACGATCACGTCCGACGGATGCTGGATCGTCGGATCAGGGACGTCCGTCCAGGATTTCTGGCCCGGGCCGCCGTACACGAGTGCTTTCACGCAAGCTCCTTGGTTCGGAGGATGACCGGCGGATCGACGATCCGCAGGCGGCACGGGGTGACCGAGGTGTCGATGCCGGAGGAGACGATGGACTGGCGGGCGTGCTCTCGGAGTTCCTCGAAAGCCGCGGCGGTGACCCGGGCATGGGCTAAGTCCACGACGAGCTCGTAGCCGGCGAGTTTGGACGTGACGCGGCGGCAGACGACGTAAAGGGCGCGGATGTTGGCGGTTGTGACGACGCCGCGCACCTCCACCCGCGCGGATTCCTCCGCGGTGTCGATCCGGATAACGACCTTGATCCGCGGATCGCCGTGGGAGGGGTGCGCGTGGTAGGCGCGGGCCCGGCTGGCGTGGTTGAGGTGGCGCAGCGGGCTCACAGGGCATCAGCGCTCCGGGCGCCGACGACCGCTGCTGCTGGATGATCCAATTCTGTTGGGAATTCGGTACATATCATGGCCGGTCTCCTGCCTTTCCTGCCCAAGCTGGAAAGTGCAATTGCCATTTCCTCACCCCAGGTACTAGCGAGACCGATACTTCGCTTCGAGCGGTTCATCCCCCAATTGCCGTGCAGGAACCGCCCCAACTCCAGAATGACCGCACCGCCCGCCGCGGGCAAGGGGGCGAAAGTCCCTTGCGGGCCGTACCGCGCGGCCGGGCTGGGATCGGTGTGGGAGCAGTGGCCAGTGTGGTGCGGATTGCTGCCGCCCGGATGCGCCCCTAGCCTTGTCCCTATGCCGAAACCCGCCTCCCACGCCGCCCCGTCAGGTCTTGTTCTCGCTGCGGCCCGTCAGCCGGGCGAAAAAACGCTTTGTGACATTTTCATTACAGACGGCAGGGTTGCGCAGATTGTGCCATCGGGGTCGGCGGCCTCGGTTCCAGACGGCTCACGGGTGGTGGACCTGGACGGGCGCTGCGTCATCCCCGGACTGTGGGATGAGCATGTCCACATGACCCAGTGGGCCCTGGCCGCCGGCCGGATCGACCTCTCCGGCGCGACGTCGGCGCGCGAGGCGGCCGCCGTCGTGCGTTCCCGTCTGGGAAATTCCACTCCGGCGGACCCCGGCGGCGAGGCGGACGGCGGCCGTCCCCTGGTGGGGGTCGGCTTCCGCGACGCAGTGTGGGCGGACGCGCCCAGCCTTGAACTGCTCGACGGCGCGACGGCAGGCGTCCCGACGGCGCTGATCAGCCATGATCTGCACTGTGTGTGGCTCAACAGTGCGGCGGCCGCCCGCTACGGGGTATCGGTGGGCGCTGACGGGCTGCTCCGCGAGGATCCGGCCTTTGAACTGACCCGGGAGCTGGGGCGCCTGCCCGACAAGGCGGTGGACGCCATGGTCCGCGACGCCGGGAGGGCGGCCGCGGCCCGCGGAATTGTGGGGATTGTCGACTTCGAGATGGTCTGGAACCGGGACACCTGGCTCCGGCGGATCACCGCTGGCTTTGATTCCTTGAGGGTGGACGCCGGCGTCTATCCGCAGGACCTGGATCGGGCCATTGGCGAGGGGATGCGGACCGGGCAGCCGGTTCCGGGGGGCGGGGAACTGCTGCGGGTGGGGCCGCTGAAGGTGCTGATCGACGGTTCCCTGAACACGCGCACGGCCTACTGCGTGGACCCGTACCCGCACGGCGGCCGCGGCCTGCTCACGGTCAACGAGTCGGAGCTGCTGGGCCTGCTGGTCAAGGCCCGCGCGGCCGGGTTCGTCCCGGCGGTCCACGCGATCGGCGACGGCGCCAACCAGGTGGCGCTGAATGCCTTCGAGACGGCCGGGGTCCGCGGCCGGATTGAGCATGCCCAGTTTGTCCGGCGTCAGGATTTTGCGCGGTTCGGCGAACTGGGCATCACCGCCAGCGTGCAGCCGGCTCACGCACTCGATGACCGCGACGCGGCGGACTCCAACTGGGCCGGGCGGACGGAGCGGGCGTTCCCGCTGCGGTCCCTGCTCGACGCCGGGGCGACGCTGGCCCTGGGTTCTGACGCGCCGGTGGCCCCGCTGGAACCGTGGACGGCGATGTCCGCCGCCACCACCCGCGCCGGGCAGGACGGCCGGGAACCCTGGCATCCGGAGCAGGCCCTCACCCGGCGGGAGGCGCTGGCGGCATCGTCGCGCGGGCGGCGCCGGATCAGCGTCGGCGACCCCGCCGACGTCGTTGTGCTCGACGCCGACCCGCTGGCCGTCTCCGACGGCGAGTTTGCCGCGATGCCGGTGGCGGCGACGCTGGCGGCGGGGCGGTTCACGTACCGGGGCGGGGTGTAGCCGGCGGCGATTGGTCGGGCTCCCCTGACGGTCAGGCGCCCTTGACCGCTAGGCGCCTTTGACGCGCGCCTGGACCAGGTTGGCGAACGGCAGCCTGCCGTATTCCTCGACGAATGCGGCGTGGTACCCGGCCTCGGCAGCGGCGAGCTGTTCCACCGGCACCTCTTTCCACGCGATGACCAGCTTGTTGGCGGCGGCGAGCTGCCAGATGAGCCGCCCGTCCCAGTGGCCCGGCGGCTTGCCCCGGCCGAAGTCGACGAACTCCTGGATCTGTCGCCGCAGCCCCCGGTTGCCCTTGCTCCCCGGGCCGGCCTTGCCCACATAGAGGACATCGGCGCCGTCGATCCATTTGGCGGCCAGCGCATCCGGTATCAGGGTGGGGTCCTTCTTTTTGAAGACGCCTGCCGTGCTTTTGGCGAGGAACTGGGGGCCGGCGGTGCCGGGTGCGCCGGCATCCGGCCGGAGCACCGCGAAGATGCCGGGTTTCTGTGGGATCCGGTTGATGTCCAGCTCCCCGATCGGCCGGAATCCGGTGAAGCCGTCCTGTTTTAGTGACTGTCTGTTGGTCGGCATGGGTTCCTTGATTGGAGGCGCTTTCCTTAAAGCTTACGGATGGCGGATTCCGCGGCCGCCTTTATTGTCACAGGTGACCGATAGCGTGTTTTTATGGACGTCAAGCAGTGGTCCGCGGAGGCTCCGGCAGCAGAGGGGTGTACCTGCGCCTGCCGTTGCGAGGTGACGCCAGCTACGTCTGGAGCGGCCGTGGCACTGCGCGCGGAAGCCGCAGTCGTGTCCGAGGTCGCGCCGAACGCGGACGGCGCCATGTTGATCGCTGAGATCCGGGCGCTTGAGGACCGGAAGTCTGCCCTGGCCGCGCGTCAGGCCCGTCTGTCCGTCGCGTTCGATGTGCTCCAGCGCCGCGAACAAGCCGGCGTCGGCGTGCCCGCCGAGCAGCTCGGGGCCGGTGTGGGCGCGCAGATCGCCCTCGCCCGGCGCGAATCCCCCGCCCGCGGCGGCCGGCTCCTCGGCTTCGCCAAGGCGCTCGTCACCGAAATGCCGCACACCCTCGCCGCCCTCGAAACCGGGCAGCTCAACGAATGGCGCGCCACGCTGCTGGTCCGTGAGACCGCATGCCTGTCCGCGGCCGACCGCGCCGCCGTGGACGAGGAACTCGCCCCCGACGCCGGAGCTTTCGATGGCGCCGGGGACCGCGCGATCGTCGCCGCGGCGCGGTCCGCCGCCTACCGGCGCGACCCGCGCCCCGTCACCCAGCGTGCCGCACATGCTGCGGCCGAACGCCACGTCAGCCTCCACCCGGCGCCGGACACCATGTGCTATCTCACCGCCCTGCTTCCCGTCGCGGCGGGGGTCGCCGTCCATGCGGCACTCACCCGGGCCGCGGATGCCGCCCGCTCCGACGGCGACCCCCGCTCCCGCGGCCAGCTGATGGCCGACACCCTGGTCGAACGCGTAACGGGCAAGGCCGGCGGGGTCAGCGGCATCGAAATCCAGCTCGTCATGACCGACCGCACCCTCTTCCAGGGCGACAGCGAACCCGCCCGGCTCCCCGGCTACGGCATCGTCCCCGCCGGATGGGCCCGGACACTCGCTGGCCCGGACCAGAACCAGAACCGGAACGAGGCGATGAGGGTCTGGCTCCGCAGGCTCTACACCGCCCCGGCCACCGGCGACCTCGTCGCCATGGACTCCCGTGCCCGGCTCTTCCCGCCCGGACTGCGCCGCTTCATCCAGGCCCGCGACCACACCTGCCGCACCCCGTACTGCGATGCCCCGATCCGCCATCTGGACCACATCGTCCCTTGGCACAACGGGGGTACCACCAGCCTCGTCAACGGCGCCGGACTCTGCGAAGCCTGCAACCACACCAAGGAAACCCCCGGCTGGAGCGCCCAGGCTATGCCCGGCCCCAGAAACACGCTCCAACTCACGACGCCGACCGGCCACAGCTACCACTCCACCGCACCGCCGCTCCCGGGAACGGCGCTGCTGGCGGCACCCCGCCAGCGCCGCGAAATCCGCCGCATTGTCAAGACGCTGAGGTGCTGAGGCGCGCGAGGGTCAAAGGTGGCGCGGTCTAGCCCCACCGCCCGCCGCTACCACGTGCCCTACCGCTTACCTAGGCCGGGCAAGCCACCTTGGATGACCCACCGGGGCTCTCTCGGCTCCAATGTCTGTGTCACCTTGGGCATTTCCGCTCCACGCACAGCGCTCAAGAGTCCGCGTAGCTTGTGCACTCGTCGTTGGTTCACATTCCAAATCTTCTGGTTTTCCAGCAGGTACGTCATCTCTGCTACGAGTTGAGCCTGTTGCGAGCGAAACCTCAGGGCGCCTGGCTCAAGGAAGTCGTTGGCTCGCCTCATCACACGGTTGATGGCTGAGTAATCGTCGAGTGCGTCGGTGTTTCCCAAGCCTCCCGCGCCGATTTCGTCGCCAGCTTGGCCCGTACGCGAGCGCCGAACGGAGCTTTGTCTCACTGACTTCAGGTCTGCAAGCACGTTCTCCGCCGCTGCGGTTCCCCCAAGGCTGTCGCGCCAAGTCTGCACGTTCTGGTGCTGGCGCCTGTCCGGAATTCGATTGCGCTCAGCGAAGTCGGCAAGCCGGAACACCTCGTCTTGGAGTTCTTGCAACTCTGAGCCCGAAAGGGGCAGCCGCCCGTGACGCTCCATGCGCCGCAGCGCCGATCCATACATCACGTCAAATTTCGCTTGCGCAGGACTTCTCTGCACTTTGCCCCCATGGCCCATCGTCGTTGACTGAACGTTGCCCAAATCCTAGCGCCGAGAAGAAGCAATCCTTGCGTCGTTCGTTACTGTGCAGTCGTGCCGGTTCCAGTGTGACCAACCAACGTCACCCCTCCCCCATACAATGCAAGGGCAAGTACGTGCGTGATCGATTGAACGCTGCACGGCAATGGGGGCGCCGCGGTCGGCCATAAAGCGATCGGCCAAATACAGCGCACCCCACTGCCCGCAGCAAGGGAAGCGGGAGCAGTGGCCGGCAACAACAACGCCAACCTGGTGTGGAGCATCGCGAATATTCTGCGGGGCACCTATAAACCGGCGCAGTACGGCTCGGTGATCCTCCCGTTCACCATCCTCCGCCGCCTGGACTGCGTTCTGGAAGCCACCAAGGATGCCGTCCTGCAGGAAGCAGAAGCCAAGAAGGACCTGAACATCCCGCTGGACACCTTCCTGCAGAAGGCCTCGGGCCACAGCTTCTTCAACACCTCCAAATTCAACTTCGTCAAGCTCCTCGATGACCCCACCAACATCAAGGCGAACGTCCTCAACTACGTCCAGGGCTTCTCCGAGAACACCCGGGACATCTTCGAGCGCTTCGAGTTCTACAAGACCCTCGAGAAGCTGGACAGCTCGGACCTGCTGTACCACGTCACCAAGGACTTCACCGCGATCGACCTCCACCCGGAGACCATCAGCAACATCGAGATGGGCCTCATGTTCGAGGAACTCATCCGCCGCTTCGCCGAAGCCTCCAACGAGACCGCCGGTGAGCACTTCACCCCGCGCGAGGTCATCCAGCTGATGGTCCAGCTCCTGCTTAACTACGACGACGACGTCCTCACCAAAGAGGGCATCGTCCGGTCCATCTACGACCCAACCGCCGGAACCGGTGGCATGCTCACCGTCGCCCAGGAACACCTCCACGCGCTCAACCCCAGCGCCTCCCTCGTCGCGTACGGCCAGGAAATCAACGACGAGTCCTACGCCATCTGCAAGTCGGACCTGCTGATCAAGGGCCAGGACATCTCCAAGATCTCGGTCGGCGACACCCTTGCCAACGACCAAAACATCGGCCAGCAGTTCGACTTCATGCTCTCCAACCCCCCCTTCGGCGTTGAGTGGAAGAAGATCCAGCCGCAGATCCAGAAGGAACACGAACTCCACGGCTTCGACGGCCGCTTCGGCCCGGGCCTGCCCCGCGTGAGTGACGGCTCGCTGCTTTTCCTGCTGCACCTCGTACGGAAGATGCGCCCAGCACACGACGGCGGCTCCCGCATCGGCATCGTCCTGAACGGCTCGCCGCTGTTCACCGGCGGCGCCGGCTCGGGCGAGTCGGAGATCCGCAAGTACCTGATCGAGAACGACTTCGTGGAGGCCATCATCGCGCTGCCCACGGACATGTTTTACAACACCGGCATCTCCACGTACATCTGGATCCTCTCCAACAGCAAGAAGCAAAAACACCCAGAGCGCGTCGGCAAAATCCAGCTCATCAACGGCGTCGACTTCTTCCAGAAGATGCGCAAGAGCCTCGGCTCCAAGCGCAAGGAACTCGGGGCCAAGGACATCGCGAAGATCGTCCAGCTCTACGGCGCGTTCGAGGACGACGGCGAGACCTCCAAGATCTTTACCAACCAGGACTTCGGCTACTCCACCATCACCGTGGAGCGCCCGCTCAAGCTCAACTTCGCGTGCAAGCCAGAGAGGATCGAGGCGGTTCTGGCGCAGAAACCCGTCGAGAAACTATCCGACGACGACCGGCAGCTTCTCGAAAAGACGCTCACCCGGCTTAGCGAAGACGAGACGAAGCTTTGGAAGAACCGAGAGGCTTTCCTCAAGGTCCTCAGGCCTGCCATCGCAGGCGCCGGCCTCAAGCTCGGCGCACCGGTCCTGAAAGCCGTCATTGCCGGGCTCTCCGAACGCGACGAGACCGCCGACGTCTGCAAGGGACCCAAAGATGCACCCGAAGCGGATGCGGACCTGCGCGACACCGAGAATGTCCCGCTAGGCGAAGACATCCGTGCCTACTTCGAACGGGAAGTCCTCCCCCACGTCCGCGACGCCTGGATCGACGACACCAAGACCAAGGTCGGCTACGAAATCCCCTTCACCCGCCACTTCTACAAGTACGTCGCCCCCAGGTCACTGGACGAGATCGACGCCGACCTCAACGGGCTCATCTCCGAGATCACGAAGCTGCTGGCCGAGGTCGAGAAGTGACCTACCCTGTATTGCGCCTCGGTCACGTGGCCTCCATCAAGACAAGCAACGTCGACAAGAAGTCCTACGACGGCGAAGTCGTCGTGCGTTTGTGTAACTACACCGATGTCTACAAGAACGACACGATCACGTCAGAAATGGACTTCATGGTTGCCACGGCCACGCAGGATCAAGTTGGCAAGTTCGGGCTGAAGGTTGGGGACACGGTATTCACAAAGGATTCCGAAACTGCCGATGACATCGGTATCCCCGCATACGTCGTGGATAGCGCTCACGATCTTGTCTGTGGGTATCACCTTGCCATTGCGCGTCCCCTCGAAGGGGCGACAGATCCCCGATTCCTGTATTGGTGCCTCGCCGGCCCTGAGGCCGCACAGCAGTGGTCCGTTCTTGCGGCCGGGGTGACTCGCGTAGGTCTGCGACAAGCCGACATCGGCAAACTCGAAATCCCGGTCCCCCCAATCAAGACCCAACGAAAAGTTGCTTCCTTCCTCGACCGCGAAACAGCCCAGATCGACAAGCTGATCCGCAAACAGGAGCGGCTCATCGAGCTGCTCGCCGAGAAGCGCCAGGCGACGATCACCCACGCCGTCACCAAAGGCCTCGACCCCTCCGCCCCCACCAAACCCTCCGGTGTTCCTTGGCAGGGCCCCGTTCCGGAGCACTGGACAGTTCAGCCGCTGAAGAATCTGATTCGAATGCAGACCGGCGTTACGCTCGGCAAGGATTTCTCTGAGGTTGAGACGGAGACGTATCCGTATCTGCGAGTGGCCAACGTTCAAATCGGATATGTCGACCTTAATGAAGTCAAGGAAATCGACCTGCCCAAAGACTTGGCCGCGACGTCCATGCTGCGGGCTGGTGACGTGCTCATGACAGAAGGCGGGGACCGAGACAAGTTGGCCCGCGGCTGCATTTGGGAAGCTCAGATAGCTCCATGCGTGCACCAGAACCACATCTTCGCGGTGCGAACTGGCGATCAATTACTCAATAAGTTCTTGGTTCTGGCACTGGACGCTGATCCTGCGCGAGCCTACTTCTATCTCACTGGCAAACAGTCGACCAATCTGGCGTCAACGAACTCTACGACGGTCAAGAACTTCAGGTTTGGTGTTCCACCAGTGGTTGAACAACACCGGATTGTCGATCAACTCGGACGAAAGACCCGGCTCATCGACGACCTCGTGGATAAGGCAAATGCGGTTATTTCCACTCTGAGGGAACGCCGCTCGGCCCTCATTTCCGCTGCCGTGACCGGCAAGATCGATGTTCGTGAAGGAGTTGCTTAGGTATGACGTTGCCTCAGTGGCACGGATTCGTTGATCCGGTTCTGCGGATCATGTCAGACGGCCAGATCCGCAGGAACGCTGAAATCAGGACATCTGTGGCTGAGCGTACTCGGCTGACCGAAGAGGACATGGCGGAGGTCATGTCCTCCGGTGAGGCCCGCTGGGCCAACCGGATCAACTGGGCCGTCTTCGATTCCATGAAGGCCGGCCTGCTGGTCCGCGAGGCACGGGGGCAATACAAGATCAGCGACGAGGGCCTCCGCCGGGTGTCCTCGACTGCGGAAATCACATACCAGACGCTACAGGAATACGAGTCCTACCGGGCGTACCAGAACACGTCGAAGGCTCCCAAGAACACGCTCCTGCCCGGCGTAGAACCGGCTACCGCTATCGCCGAAGTAGCGGTCGACGCAGATCCCTCCGAGGCCCTCGAGCAGTCCGCGGACCAGCTCAACCGGGTGGTCATCGATGAGATCTACCGCAATCTGCTCGAACTCTCTCCCGACGCTTTCGAACGCCTCATTCCCTTTGTCGTGAGGGCGCTTGGCTACGGAACAGACCGTGAAGACAACCTGAAACCCACTCAGCGTTCCGGCGACAAGGGCATCGACGGAATTGTCTGGCAGGACGCGCTCGGCTTCGACCGGGTCTATCTGCAGGCCAAGCGCTATTCCGAGGGCAACAACGTCGGAGCACCCGAAGTCCAGGCGTTCAGCGGAGCGTTGGGCCAGTTCCGCGCCACCAAGGGCATCTTTATCACCACCTCGACATTCACCACCGGGGCGCGAGCGGTCGCCCGCGACACGGCGCACTACACGTTGATTCTTATCGACGGGCAACGGCTGGCGTCGCTCATGTTCGAGTACGGCGTCGGTGTCCAAGTCGACCGCACGGTGGTCGTGAAAAAACTGGACCAGGACTTTTTCGACAGTTTCTAGGGGGAACCGTATGGCGCAGCACAATGAAGTGACCTTCGAGGATGAGATCTGCCACGCTCTTGCCGCCGAGGGATGGATCTACGAGCCGCACCGCAAGGCCAGTGAACTCTACGACGCAAGCCGCGCGCTTGCGCCGGAAGATGTATTCGCTTGGCTGGCGGACACCCAGCCGGAGCAGCTGGCCAAGGTCTTGAAGCCAACGGACTCCCCCGCCGAGCACGAGGTGGCGAAGCGGCTGCTCCTGGACCGGCTGTGCAAGGTCTTGGACAAGCCGGCGACCAAGGAAACCGGCATGCTCTCCGTGCTGCGCACCGGTTTCAAGGACGTCGCCACGAAGTTTGAGATGTGCCAGTTCAAGCCTGCCATGGGCCTGAACCCGGAAACGCTGGAGCGGTACGGCAAGGTTCGCCTCCGGGTGATCCGGCAGGTCCACTACTCCACTGTCGACACTATGAAGAGCATCGATCTGGTGTTGTTCATCAACGGGCTGCCAGTCGCGACCATCGAGCTCAAAACGGACTTCACGCAGAACATCAATGACGCCGTCGAGCAGTACCGCAAGGACCGGCTGCCCAAGAATGGCAAAAACAAGGACGAGCCGCTGCTGTCCTTCGGCCGCCGCGCCCTAGTGCACTTCGCCGTCAGCAACGACGAGATTCAGATGACCACCGAACTCAAGGGCAACGACACCCACTTCCTGCCCTTCAACCTCGGCAATGACGGCCACGCCGGCAACCCGGTCAACCCCAAGGGTTCGGCCACCAGCTACCTGTGGGAAGAGGTCCTGCAGCGGGACTCCTGGCTGAACATCATCGGCAAGTTCCTGCACCTGCAGATCAGCGACAAGACCAACCCGGTCACCGGCGACCGTGAAGTCCGCAAGTCCCTGCTGTTCCCGCGCTACCACCAGTGGGACGTAGTCAATCAGCTCATAGAGACCGCCCGCGCCGAGGGGCCGGGCCACCGCTACCTGGTCCAGCACTCCGCCGGTTCCGGCAAAACCAACTCGATCGCCTGGACCGCGCACCAGCTCAGCTCCCTGCACGGCGCCGGCAACGAGAAGATCTTCGACTCCGTCATCGTCGTGACGGACCGAACCGTGCTGGATGCCCAGCTGCAGGACGCGATCTACCAGATCGAGCACAAGTCCGGCGTCGTCGTTCCCATCCGCGGCAACGCCGGCTCCAAGTCCGCCGAACTCACCGCCGCGCTGGCGGCGCGGACGCCGATCATCATTGTCACCATCCAGACCTTCCCGTTCGCGCTGAAGGCCATCGCCGAATCGCAGGCACTCAAGGGCCGGAATTTCGCGATCATCGCGGACGAGGCGCACTCCTCGCAGACCGGATCCACCGCGAACAAGCTGAAGAAGGTGCTATCCGCGGAGGAACTGGCGGACGTCAACGACGGCGGCGAGTTCGACGTCGAAAGCTATCTGGCCGCCGAGATGGCCGAGCGTGCCGACGCCAAAAACATCAGCTACTTCGCCTTCACCGCCACGCCCAAGGCCAAGACACTGGAGCTGTTCGGCCGGAAGGGCCCGGACGGGCTGCCGCAGCCGTTCCACCTGTACTCCATGCAGCAGGCTATCGAGGAACGATTCATCCTGGACGTGCTGCAGAACTACACCAGCTACAAGGTGGCCTACCGGCTCACTCACGAGGGCAGGGACTACGACTCGGACGACGCCCAGGTGGAGAAGTCGGAGGCGCTGAAGTCGCTGATGAACTGGGTGAAGCTGCACCCGTACAACATCAGCCAGAAGGTCCAGGTGATCGTGGAGCACTTCCGCGCCAACGTGGCCTGGCGCCTCGACGGCAAGGCTAAGGCCATGGTGGTCACCGGCTCCCGCAAGGAAGCTGTCCGGTACAAGCTCGCGATCGACAAGTACATCCACGACGCCGGCTACTCCGGGCTGGGCACCATGGTCGCCTTCTCCGGCGAAGTGAACGACGACGAATCCGGCCCGGAGGCGTTCACGGAGATCAACATGAACTCCGGGCTCAAGGGGCGCACGCTGCCCGAGGCGTTCTCTACCGACGAATACAAGATCATGCTGGTGGCCAACAAGTTCCAGACCGGCTTCGACCAGCCGCTGCTCGTGGCGATGTACGTGGACAAAAAGCTCTCCGGTGTCTCCGCCGTGCAGACGCTCTCCCGGCTCAACCGCACCGCCGTCGGCAAGGACCAGACCTTCGTGCTGGACTTCGTCAACAACCCGGACGAGATTCTCGCCTCCTTCCAGCCCTACTTCCGCGAGGCCGCACTGGAAGGCGTGTCCGATCCGAACGTCGTTCACGATCTCCAGAACAAGCTCGACGCCGCCCAGATCTACCTTGAGTCCGAGGTGGACGGCTTGGTGAAGTCCTATGTCCTGGAGGCCGGCAACAACGCGCTCTCCGGCTGGGTAGCCCCGGCGAAGTCGCGCTTCAACACCCGGTACAACGCCGCCGTTGCCGAGGGGGATAAAGCCGCCCAGGACGAGCTGGACCTGTTCCGGAAGGACCTTGGCTCGTTCGTCCGCGCCTACGACTTCCTCTCCCAGATCGTCGACTTCGCCGACACGGACCTTGAGAAGCGCTCGATCTACTACAAGCACCTCCTGCCCGTTCTCCGTGTGAACGACGCGAAAGTGGCCCTTGACCTCTCCGGAGTGGTGCTGGCCAAGTACGCGCTCAAGGACAAGGGGCAGGCCCAGCTGCAGCTCTCCGGCGAGGACGCGATGCTGAAGCCGCCGACGGAGGTGGGCACCGGGCAGGCCAAGGATCCCGTCCTGGCGACGTGGGAGGAGATCATCCAGCAAGCCAACTTGCCGTTCGAAGGCGAGGAACTGGACGCGGTGGCGCACTTTGTGGAGGGCGTGCGTCGCGAGCTTGTGAAGAACGAGACGCTGCAGAAGCAGGCTCAGAACAACTCCAGGAGCCACTTCGGCAGCAGCCCGCATCTGGAGAAGGCCGTCAGCGACGCGGTGTCCAACTCCATGGACAGCCACTACAACCTGAGCCTCCAGGCTTTGGGGGATAAGACGAAGATGCAGGCACTGCTCAAAATGCTCAGCGAATTGGTTTACGAGGAGCTACAGGCGTGAGTACCAACATTGAGCCGAGCGCCGGCGTGGCGCAACTGGAAAAATGAACGGTTGCTGAAGCGACTAGTAGATGATGGGTCCATGGGGATTATGGATGGCGCCGCAAATGGACTCCGAACACGGCTTGAGAACGTTGGAGTACGCCCCGACTTGGCGTTTGCAATCGGGCAAGTGGCGTACTTGCCACCGCGCAAGATACCGTCTTGGGTCGCCCCTGCGTCGACTTCAAAATCCGAGACTACGTGGCTGGTATCTCAGTACGAAAAGCAACTCCGCGCTACACCTGACGGACTCGCATCGATCGCTTTGATTCAGGGACTCTGTAACCGCGTATTCGGACCTCACGGCGAGCAGATGTTCATCGGGTCGTACCCTGAATTCTCCGAGGACAACTGGGAGGAAACCGTCGCGCAAGAACTCGGCCACAGCGTCAACGTCGATAGCATCGCTCGTAGCAAACGGGCTGCCTTCACCCGCGATTTCATCGACTCGGACATCTACTGGAACGGCGAAGAATGGGTTTCTTCGCAGACCGCTGGCCCTGGCACGACCGACGGCCTCTCCGAGGCCTTGCGCACCACGATGACCGCGTCCCGGGCTATAGCTATGCTGTGCCGAAAATACTTTGATACTCCTCGAAATGGGCTCGGCCGGTACTTCCCTGAAGCGGCCATCGACGAATCCCGGGAAGTAGACGACCTCTCCCTGGTCTGTCATCTTATGGGACCGGAAGGCCAATCCTTGGAAGGATTTCTAGTTCAGTCGGGAGATCGTTTCGGGTTCTTTGATGGCGCCGATCTCATGGTTGAGGATCTCAACGAAGGATCCCCCATCCTCTTCAGCGCCGAATCCGTCACTGACATTTTCTGCGGGATGGATGCGAGCCTCTTGGATGCCGCCGAAGGCTGGGACCGAATCATTCCGGTTCCAATGGACGAAAGTCTGGAACTTGCGATTCAGTTTGAAGGCGGAAAGGCCCTGCGCCTGCAGGTCAAGCCTGAAAATGTCCTCACAGATGTCTATAGGTCGCGCTACTACTGCGCGCTCTATTTCCTCAGTGAGTGGGATGGTCGACTTTCTGGATCGAAATAACGAGAGCGGGTCATGGGCATGTTCTCGGACCTGCTAGCCGGGTCGACGCACGCCAGCATTCCCAGGTTTCAACGATCCCACACACCACCCTTAAACACAGGACCTGCAGGTACCTTCGCGATCTCGCTATGAGACGGCCCGGACATTTTCATGTCCTGATCAGCCCGGCTTAATCAAGTGGTTACCTGCAGGCGCTTTAAGCGTACGCCCGTCGCCGGAGCGGTGGCTAGGGGTCCGGCGCCTCTTCCGTGACGGCCGGGAACGCGCCCGGAAACAGAAGCGTAGAGTGGAACAAGACGCCTGATTCTGGACGCCGAGTGCTGAGGGAGAAATCGTGACGATTGACTGGGACGAAAAGAAGACCCTGCTGCAGGAACCGAACATCGCGGCTGTGACCCAACTTTGCGACGAACTGATGGAGAAGAAGCCGGGATCTGTGGTCCCCTACATCGACCCCGTCCATGACGAGGACGAGTGCCGGATCGTCAGCCTCCATATTGCGCCCGGCAAGGGCTGCGAGTCAGGGTTCGTCTCCCACTTCAACGAGGACGAGGCCGCCCGCCGCGCCACCTCCATCTACGAGGCCGTCGAGCTCGACCCGCGCTACGTGATGCCGTGGAACGCCTACCCGTGGGTCCGCGACCCGGAACTTCCCTCCGCCTTGAATGTCCAGGAGAAGACCGACGGACTGCGGCCTTTCCGCCAATTCATGAAGATCAACAAGCGCACTTCCGCGATCATCGCCCACGGCGCCGACGCCCACGCCTTCCTGACGCTCTTCGAGAAGACCTACCACTCCTCGCTGAAGAACCGCGGCGTGAAGATCTACAAGGCCACCGCCCTCGGCGGCCGCGCGTTCGCCGTCTCCCCGGCCAAGCAGGAGGAACTCCTGGCCAAAAACGTCGCCGTCTACCAGGACGCCATGCAGCGGGCCGGGATCCAGCACCTCTAACGAACCCACGACGCCGGCCCGCACCCGCCGGCCGCCTTCGCCCTTGGGCCCAACGACCCTGCCCAACCCCGACTTCCGCGGCCATGCTGGGAGGGCTGGCCGGATGTCGGCCGGCCCGTCGCGGACTCCTGCAGCGCCGACGGTTGCGGCTCGGAAGGGACCAGCATGGGACGGTTGGACGGCAAAGTCGCCCTGATCAGCGGCGGCGCCCGCGGCATCGGCGCGGCCATCGCGCGGCGCTTCCTCGCCGAGGGGGCCAGGGCCGTCGTCGGCGACGTCCTGGACGACGACGGCGCCCGGCTGCTTGCGGAACTCGGCGACGGCGTCCGTTACGTGCACCTGGACGTGACGAAGCCCGCGGACTGGGACGCCGCCGTCAGCGAGGCGGTCACAGCGTTCGGCGGCCTGAGCGTCCTGGTGAACAACGCCGGCATAGTGAACTTCGGCCGGATCGACGAGTACCCGCACGATCAGTGGGCGCGGATCATCGACGTGAACCTCACCGGCGTCTTCAACGGCATCAAGGCCGCCGCCCCGGCACTTGCTAAGGCGGGGTCAGCCTCCATTATCAACGTCTCCTCCATCGCGGGCCTGCGCGGCTACGAAAGTCTCGCCGGGTACACCGCCTCTAAGTTCGGCGTGCGGGGCCTGACCAAAGCCGCGGCGCTGGACCTGGGACGGGACGGGATCCGGGTCAACTCCGTGCACCCCGGCGTCATCCAGACCCCCATGACCGAGGGCATGACCTTCGATACCGGCCACGTCCCGCTGCACCGGATCGGCCAGCCCACGGAGATCGCCGACCTCGCCGTGTACCTGGCCGGCGGCGAATCCTCCTTTGTCACAGGCGCCGAATTCGTCATCGACGGCGGCGAAACGGCCGGAACCGTCGGAACCGCGGCCGGCTGACCGCCCGCGATGGAGACGCTGATGTCCGTACATTCCGGTTCCAAACTCGCCGTCGTCGGCGCCGGCAGCGTCGGCACCTCGCTGGCGTACGCCGCCCTGATCCGCGGTTCGGCCAGCCACGTCGCCCTCTACGACGTCAACGCAGCCAAGGCCGAAGCCGAGGTCCTGGACCTGGCCCACGGCACCCAGTTCACCGCAGCCGCGGCCACCGTCAACGGCGGTGCGGACATCAGCGTCACGGACGGCGCCGACGTCGTGGTCATTACCGCCGGGGCCAAACAGTCTCCCGGCCAGACCCGGCTGGACCTGGCCGGCACCAACGTCCGCATCCTCGAACAACTCATGCCGCAGCTGCTCGAACACGCCCCGGACGCGGTCTACGTGCTGGTCACCAACCCCTGCGATGTACTGACCGTCGCCGCGCAGAAGATCACCGGGCTGCCGACGTCGCGCATATTCTCCTCCGGCACCGTGCTGGACACCTCGCGGCTGCGCTGGCTGCTGGCCCACCGCGCGGGTGTGTCGGTGAGCAGCGTCCACGCCAGCATGGTGGGCGAGCACGGCGACACCGAGTTCCCGGTCTGGTCCGGCGCGACGATCGGCCCGGTGCCGATCCGGGACTGGAAGGTCGACGGCGACCGCATCTTCACGCCCGGCTACCTGGCCGAGACCGCCCGCGAGGTCACCCAGGCCGCCTACAAGGTGATCGCCGGCAAGGGCGCGACGAATTACGCGATCGGGCTCTCCGGCGCCCGGATCGTGGAGGCGCTGCTGCGCTCCGAGAACGCCGTGCTGCCGGTCTCCACCGTGCTGGCCGGCCAGTACGGAATCGACGGCGTGGCCCTGTCCCTGCCGAGCATCGTTGGCCACGGCGGCGTGCGGGCGGTGCTGGAGACCCCGATGGACGAGGGCGAACTGGCCTCGCTGCACCACTCGGCCGAGACCCTCCGGCAGAGCCTGGCCTCCCTCGGGATCTGACCCACCCGGGCGGGGAACACAATCCCCGGGTCCGGCGTTGAACAGCGGTAGCCTGAACTGCGGAACCACAGCCCGGACGGAGGTAGGTCATGGTCGCAGCACGCACCCGGCATCACGCCGCCGGGCTCGTCCGGGCCGCCCTGCTTGCCGCAGTCCTGGCCGTGCTCGCGGGACTTCTGGGCATGCATGTATTTTCGGCGTCCCACGCCGCGCACGCGTCCGCGGCCGGAGCGCCGTCCGGGGAAGTGGCGCTGGCGGCAGCGTCCGGCCCCTCAGCATCCGGGCACGCGGAAGCCGGGCACTCCGGCTCCGGCCACTCCACCGCCGGGCACCCCGCATCAACCCACCCCGGTACGGCGCCCCGCCACAAAACTCCCGCCCCGCCGTCGTGCGGCGGCGCCGGAGACTGCGGCGGCCAGAGCTCCACGCACGTCTCGTGCACCCCCGCACCGTCGGGGGCATCCCTGCACGCGCCGGCACCCGGGACCACACTGCTGGCGGTCCAGCCGCGCACCGCGCCTTCAGCCGAGCCGGCCTCCGCTTGCTCCCACCATCCGGCGACGCCCACGCCGATCGAGCTGTCCATCAGCCGGACATAAAGGGACTCCGTGCCGCTCTCCGCCGGCACCCCTTGCCCTCCCGGTGCGCGCACCTATGCCGCGCACCGTCCGACGCCGGCACCTGCCGGATTCCCAAAGGACAGATTCTTCGTGAACAAAGCACTGACAATTTCCGCCACCGCCCTAGCCGCCGTCATCGCCCTGGCCGGCTGCTCGACCGGTTCCGGTTCCGCCGGCAGCAGCATGCCCGGGATGGACCACAGCTCCGGCCAGGCCATGCCCGGCACAAGTGCCGCGGCCGACCACAACGCTCCGGACACCATGTTCGCCCAGGGGATGATCCCGCACCACACCCAGGCCGTCCAAATGAGCGAGATGATGCTCAAGAAGCCCGGCATCGACGCCAAGGTGACCGCCCTGGCCGGCCGGATCAAGGCGGCCCAGGGCCCGGAGATCGACCGGATGACCGGGTGGCTCCGGGACTGGAACGAATCCACCCAGATGCCGGGCGGCCACGCAATGTCCGGCATGCTGGGCGACGACGAGCTCAAAAAGCTCGACGCCGCCACGGGGACCGAGGCCGCCAAGCTGTTCCTGACCCAGATGATCGCCCACCACGAGGGCGCCGTCGAGATGGCCAACGCGGAGGTCCGCGGCGGCAAGAACCCGGAGGCGATCAAGCTGGCCAAGGACGTCGCAGCGTCCCAAACGGACGAGATCAAGGAAATGAAGGACCTGCTGGCCGCGCTCTAGTCCCGGGCAGGCGGAGGTGGCGGCGTAATGCTGCGCTGCCACCTCCCCGGTTCGCCTAAGCTCGGAGGAAAGTAGTTCCACCTGGCTCAGCGACGAACCACCCGGGAGACACCTCATGACCAACTGGCGAATCAGGGATTTCCACTCGGCCGATCTGGACGGGATCCTGCACCTCTGGGAATCCCTCAAGGCCACCAACGTCGAGCCGGTCTACGCGCTCTCCGAGGTCCTTGCCTCCTGCGAGAAGGACCACGCCGTCGTCGCGGTGCAGGGCGAGCAGGTGGTGGGCGCCGCCGTCGGCCGCGCCGCGCACGACCAGGGCTGGATCGTTTTCCTGGCCACCCTCCCCGAGTTTCGCGGCCGCGGGATCGGCACCTCGCTGCTGGCCGCGGTCGAAAACCGGATGGCGCCGCACGGGCTGAACAAGCTCTCCGCGCTCATGCCGGAATCCGAAACCCGCGTCGAGGCCTTCCTGAGCCGCGGCTTCGTGCTGAAGAAAAACCTGCGCTACTTCGAACGCAAAATCCCGGTCCAGCGGCAGGAGCTCGAACCGCTGAGCCAGCTCGGCGGCCGGATCCTGGCCCGCGACCTCTGGGAAAACGTTGCCGGCATGCGGAACGAAAAGGAGCTCCTGGAGCGCCGTCTGGTGCTGCCGCTGGCCGAGGCGGACCTCGCCGACGAATACGGTGTGGTCCCGCCGCGCGCCGTTGTGCTGTTCGGGCCGCCCGGCACCGGCAAGACGACCTTCGCCAAGGCAATCGCTTCCCGCCTGGAGTGGCCGTTCGTGGAGGTCTTCCCGTCCCGGCTGGCCTCCGATCCAAAGGGTCTGGCCGGCGCGCTGCGCGAGACCTTCCTGGAGATCGCCGAGCTGGAGCACGCCGTGGTGTTCATCGACGAGGTGGAGGAAATCGCCTCGCAGCGGGCCGGGGATCCGCCGTCGCCGCTGCAGGGCGTCACCAACGAGCTGCTGAAGATCATCCCGGCGTTCCGCGAACAGCCGGGCCGGCTGCTGGTCTGCGCCACCAACTTCATCCGCGCCCTGGACTCCGCGTTCCTGCGCCACGGCCGCTTCGACTACGTCATCCCGATCGGCCTGCCGGACCGCCTGGCCCGCGAGGCCATGTGGCAACGCTTCGTCCCGGCAACCGTGGTGGACGACGTGGACGTGGAGCTGCTGGTGGACCGTACCGAGGGCTTCTCCCCCGCGGACATCGAATACGCGGCGCGCAGCGCCTCCCAGCGGGCGCTGGAAAAAGCGGTGTACGACGACGGCGGGGCCGCCTCCGCTGGCGGGGCCTCAGTCCGGGAGGCCGTCCGGAAGGGACCCGCCACGCAGGACTACCTCGACGCGATCGCGGACACCCGGACCACCGTCAGCGCCGAGGTGCAGCAGGAGTTCCTCGAGGACATCGACCTGCTGGGCCGCGTCTAGCCTCTACGGGGCGTCGTCGTAGGAGAGGTTTTCGTAGTCGGTATCGTCGGCCTCGTCGAGCATGTCGTCGAGTTCCTCCAGCAGCCACGGGTTGATCCGGGCCAGGATCTTGCGGGTTTCCTCTACCGGGACCGCGGCGTACAGCACCGGCCGGGCGTCGGCGTAGCGGGTGACCGGCGGCTTGTCCGGCCACTTCTCGGCCAGCGCCCGGACCCGTTCGGGCAGGGAGTTGTGCGCGTTGTCGGCGATCTTGACCAGGGTCGCGTCGTGGTCCTCGGCGATGTACCGGATGCCAGCCTGGTAGTCGTCCGGATTCTCGTGCAGGCGCTTCGTGACCCGCTCGATGATGTCCACGGCCCGCTCGGACACGCCCATGTCCAGCAGCGCCTGCCGCGTCATCGGGGTGTCCTCCGCGATGTCGTGCAGGTACCCGGCGATCCGGATGTCGTCGTCGAAGTCGGCCAGCGCATCGCCGACGGCGATCACGTGCTCGCGGTAGGGCCGCTTGAGCTTGTCCTTCTGCCGGTTGTGGGCCACCTCGGCGAGGACCTTGGCGGTCTCGACGGTAAATCCGGGCCGCGGGGAGGGCGCTTCGCTGAACTCTGGTTCTGACATGCTTCCAGCCTACGCGCCGCGCCCGCCCAGCCCCGGCCACACCCACGGCTCCCGGGGCAGTGCGGCGGGGGCAAACGCGGCCAGCGCGCTCTCCAGGGATCCCGCGGGCAGGCCCAGCGAGCCCAGCAGCGCATCCCGCACCTCCTCCACGGAAACCCCGGCGGCGGCGAGGTCCGCGAGCGTGACCGCCCCGTCGCGCTTGGCGAGACGGGCGCCGTCGGCGTTCAGCACGAGCGGCACGTGGGCATATTCCGGAACGGGAATATCTAACAGGGTGGCCAGGTAGGCCTGCCGCGGGGTGGAGGGGAGCAGGTCGTCGCCGCGGACAACCTGGTCAATGCCCTGCGCCGCGTCGTCCACCACGACGGCCAGGTTGTACGCGGCGACCCCGTCGTTGCGGCGGAGCACAAAGTCATCCACGACGCCGGTGAAACTGCCATGCAGCACGTCCTGCAAGGTCGCCTCGGCAACCTCCGCGCGGAGCCGGACCGCCGCGGGCCGGACGGCGCGCTTCGCCGCGCGGTCAGTCTCGGACAGGTCCCGGCAGGTGCCGGGATACGCGCCCTGCGGGGCGTGCGGCGCGGAAGGTGCCTCCTGGATTTCGCTGCGGGTGCAGAAGCATTCGTAAGTCAGGCCGGCCGCGGTGAGCCGCTCGATTGCCTCCGTGTAGAGGTGCTCACGCTCCGTCTGGCGGACGACGCCGCCGTCCCAGTCCACGCCGATCGCCGCCAGGTCGCGGAGCTGCTCCGCCTCGGCACCGGCCCGGGCCCGGTCAAGGTCTTCCACCCGCATCAGGAAGCGCCGGCCGGTGGACCGGGCGAAGAGCCAGGCGAGGATGGCGGTGCGCAGGTTGCCCACATGCAGTTCCCCGGAGGGGCTGGGGGCGAAACGACCGGCTGCTGTCATGACACCAGCCTATGCCGGACAACACAAGAGCCCCTCAGCCACCGACTTCGGAGATCCGACGTCGGGGGCTCAGGGGCTCTTGCCGAAAGGGTGTGCGGAATGACGATGCGTGAACAAGAGTCAATCAGCGGCGGGCTCCTCGCGGGGGCCTGATCGGGATTCCGGGTGGTGTGCCGGGGGATCCGTAGCCTTCGGGGTGCCGGCGGTGGCCCGCATCCTTGTTGCCACTATTTGAGCAGGAGCCATACAGTTGGTGCAACGGACATCGCGCATACTGGTCAGACTGACCAGAGCGCATCTCAATGATTGGCAGGAAGTGGTCAGATTGCAGCAGCTGGACGCGACGGACCGGCGGATCCTTCTGGCTCTCGACGCGGACCCCCGGGTCCCCATCATGGTGCTGGCCCAGAAACTCGGCCTGGCCCGCGGAACCGTGCAGTCCCGCCTGGAGCGGATGACGGCGTCGGGCGCGCTGCGGCCCAACAGCAGCAGGGTGCTTCCCTCCGCGCTGGGCCGCGGGGTGGCGGCGGCGGTGAGCGCGGAACTGGACCAGAGCCATCTGAATGAGGCGATCGCCGCGCTGCGGAACATCCCGGAGGTGCTGGAGTGCCACGCGCCCGCCGGAGACACCGACCTGCTGATCCGGGTGGTGGCGACCAGCCCCGACGACCTTTACCGGGTCTCCGAGGAAATCCGCCTCTGCCCGGGCATTGTGCGGACCTCCACGAGCATGTTCCTGCGCGAGGTCATCCCCTACCGGACCACGGCACTGCTGGACGGGTGAGCGGAGCCGACTCACAGATAGCGCAGATCAGACCGGCGGCCCGGCGTTTGCCTTCAGGTTCTTCATCACCAGGGTGGAGGTCAGCCGCTCGACGCCGGGCAGCGAGGTGAGTTCGGCGTCGTAAAAGCGCTGGTACGCCGGCAGGTCCTCCGCAATGACCTTCAGCAGGTAGTCGGGTTCGCCGAAGAGCCGCTGCGCCTCGACGATGTTCGGGTTCTCCGCCACCCGGTTCTCGAAGATCTCCATGGTGGCGCGGTCCACCTGCCGCAGCGTGACAAAGACAATGGCCTCGAAGCCGAGGCCGACCGCGGCCGAGTCGATGTCGGCGCGGTACCCCCGGATCACGCCAGTGGCCTCCAGTTCACGGAGCCTGCGGTGGCACGGCGCCACGGTCAGGCCCACCTTCGCGGCGAGCGCCGTGGCAGTCATCCTCCCGTCCTCGCGGAGGTGACGCAAAATACTTCTGTCAATGTGGTCGATCACGCAATAACCTTACCGTGGGCGCGGATTTCTGAGCGAAATCAGTGAACACTTATGGGCCGGAAATTCCTAGGCTTGGCTCTGTAGCCGCAGCCTCAGGAGACCGCCATGAACCCCCAGCTCTTTTTCGCTTTCATTGGCGTCGCCGTGGCCCTCGCCTGCACGCCGGGCGTGGACTGGGCCTACTCGATTGCGGCCGGGCTGAGGGAGCGCAGCTTCGTGCCCGCGGTTGCCGGCCTGTGCGGCGGGTACGTCGTTCATACGGCACTTCTGACCGCCGGGCTGGCCGCGGTGATCACCGGCATGCCCGGACTCCTTGGCTGGCTGACGGTGGCGGGTGCGGCCTACCTGCTGTGGCTGGGCGCCGGCACGGTGCGGTCGTGGCGGGGCGCCAGCTTCGGTGCTCCTTCACCCGCCGGATCCACGGCCCCCGCCCCGGCACCCGCCAACCAGTTCCGGATCTTCCTGGAGGGCATGGGTACGAGCGGCATCAACCCGAAGGGGCTGCTGTTCTTCCTCGCCCTGGTCCCGCAGTTCGTCAGCACGGACGCCGCCCTGCCGGTGCCGCTGCAGTCCGGCCTGCTGGGCCTCACCTTTGTGCTGCTGGTGGCCGTCATCTACAGCTGCGTGGCGCTGCTGGCCCGCAAGCTCCTGCATTCCCGCCCCGGCGCGGCAAAACGGGTGACACTGGCCAGCGGGGTCATCATGGTTACCCTGGGGCTGGTGCTGCTGGCCGAGCAGCTGGTTCCGGTGCTCGCGGGGATTGCCTGGCAGTAGCCCGCCGCATCCGCCCGCAACGGATCATTCCCCGTTCAGCGCCTTCCATTCCTGTTCCCAGAGCCTGCGTTCTTCCGCGTCCTTGCGGATGACGTCAAAAGTTTCGAGCTCGGCGGGCCTGCCGCGCAGCCAGTCGCGGGGATTCAGTGACTTGCGGCCGTTGTCCAGGAGCAGCAAGGCGCGGTCCGTCAGGGCATCATTGCGGAACGTCAGGTGGGTCTTCCGCCGCCGGAGAACTTCCTTCAAGGCCGCCTGGGAGGCCTTGGACGCACCGAGGCGGCGCAGCGACCGGGCCCGGATCAGCAGCAGCGCGGCCGAGAGGTCATCGGCATTCGACAGCCCCTCGGTCCAGACGGTCACTTCCTTGTCCCGGCCCAGCGCAAACGCTACCGAGCACCGGGCCAGAGCCGCGGGCAGCGAAGGCGGCAACGAGGCAACGGTCTGCAGCGCCGCCTCGAGGTGGCCTGTCTCGCGCAGGGAGTGCGAAAGCGCCAGGAACACCGCTTCCTCGCTGAAGAGAACGGGAACCTCAAGGCGCTCGGCCACCTCAACCCGGGTGACCACCCGGGTCAGGTAGCCGGACGCGAACTGGTTGGCGTCGTCGTCGTTCCTGGTGGTGAGGCCGCGCTGGAGGAGTTCCGAGGCGCGGAGGTAGCCGCCTTGCTGGTGCGCGAGGAGCCCGGCCAGCACATAGCAAAGGCCGGCCCAGCCGGGGTAGGCGCGGCCCGCGGCGATCAACCGGTTGGGGTCGGTGTTGTGGAAGGTCGCCTCGTACACCGCCCTGGCTGCCTTCCCGGAGATCCGCTTTAGCCGGGGGATGGTGCCGTCCACGCTAAGCAGTGCCCCGCTCCGGCCGCCGAGCGCCGTGTGCAGCATGCCGCCGACGCCGTCCGCGATATCCCGCACCGGCGTGCGGACCTGCGGGCTACCGAACGGCGTGAGGTCGCGGGTGTCGCGATAGATGGGTCCCAAGGACTGTCCGGCGCTCATTCTTCCATGCTAATAGGGCCCCTGGGCCGAACGGCTAAGCGGCGGCCGCCACCCAGACGCCGATCACCCAGGTACTCGCGGCCAGGCACGCCAGCCCGAACTCGGTGATCATGCCCAGGCCGGTGGCCTTTAGCGCAGCCCAGCTGGAGGTGACCGCGGTGCGCCAGGCGCGGGTGCGGTGCAGTTCGCTGAGCAGCAGCCCGGCCGCGAAGCCGACGAAGAGCCCCACCACCGGAATGAGGAACATGCCGACGACGCCGAACACCAGGCCGGCGACGACGGACCGGCCGGGAATGCTGTGCTGCTTGAGCTTCCGGCCCGTGAGCACGGCACTGGCGGCCATCCCGGCCAGCACCAGGACCACGCCGACCCCGAACACCACCCAGCCCGTGGTGCCGGCCCCTCCCCAGATGGCCCAGGCCAGCAGGCTCAGGGCGATCAGGATGCTGCCGGGCAGCACGGGGATGATGATGCCGGCCACGCCCACCAGGATGGCCAGGCCGCAGAGGACCGTCACAACAGTCTCGGGGTTCATCGCCCCAGTCTAGGGCCGGCGACGGCGCCGGTTATTTAGCCCGCCTCCACCGCAGCGGCGACGGCGGCCGAGACGGCCGGGGCGACGCGCGGGTCCAGCGGGCTCGGCACGATGTAGTCGGCGGAGAGCTCGTCCTCGGCGAGTTCGGCGATGGCGCGGGCCGCGGCCAGCTTCATCTCCGGGGTGATCCGGCGGGCGCCGGCGTCGAGGGCGCCGCGGAAGATGCCGGGGAAGGCCAGCACGTTGTTGATCTGGTTGGGGAAGTCGCTGCGGCCGGTGGCGACGACGGCCGCGTACTTGGACGCAACCTCCGGCAGCACCTCGGGGTCCGGGTTGGAGAGGGCGAAGACAATCGCGCTGTGGTTCATCAGCTTGAGGTGCTCTTCGTCCAGCCGGGACGAGGAGACGCCGATGAACACGTCGGCGCCGAGCAGGGCCTCGCCGGGGCCGCCGGTCACGCCGCGGGGGTTGCTGCGGGCCGCGAGCTGGGCCTTCTTGCTGGCCGGGTCCGCGGCGATGTCGGCACGGTCCCGGTTGATCACGCCGCGGGAGTCCAGCAGCACGACGTCGTCGATGCCGGCGGTCAGCAGGATTTCGGCGACGGCGATGCCGGCCGCGCCGGCGCCGGACACGACCACGCGGAGCCCCTCCAGCTCGCGGGAGGTGACCTTGGCGGCATTGGTGAGCGCGGCCAGGACGACCACGGCGGTGCCGTGCTGGTCATCGTGCATGACGGGGCAGTCGAGGGCTTCGATCAGCTTTTCTTCGAGTTCGAAGCAGCGGGGGGCGGAGATGTCTTCGAGGTTGACCGCGCCGAAGCTGGGGCGGAGCCGGACCAGGGTCTCGATGATCTCGTCGACGTCGGTGGTGTTGAGGACCAGCGGGATGGAGTCCAGGTCGCCGAACGTCTTGAAGAGGGCGGATTTGCCTTCCATCACGGGCAGCGAGGCGCTGGCGCCGATGTCGCCGAGGCCCAGAACGGCGGTGCCGTCGCTGACCACAACCACGAGGCGCTGGGCCCAGGTGAGGGTTTTGGCCAGCTCCGGGTTGGCCGCGATGGCGCGGCTGACCTGGGCGACGCCGGGCGTGTAAGCGATGGAGAGATCGCGTTTGCTCTCTAGCGGGACGGTGCTGGCGATGGAGAGCTTGCCGCCCTGGTGGGAGGCGAAGATTTCCTCGTCGCTGAGCGCCGTTACGGGCGCATTTGCGGCCGAGTCCGGGGCGGTGGAATTGGCGGGAATGATGGTTTCAATGGACACGTCGTTGTCTCCTGGGGCTCACCGTGGGCGTACGGCACTTGGCTGCTGGGGCACGCGCAGTGGTGCCCGAGATGGTCGGGGGGGAACTTCGCGGGCGGCCCCGGGGTGGCGGGCCTGCGGTGAAGCTCCCGGAAGTGCTGGCTCGCGCCGCTCCGGTTCTGCCATGGTAGACAACGCAGGGCCGGCGCGAAGATTCACCCGGACACATTGGGGTAACTGGTCTAGACCAGCTACGCGGCCCCGTGCTCCCGGGAAAGCAGGGAGCAGGCCTTCTTCAGGTCTTCCTCGGCTTCGAAGAGCGAGAGCCGGCGGCAGCGGACCGACTGGACCAGGCCCGTGACGGTGAGCAGCAGGACCCGCGAGACGGCGGGGTCGCCGCTGACCACGGTGACGGCCTTCTCCGCGGTCGCGTCGATGTCCCGGAGCAGCCGGGTGGTGTCCGTGTCCTTGGCGTAGACCACCCGGTTCAGGCATTGCTCCACGGCAGGCTGCATAAGGCGCATGTGGAAGATCTCCATCACCACCCCCACCAGCGCATGCGCCGGAACCTTGGCCCCGGACGGCCACTCGCCGAGGTGCAGCTCGCCGAGCTGCTTGCGGTAAAGAGCCAACATCAGCTGGGTCGGCGAGGGGAAATAGCGGTACAGGGTGCCCAGCGGGACGTCCGCCTTGGCCGCCACCTCGGAGAGCACCACGGAGTCCAGGCCCTTCCGGGCAAAACCAGCCGAGATCTCGAGGATCCGCGCATAGCGACGCCGCTGCCGGGGCAGGGTGGGCGGCGGGGCCATTGGCGGAAGATCCGAAGGGAATTCAGGCATCAGCAGCGTTCCGGGGTCGTTTTTCTCGGCAGCCGGCACGTTCAGTCCACAGCGCTGCCTCGGGAATCCCGTCCACTATACGTCACGGAACCGGGCCCGATGCCAGTCAAACGGGACCCCGAACCCCTAGTCCACGCCCTTGATCTTCACCACAAAGACGGCGCCCAGCAGGCCGATCGCCGCGGCCGCCAGGTAGAGCGAAACGTACCCGCCCCACAACGCCACAAACGGGTAGGCGATGAGCGGCGCGATCACCTGGGGCAGCGAATTGGCGATGTTGATGACGCCCAGGTCCTTGCCCCGGTTCAGTGCGGTGGGCAGCACCTCGGTGATCAGGGCGAAGTCGACGGCCAGGTAGGCGCCGAAGCCGATGCCCAGCACCGAGGCTCCGATCAGCGCCCCGGGCCAGGTCGGGGCCACGGCCAGGACCAGCGCGGCCACGGCGATGACCGCCGAGGAGAGGATAACGAGCGGTTTGCGCCGGCCCATCCGGTCGCTCAGCCGGCCGCCGATCACACTGGTGATGATGACCATAACCGCGTACAGGCCGGTGAGGATCAGGACGCCGGTCTCCGCCGCCAGGCCCTGCGTCTGGGGCAGGCGCACCGCGTCGGTGAGGAAGAACAGCAGGTACAGCGTGATCATGTGGTTGCCGATGTTCACCAGCAGCCGGGTCAACCAGGCCCAGGCGAAGTCCGGGTACCCGGCCGGAGAAATCCAGAAGTTCATCGCAAATTCCGCCAGCCGGAAGGGCGGCCGCCCGTCCCGCGGCAGCGCGACGTCGTCGTTCTTGAAGAAATACAGCACGACGCCGGCCAGCAGCGCCAGCGCGCACACCAGGTAGCCAAGCGCGAAGTTGCCGGAGACGACGGCGGCGATCACCGCGCCGGCGAGGATGCCCACCGTCTGGCCCATCGCGGCGAGGCCTCCCACCGTGCCGCGCTGCGGCGCGGGCACCCGGTCCGGAATGGCGGCGGTGATGGCGGCGTAGGCGCCGTTGCAGCCGGCCTGCACGAGGCACCAGAGGATCGTCATCACGGCGACGTTCGGGGCGCCGGCGAGCGCAATCAGGGCGGCCGCGCCGAGGATGGCGCCGAAGAGTACCCAGGGCACCCGGCGGCCGCGGCGGGCCACGGTCCGGTCGCTGAGTGCGCCGAACAGCGGGTTGGCCACGAGCGACACCGCCGCCCCTGCCCCGGTCACGAGGGCGAGGATGGCCTCTTTCTCGCCCTCATTGAAGGCCGCGGCCTGCTGGCCGAGGAGCACCTGCAGCGGGCCGAAGAACGCCGCGTTGATCCCCACGTTGACCAGCACGACGCCGGCGGTCCACACCGGGCGGACGCGGCGTTCCGGTTCGGCAAGCGCCGCCGGAGCGGTGTCGGACAGGCTCATGTGGTTCCCCCCGGAACTGATGACTGCAGCTGATGATCAGTGTGGGCCCAGACTATCGTGGGCATCAACACCCGCCAGCTATTGCCGAGAACGAGGAGAACCCGTGCCCGACTCCCCCGCGAACCCCGCGAACCAGATCAACACCGCCGACCTCTTCGACGAGCGGGGCGATGAGCTGGACTCCATCGCCTTGCAGTTCCAGTCCCTCGGCGGCCTCAGCCACTTCAGCGGCCCGGTGCGCACCATCCGCTGCCGGGAGGACAACGCCCTGGTCAAGGCCTTGCTGGGCTCCCCTGGCAACGGCGCCGTGCTGGTGGTCGACGGCGGCGGCTCGCTCCGCACGGCGCTGATGGGGGACATGATCGCGGCGAGCGCCGTCGAGAACGGGTGGGCCGGCGTCGTGATCAACGGTGCGATCCGGGACCGGGTGGCGATCGCCCGACTGCCGCTCGGGGTGAAGGCACTCGGCAGCAACCCGCGCAAGAGTGCCAAGGCCGGGGCCGGCGAGACCGACGTGGAGCTGGACATCGACGGCGTCGCCGTCCGGCCGGGCCAGCGGATCTGGTGCGACCCGGACGGGATCCTGCTGGAACGCTGAGCGGCTCCCCGGCCAGCGCGCCGGGGGCGGGGAGGCGGACGGGGATGCGGCCGGGAACAAAGCAGCCGGTAAGATAGTTACTGAAAGCAACCATCACGCTTGACCCCCACAAACTTCCCCCTGGAGCAGTTATGTCCAAAACCCAATCCTCACGCCTGCCCGGCGAGGTCCTGACGCACCGTCAGACCATCACCGTCATGGTGGGCCTGATGCTCGGCATGTTCCTGTCGTCGCTGGACCAGACCATTGTGTCCACCTCGATCTACACCATCGCCAACGACCTGGACGGCCTCTCGCTGCAGGCCTGGGCCACGACGGCGTATCTGATCACCTCCACGGTCAGCACCCCGCTCTACGGCAAGCTCAGCGACATCTTTGGCCGCCGCCCGCTCTACCTCGCCGCCATCCTGATCTTCCTGGCCGGCTCGTTGTACGCCGGCTCGGTGCACTCGATGACCGAACTCGCCATTGCCCGCGGCATCCAGGGCATGGGCGCCGGCGGCCTGCTGGCCCTCGCGCTGACCATCATCGGGGACATCGTGGCGCTGAAGGACCGCGCCAAGTTCCAGGGCTATTTCATGTCGGTCTTCGGCATCTCCTCCGTGCTGGGGCCCGTCATCGGCGGCGCCTTCGCCGGCACCACTACGATCCTGGGCTTCGACGGGTGGCGCTGGGTCTTCTTCATCAACATTCCGATCGGCCTGGCCGCCCTGGCCGTGGTGTTCCTGTACTTGCACCTGCCGGCCAAGCACCTCAAGCAGAAGATCGACTACTGGGGCGCCGCCGCCATCACCCTGGCGATCGTGCCGCTGCTCCTGGTCGCCGAACAGGGCCGCACCTGGGGCTGGACCTCTGCGGGATCCTTCCTCTGCTATGGCCTTGGCGTGCTCGGCATCGTCGCGTTCCTGCTCGCCGAGAAGCGTGCCGGCGACTACGCCCTGATCCCGCTGCGGCTGTTCCAGAACATCACCTTCGGGCTCTCCTCGCTGCTGAACTTCATCATCGGCGTCGGCATGTTCGGCGCCATCGCGATGCTGCCGATGTACCTGCAGCTGGTCAAGGGCCTGACCCCCACCGAGGCGGGCCTGATGATGATCACCTTCACCGTGGGCATCCTGACCGGCTCCATCACGGCGGGCCGGACCATTTCGGCGTCGGGCACCTACCGGATCTTCCCGATCCTGGGCACCGCCGTCCTGACCGCTGCCGCCGTCGTGATGGGCCTCTCCCTCGGCGTGGACACCCCGCTCTGGGTGCCCGGTGCGATCGCCGTGTTCTTCGGCCTGGGCCTGGGCTTCTGCATGCAGCCGCTCACCCTGGCCATGCAGGTCTCCGTCCCGGCCAAGGACATGGGCGTGGGCACCTCCTCCGCCGCGTTCTTCCGCTCCATGGGCGGCGCCGTGGGCACGGCCGTGCTCATCTCGATGCTGTTCAGCCTCGCCGCGGACAAGATCGCCACCGGGATGAAGGACGCCGTGCAGAACGCGGACTACCTCAAGGTGCTCAAGGACCCGGCCGTGGCTGCGGACCCCGCCAACGCCAAGCTCTACGAGTTCTTCAAGAACGGCGCCAGCAACGACTCGCTGAACGACACGAGCTGGCTGCACACCGCCAACTCGGCGCTGACCCGGCCGATCACGGAGGGCTTCGCCCAATCGATCGACGCCGTGATGCTCACCGCTGCCGTGCTCACCAGCGTTGCCTTCCTGATCAGCTTCGCGCTGCCGAACAAGAAGCTCACCGACCCGAAGGCCGCCGCCAAGGAGTCCGTCCCGGCGCACTAAAAACCCGGGCCATACGCAAACGGCAGGCAGTCTATTGGACTGCCTGCCGTTCGCGTCTGCCGGCCGGCCGCTAACTGTATGTTTCATCTCACTTTCGGCGCCCTGTGACAGGGACCGCAGTGGCACCGGTGTAAGACTGGGTAGTTGCGGCGCGAGCCGTGGACCACGAATTGCCGAGGGAGCCACATGACCACCACCCAAGACCAGACCGTCGCCAAGATCCCCAAACGGGTCATTTGGCTGGCCGTGGCGGGCGCCGTTGGCGGCTTCCTCTTCGGCTTCGATTCCTCGGTCGTCAACGGCGCCGTCGACGCCATCAAGGACGAATTCGCGCTCAGCGAGGGCGTGACAGGGTTCGCCGTCGCCGTGGCCCTGCTCGGCTGCGCGGCCGGCGCCTACCTCGCCGGCAAGGTCGCGGACCGCTACGGCCGGATCCCCGCCATGAAGATCGGCGCCCTGCTGTTCCTGGTGAGCGCCATCGGCACCGGCTTCGCCTTCGGCGTCTGGGACCTGATCTTCTGGCGCCTCATCGGCGGCCTGGGCATCGGCCTGGCCTCGGTGATCGCGCCGGCCTACATCTCCGAGATCTCGCCGCGGCACGTCCGTGGCCGGCTGGCGTCGCTGCAGCAGCTCGCCATCACCACCGGTATCTTCGCCGCCCTGCTCTCCGACGCCGTGTTCGCGAACTTCGCCGGCGGCGCCGACCAGAACCTGTGGTTCGGCGTCGAGGCCTGGCGCTGGATGTTCATCGCCGGCGCCGTCCCCGCCGTCGTCTACGGCTGGATCGCCTTCACGCTGCCCGAATCGCCGCGTTTCCTGGTGTTCAAGGGCAAGGACGAGGAAGCCCTCAAGGTCTTCGAATCCATCGCCCCGGACGACGACACCGACCGCCACCTGCGGGACATCAAGAAGGCCATCGAGGAGGACCAGCTCGCGGGCCAGAAGGGGTCGCTGCGCGGCAAGGCGCTGGGGCTGCAGCCCGTGGTGTGGATCGGCATCATCCTCTCCGTGCTCCAGCAGTTCGTCGGCATCAACGTGATCTTCTACTACTCCACGACACTCTGGAAGGCCGTGGGTTTCCAGGAGAAGGACTCGCTCACGATTTCCGTGGCCACCGCGATCACGAACATCCTGGTGACCCTCGTGGCGATCGCGCTGGTGGACCGGATCGGCCGCCGCCCCATCATGCTTGCTGGCTCCATCGGCATGGCCGTTTCGCTGGCGACCATGGCCGTCGCCTTCGGTTCCGCCACCGGTTCCGGCGACGCGATCACCCTTCCCGGCGCCTGGGGCCCTGCCGCCCTGGTGGCCGCCAACGTCTTCGTCATCAGCTTCGGCGCCTCGTGGGGCCCATTGGTCTGGGTGCTGCTGGGTGAGATCTTCCCGTCCCGCATCCGCGCCCGCGCCCTGGGCCTGGCCGCGGCCGCCCAGTGGATCGCCAACTTCGCGATCACGCTGAGCTTCCCGGTGATGGCGGCGGCCTCGCTGCCGCTGACGTACGCCATGTACGCCTTGTTCGCGGCGGCGTCGTTCTTCTTTGTGATGTTCAAGGTGCCGGAGACCAACGGCATGGCCCTGGAGCACGCGGAGACGCTTTTCGTCCCGAAGGGCTCCGCCAGGAAGTAATCCGCTCCGGCGAAGCAACAAGTGAGGCCCATGTTCCCGCGGGAACATGGGCCTCACTTGTTTGAGTCCTGGGCGCGGCCTACACGAGCTGCGGCTCGTGCGCGGCCAGGTAGCGGCGGCCGCCGAGGACCACCGCGATCGCCAGCCCCATCGCCACGGCCGCGGCGAAGAACGGAACCTGCGGCCCGAAGTGCTCGCCCAGCTGCGCCGCGGCGAACGGGGCCAGCGCGCCGCCCATCCAGCGCACGAAGTTGTAGCCGGCGGACGCGACCGGCCGCGGCGAATCCGAGACGCCCATGGCCAGCTCGGTGTAGATCGTGTTGTTGATCCCCAGCAGCGCGCCGGAGGCCACCACCAGGACGACGACGGCGGGAACCGAGTGCCCCGCCGCCAGGCCGAGGCCGGCGAGGTCCAGCAGCAGCAGCGCCAGGGTCCCGCCCAGCGCCCGGACCGCGCCGAAGCGCCGTTGCAGTACCGGGGCCACGAAGACCGAGAAGACGGCGACGGCGACGCCCCAGCCGAAGAACACGGCGCCGATCCCGTACGCATCCATGCCCAGGATGAACGGGGTGAAGGCCAGGATGGTGAAGAAGCCGTAGTTGTAGAACAGCCCGCTGGCCGCCGTCGTCCGCAGCCCCTTGTGGCCCAGGGCCAGCAGCGGGTCCCGGAGCCGGACCTTGCGCGCGGGCAGCGGGATCTTGGGCAGCAGTGCGATCAGGGCGATGAAGGCCGAGGCCATCAGGACCGCGGTGCCGAAGAACGGGGCGCGCCACTGCCAGCCGCCGAGCAGGGCGCCCAGCAGCGGGCCGAGCGAAATGCCCAGGCCCAGCGCGGCCTCGTACAGGATGATGGCGGTCCCGGCGCCGCCGCTGGCGACGCCGACGATCACGGCCAGTGCGGTGGCCACGAACAGCGCGTTGCCGAGGCCCCAGCCGGCGCGGAAGCCGACCAGCTCGCTCACGCTCCCGGAGAAGCCGGAGAGCGACGCGAACACCACGATGATGGCAAGGCCGGCCAGCAGGGTCCGCTTGCCGCCGATCCGGGAGGAGACGAACCCGGTGATCAGCATGGCGACGGCGGTGACCAGGAAGTAGCTGGTGAAAAGCAGGGATACTTCGCTGGGGGTGGCGTCGAGGTTCTTGGCGATGGCGGGCAGGATGGGGTCCACCAGCCCGATCCCCATAAAGGCGAACACCGCCGCGAGGGCCGTGGCCCAGACCGCCTTGGGCTGCTTAAGCAGTGAGGCTTTTTCGGCCTCGAGGGTTGATGTTGCTTCCGGCGCTGGCGCCGTGAGCTGGCCGTCCATGGAGGGCGCTCCTAATGTCGTTGGTTTGGTCTGCTGTGGTGCCCTGCGGGCCGGGGGGGCTGCCGTCAGGGCTGCAGGGACGCGTTGATCCTGCCGATCACCGGGATGGCGGCCGCCAGGGCCTCCCGTTCGGCCGCGGTAAGGGAACCGAGAATGCCCGCCATAACCGCGTTGCGGCGCTCGTTCGCGGAGTCGACGGCGGCGTGACCCTCGCGGGTCAGCTTGACCCGGACGGCCCGGGAGTCGGCCGGATCGGCGTCCCGGCGGACCAGCCCGGCGCGTTCGAGCTTGATGATCTGCTCGGTGGCGCTCGGCACCTTGACGCCGAGGTTGCGGGCAATCTCCCCCACCCGCACGCCGCCCTGGTCGGCGGCGTCGAGCAGCATCTTGAGCGTGCTCAGCTGCGCGGCGCTGAGTTCGCCGTCGGCGTCGAGTCGCCGGACCAGGTAGATGCTGTGGCGCAGGGCCTCGCGGAAATCGCCGGCGAGGGCGAGCAAGCCGGCGTCGGGCAACGGTTTTTCATTCATAGTTAGGAAGCCTAACAGTTAGGCGCCCTAAGAGTCAATGAAGCCGGTGGTGCGGGAGCTACAGCAGGAGCTTCATGCCCTCATGGCTCGCCACGAACCCCAGCCGCTCGTAAAAGCGGTGCGCCGCCGTCCTCGATTTGTCCGTGGTGAGCTGCACCAGCGAACAGCCCCGGCGCCGCGACTCCCCAAGAGCCCACTCCACCATGGCGGCGCCGACCCCCTGGCCGCGCAGCTCGCCGGCAACCCGGACGGCCTCCAGCTGCGCCCGCCACGTACCGCGCCGGGACAGGCCCGGCAGGAAGCTGAGCTGGAACGTCGCCACCACACGGGGTCCGGACCCGTCCGCCGGCGCCAGCTCCCCTGCCAGCAGCAGGTGGGCCGGGTCGGCGTCGATCGCCTCGAAAGCCGCTTCATAGGGGGTCAGATCCGCCGCATCCTCCCGCGCGGAGCCCAGCTGGTCGTCGGCGAGCAGCAGCAGAATGGCTGGCAGGTCCGCCCGAACCGCGCGGCGGAGGCGGAACGTCCCGCCGTCGACGCCGAATGTTAGCAGTGCGTTCTGGCCAGCCGAAGTGGAAGTCATCCGACCAGCCTGCCATGACGCTGCGGAGAACGTTCGATAGCGCACCACGATTTCCAAACCTGTACTTTGGAAAGGCTGATTTGTAACCGCCGTCACCTTCGGCGGACCACCCAAAGGATTGTTGACATGCCCCAACAGACAACCGCGGAGCAGAGAACTGCCTCCAGCCGGGACACCGAGCCCCACCTTGCACGCTCGTTGAGCAACCGGCACATCCAGCTGCTGGCCATCGGCGGCGCCATCGGCACCGGCCTCTTTATGGGCTCCGGCAAGACCATTTCAGTCGCCGGTCCCTCCGTGATCTTCGTGTACATGATCATCGGCTTCATGCTGTTCTTCGTCATGCGCGCCATGGGCCAGCTGCTGCTCTCCAACCTGAGCTACAAGTCCTTCAGCGACTTCGCCGGCGACCTGCTGGGCCCCTGGGCCGGCTTCTTCACCGGCTGGACCTACTGGTTCTGCTGGGTGGTCACGGGCGTGGCGGACGTGATCGCGATCGCGGGCTACGCCGAGGAGCTCTGGCCCGGCATCCAGCTCTGGGTCCCGGGCATCGCGACCATCATCATCCTGCTGCTGCTGAACCTGCCCACTGTCAAGGCTTTCGGCGAGACCGAATTCTGGTTCGCGCTGATCAAGATCGTGGCGATCGTGGCGCTCATCGCGGTGGGCCTGGTCATGATCTTCACCGGCTTCCAGTCCAACGCCGGCGCCGCGAGCTTCAGCAACCTGTGGAGCCACGGCGGCCTGTTCCCCAAGGAGTTCATGGGCTTCGTGGCCGGGTTCCAGATCGCCGTCTTCGCGTTCGTGGGCATCGAGCTCGTGGGAACCGCTGCGGCCGAGACCAAGAACCCGGAGCACAACCTACCGCGCGCCATCAACGCCATCCCGCTGCGCGTCATGCTCTTCTACGTCGGCGCCCTCATCATCCTGATGTCGGTGACCCCGTGGACCGGCTTCAAGGCCGGCCAAAGCCCGTTCATCGCCATGTTCTCCCTCGCCGGCCTCGGCATGGCCGCCACCGTCGTGAACCTCGTCGTCCTGACCTCCGCCATGTCCTCGGCCAACTCCGGCATCTACTCCACCTCCCGGATGGTCTACGGCCTGGCCAACGACGGCGACGCCCCCAAGCTCTTCGGCCGCCTCTCCAGCCGCAAGGTCCCGCAGAACGCCCTGTTCCTGTCCTGCGTGCTGCTGCTCGCCGGCGTCGCCCTGCTCTACGCGGGCAAGGACGTGGGCGTGGCGTTCGACATGGTCACCACCGTCTCCGCCGTCTGCTTTATGTTCGTCTGGAGCATCATCCTGGCCAGCTACCTGGTGTTCCGGAAGCGCCGGCCGGAGCTGCACGCGGCGTCGACGTTCAAGATGCCCGGCGGTGTCCCGATGGTCTGGGTCGTGTTCGCGTTCTTCGCGTTCCTTATCTGGGCCCTGACCACGCAGCCGGACACCCTCGTCGCCCTGCTGGTCACGCCGCTCTGGTTCGCGGTCCTGGCCGCGGCGTTCGCCGTCGTCCGCCGCACGCCGCTGCACCAGGCCCGGGTGGCCGAATGGAAGGCAATGGCCGACGCCGAAACGGCCGCCGCCGGCTCCCGACGCTCCCGCAGATCCGGCGCGTCTAGAAGCGACGCTCCCTCAGATCCGGCGCGTCTAGAAGCGACCCTCCCTCAGATCCGGGGCTTAAACGACGGGCCTTCCCTCACATGATGTGAGGGAAGGCCCGTCGATTTTCCGTCAAAAGTGAGGGAGCGTCAGCCCCAACCGCACCCAACGTGAGGGAGTGTCAGTCAGAAACCCACCAAAGGTGCGGGAGGGTCGATCGGAATCGTGCGAAACGTGAGGGAGCGTCCGGCTAGACGGCGGCCTTGGCCTCCTCGACGAGGGCACGGACGGCCGGGAACAGCGGGTGCTGCGCGTCCAGGCCGGTGATCCGCGTGGTGGCGTCCTCCGGGGTGGCGGAGTTCAGGAGCTGGGCCAGCTCCACGGCCTCGGCGTCGGCCGGGTCGTTGAAGCGCAGCGCGGCGGCGATCGCGCCGAGCAGCGCCTCAGGCACGATCCCGCGCTCGGCCAGCTCAGCGGCGGGGCCGATGAAGCGTTCGTGCCGGCTGAGCTTGCGCAGCGGTGCCCGCCCCACCCGGTTCACGGTGTCCGGGAGGTGCGGGTTGGAGAAGCGGCCGAGGATTTTCTGCACGTAGGCTTCCTGCTCCTCGCGGTTGAAGCCGTGCTTGGCCACCAGGAGCTCCTTGGTCTCATCCAGCACGGCGCGCACGTCCGCGGCGACGTCCTGGTCCGCCATCGCCTCGGAGATCTTGCCCAGCCCGGCCTCGAACCCGAAGTAGGCGGCCGAGGCGTGCCCGGTGTTGACCGTGAAGAGCTTCCGCTCGATGTAGGGCGCCAGGTCGTCCACGAAGGTCGCCCCCGGAATGACCGGCTCCTTGCCCGCGAACGGCGTCCGGTCGATCACCCACTCGTAGAAGGTCTCCACCGTGACGTCCAGGCCCTGCCCGGCCTCCTGGTTGGGCACGATCCGGTCCACCGCCGTGTTGGCGAATACGGCGGCGTCCTCCAGGGACCCGGCCGCCGGGTCCCACTGCGCGGCGATTTCGGACTTCAGGATGTCGGTCGCGTTGATGGCGTTCTCGCACGCCATCACCTGCAGCGGCGCCAGCCCCGCCGCCCTGGCCGCGATCCCCTTGGCGATCACGGGCGCCACGAACTTCAGGATGTGCGGGCCCACGGCGGTGGTGACGAGGTCCGCCGTCGCGATTTCCGCGACGACGTCGGCTTCCTGCGTGCCGGAGTTCAGCGCACGGAAGTTGTCCACGGTGCGCACGGCGGGGCTGTCCCCCACCTCGTGCACCTGGTAGCTGTCCGCCGCGGCGAGTGCGGTGATGAGGGCGTCCGCGACGTCCGCGAACACCACCTCGTACCCGGCCTCGTGCAGCAGCAGCCCGACAAATCCGCGGCCGATGTTGCCGGCTCCGAAATGAACAGCCTTCACTAGGAATTGACCCTTCCGAACAGGTCGAGCACTTCGTCGACGGTGGTGGCCGCCTCCAGCTGCGCGACCTGGGCCTTGTTGGTGAAGACCTTGGCGATCGAGGACAGGATCTGGAGGTGCTCGTTGTTGATGCCGGCGACGCCGACGACGAACTTGACCTCCTTGCCGTTCCAGTCGATGCCGTTCGGGTAGCGGACCACCGACACCGCGGACTTCATGATGTGGTCCTTGGCGGCGTTGGTGCCGTGCGGGATCGCGAGAAAGCTGCCCATGTAGGTGGAGACGGATTCCTCGCGCTCATGCATGGCGTCCAGGTAGCCGGCGTCGACGGCGCCGCGGTCCAGCAGCAGCCGGCCGGCCTCGTCGATCGCGGCGTCGCGGGTGGTGGCGGTGCCGCTGAGGACCACACTGTCGGCCACCAGGATGCCGGACGGGCCTGCTTCGGTTTCCGCGGCGGCGGCTGTGCCGGCGCCGGCCACGGCACCGCCCGCCACCGCGCCGGACGCATCCGCCGGCGCGTTGCTGCTTTTGACCAGTTCCACGATCTCGTCGTACTTCGGCGAGTTCATGAAGTTGTCCACCGACACGTGCACGGCGCTGGAGGTCGCGGGCTTGGCCCGTTCGGTCAGGTCCTGGTGCGTGATGACGACGTCGTAGGTGTCGCTGAGGTTCGCGATCGCGGAGTTGGTGACCTTGACGTCCGGGTAGCCGGCGGCCTTGATCTTGTTCCGCAGCACCGAGGCGCCCATCGCGGAGGATCCCATCCCGGCGTCGCAGGCGAAGACGATGTTCTTAACCGGTCCGGCCAGGACCGCGACGCCGCCCGCACCGGCTCCAGCCAGCGCGGAGGAAACGGAGCTCTTTTTGCCCTTCATGGCTTCCATCCGGGTGGTGGCGGCACCGAGCTCGTCACCCTCGACGTCCTTGCTGGCCTTGAGGATCACCGAGGCAATCAGGAAGGACACGGTAGCGGCCAGCAGCACGGACAGTGCCACCCCGAGGAAGCTGTCCGCCGGCGTCGCGGCGAAGACCGCGATGATGCTGCCCGGGGCGGCCGGCGAACGCAGGCCGGCGCCGGTGAGCACCAGGGTGAAGATGCCGGTCATGCCGCCGCCGATCGCGGCGAGGATGATGATCGGCTTCATCAGCACGAACGGGAAGTAGATTTCGTGGATGCCGCCGACGAACTGGATCAGCGCGGCGCCGGGGGCCGAGGCCTTGGCCATGCCCTTGCCGAAGATCATGTAGGCGAGCAGGATGCCGACGCCCGGGCCGGGGTTGGCCTCGAGCAGGAACAGGATGGACTTGCCCTGGGCAAGGGCCTGCTCGGTGCCGAGCGGGGTCAGGATTCCGTGGTTGACGGCATTGTTCAGGAACAGGACCTTCGCGGGCTCGATGAAGACGCTGGTGAACGGCAGCAGTCCGTTGTTGACGAGGAACTCGACGACGGCGCTGGCGCCGTTGCTGAAGGCCTTCACCACCGGGCCAATCACCAGCATGCCGAAGATGGCCATCACGGCGGCGACGATGCCGGCGGTGAAGTTGTCGATCAGCATCTCAAAGCCGGGCTTGACCTTGTTCTCCCAAAGGCTTTCGATCTTCTTCATGATCCAGGCCGTCAGCGGGCCCATGATCATGGCGCCGATGAACATCGGGATGTCCGTTCCGACGATCACACCCATCGTCGCGGCCGCGCCGACGACGCCGCCGCGCACCCCGTAAACCATGCGCCCGCCGGTGTAGCCGATCAGCAGCGGCAGCAGGTAGGTGATCATCGGCCCGACCAGCTTGGCCAGGTCCGTGTTAGGGGTGAAGCCCGCCGGGATGAAGAAGGCCGTGATGATGCCCCAGGCAATGAAGGCCCCGATGTTGGGCATGATCATTCCGGAGAGGAACGTGCCAAATTTCTGTACGCCGACCCGCACGCTGCTCCGGGGTTTCGCCACTGTCTCTGTTGCCATGTGATTTCCTAACCGTGATCCCTGCTGCACCGCAGGATTGTCCGATATTTCGTCGAGCTAGCTGGTGGAACTGGTGGAGATCCGATGAAGCCATTCGAGGAAGAGCTTGAGTTCGGAGCTGGAGAGCTGGTCCGAGTGCGAGGCCTGCAGCGCCGCGTTCAGGGCGATCGCCGCGACCACCACCGGGGACTTCCCGGAGTCTCCCGGCCCGGCCTGCCTTGCCTGCTCCGTGGAGACGGCAAAGATCATCGCGTCCCGGGTCATGCTGGAGAGCTCGAGGTTGCGCTCCGGCGCCTTTTCCGTGATGAGCATGAGCGTCACGCCCACGTTGGCGGCCAGGATACTCCGGGCCGCCTCCTTGGGCGGGACGGCCAGCTGGCCGGCGACGGCCGCCTTGTTCAGCATTTCCTCCATCAGCGCCTCGGCGTCGGCGACGACGGCGGGACGGCTCTCGGGACGGATATTGCCGAACATCACGAGGTACAGCTCCGGCTGCTTGAGCCCGAACTGCACATGCTGGTCCCACATGCGCCGGATGTCCTCCAGCGGCTCCCCGGACGGGGCGAAGTCGCGTTCGCCGGCGACGTATTCCTCAAAGCCGGCGGCGACGACGGCGTCGAACAGCCCTTCCTTGTCCCCGAAGTGGTGGTACAGGGTGGGCGCGGTGACCCCCGCCAGCTGCGTGATCTGGCGGGTGGAGACCGCGGCGCCTCCGGATTTGGCCAGCAATCCCGCCGCTGCGCGGAGCAGCCGGATCTTGGGCGGTAGCTGGCCATCGATACTCATAACCGCTACCCTAGCACCTATAGCAACGCTATATGAAGTGCATCACATACACTTTCTTTACTGGCTCACCGCAGAGAACGAGGACTTTCAGTGCAGAACTTCCAAGGAGTAGGCGTCAGCCCCGGCCGGATCATCGGCACCATCCGTCAGATGCCGAAGCCGGTCAGCGAGCCCCCGGCGGGCGAGCAGCTGCCGGCCGGCGTCTCCGCCGAGGACGCGACGGCGGCGCTGAAGGCGGCGGCGAAGTCCGTGCACGACGAACTCAAGGCCCGGTCCGAGACGGTCAGCGGCGACGGCAAGGCCGTGCTGGAGGCCACGGCGCTGATGGCCACGGACACCATGCTGCTGAAGTCGGCCGCCAAGCTGATCGGCCGGGGGACCTCCAACCAGCGGGCCATCTGGGAGGCCGGCGCGTCGGTGTCGGAGATGCTGCACAACCTGGGCGGTTACATGGCCGAGCGCGCCACCGACGTCCTGGACGTCCGGGCGCGGATTGTGGCCGCGCTGCGCGGTGTGCCCGCCCCGGGCATCCCGTCCCCCGCGACGCCGTTCATCCTGATTGCCGAGGACCTCGCCCCGGCGGACACGGCCACGCTCGATCCGGCGAAGGTGCTGGCACTGCTTACCGCCGGCGGCGGACCGCAGTCCCACACCGCGATCATCGCCCGGTCCCTCGGCCTGCCCGCCGTCGTCGCCGCCGCGGGGGTCGACTCCCTGCCGGACGGCACCGAGGTCTATGTCGACGGCGCCGCCGGTACCATCACGGCGGAACCGGAGGACGCGCAGCGCGCCGCCGCGGAGCACTGGGCCGCCACCGCGTCGCTGCTGGCGGACTTTGACGGCACCGGCACGACGGCGGACGGCCACCTCGTGCCGCTCCTGGCCAACGTCGGCGGGGCCAAGGACGCCGTGGCCGCCGCCGGGCTCAACGCCCAGGGTGTTGGCCTGTTCCGCACCGAATTCTGCTTCCTGGAACGGGACACCGAACCCTCCGTGGACGAGCAGGCCGCCGCGTACAAGGGCGTCTTCGACGCTTTCCCCGGCAAAAAGGTGGTGCTCCGCACGCTCGACGCCGGCGCGGACAAGCCGCTGCCGTTCCTCACCGACGCCACCGAGCCGAACCCCGCGCTCGGCGTCCGCGGCTACCGCACCGACTTCACCACGCCGGGGGTGCTGGAACGCCAGCTGCAGGCCATCGCCCGGGCGGAGCAGGACTCCGAGGCGGACGTCTGGGTGATGGCGCCAATGATTTCGACGGCGGAGGAAGCCGCACGGTTCGCGACGCTATGCGCCGAGGCCGGGATCAAGACGCCCGGCGTGATGGTGGAGGTCCCGTCCGCGGCGCTCACCGCCGAGGCCATCCTCCGGGAAGTGGCCTTCGCGAGCCTGGGCACCAACGACCTCACCCAGTACGCGATGGCCGCGGACCGGCAGCTCGGCCCGCTCGCGGCGCTGAACACCCCGTGGCAGCCGGCCGTACTCCGGCTCGTGGGCCTCACGGTTGAGGGTTCGGCCGCGGAAGGGCACGGCAAGCCGGTGGGGGTCTGCGGCGAGGCCGCAGCGGATCCGGCCCTCGCCGTCGTGCTGACCGGCCTGGGCGTCACCACCTTGTCCATGACGGCGCGTTCCATCGCCGCCGTGGCCGCGGTGCTGAAGACGGTCACCCTGGCCGAGGCGCAGGAGCTGGCACGGCTGGCCCTGTCCGCCCCGAGTGCCACCGAGGCGCGGGCCTGGGTCCGGGCCAAGCTGCCGGTGCTCGAAGACCTCGGCCTGTAACGGGCGTGTGAGCCCCGGCCCGGGGCGCTAGGATGCACTCCATGACACTGATTGCGCCCCGGGTGACGGCCGGGCTCCCGGCCGAGGATGCACAGAAACTCCGGTACGCGCTCAACGGCAGCAGCGACATCACCGTGTTCGTCGACGGCACCGTGCACCGCGTGCCGCCGGCGGCGAGGGACGCCGTCGTGGACCTGCTGGGCCGCTTCAGCCGGGGCGAGTCGGTTACGGTCAGCAGCGTGGAAGAGATGCTGACCACTTCGAAGGCCGCGGAGCTGGCGGGGATCTCGCACACCTACCTGCGCAACATGACGGACCGCGGCGAGATTCCGGTGGAGTACCGCGGAACGCACCGGCGGATCCGGCTGGCCGACATCATGGCGTGGCTTGAGACGCAGAAGAAGAACACGGCGGCGGAAAAGGCGGCCCAGCCGGCCGGCGGCGGGGACTCTTCCGGGAGCAAAGATGACGGCGGCGCGGATGTTGCATGACGGCGTGATAAGGATCAAACAACGATCCCGGCCCCGCGCGGAAACGCGGCAGAGGCCGGGGTTACGCTTGAATTGTGGGTAAGTTCAGAGGGTGGCACATCCTGGCCGGCATCGCCGCCATGGTGCTCACCGGCATCCTCGGAACCGTGATGGGGCTGAACTACACGGCGGCTTTTATGGCCAGCTGCGTCGCGTTCGTCGCCGTCGCCCTGTGGACCGACAGCCGGATAACTCGCCGCAGGCGGGAAACAGCGCGAGAGGCACAGCGGGACACAGCGCGAGAGGCACAGCGAGACACAGTGCGGGAGCCGGCGCAGGATCCCGCCCTCCGGGATGACCACTAGGCACCCGGCACGTCAGATCCTCGGCCGGTCGGCCCAGCGCCGCGCCTTGAGCGCCGCATGCAGTTCCAGCCGGACCATCCCCTTGAGCGGATCGACGCCGAGCACCTGCCGGATCCGGCCCAGCCGGTTGTAAACGCTGCTCCGGTGCAGGTGCAGCTTGGCCGCCACTTCCTGGACCGAGCTGTCGTTGTCGTAGAAGAGTTCCAGCACCGGCAGCAGCTCCCCGTTGCGGTCGTGGTCCTCGAGCATCCTGAAATACACCGAGCCGGCGTCCGCCCAGGCGCCGGCCCCGCCGCCGGCCGAGGCCAGCAGCTGGTAGAGGCCGGTGGCCCGGCAGTCCACAAGCTCCCCAAGCTGGGGGTCCACCGCGGCGGCCTGCGCCGCCTGGCGGGACTGGCGGTAGGCCTCGGCGAGTTCGCGCGGCCGGGAGAAACCTTCTGAGGTGCCGAGGATGATCCGGCGGACCGGGCGCCCGGCACGCTTGGACAGTTCCAGCTGGTAGTGGACCAGGACCTGGGCGTGGGCCGCGCGGCCGGAGGACTCCTTGAACAAGACGACGGCGTGCGTCTCGGTCCCGGCGCTGAAGAGGGCGGCGTCCACCCCGATGGTGGCCTGCAGCGCGGCGGAGCGGTGGATCAGGGTGGAGGCGATGGGGTCCGATCCCTCGGCCCAGCCGTCGGCGTCGAGAACGGTCACCAGCTGCCACGGCCCGCGGCCCTGGACTTCCTTCCAGCCCGCGACGGCGGCGACGGCGTTCACCTCGCCCCGGCAGGCGGCCAGGAACTCCTGTTCGCGGCGGCGGCGGAACTCGGATTCGGCGGTGTTGGAGTCCAGCAGCAGGGCCGAGAGCTGCTCGAGCTCGGGCGCCACCTCCGGGAGCCGGGCCAGGACGGCGCCTGCGGTGGGTTCCTCGGCGTCGAGCTGGACCCAGAGGTACCCCACCCGGAACCCGCGGACCAGCAGCGGGACGCACACGCGGCCCAGCATGCCCAGTTCCTCGTTGGCCGGCACCACCACCGGGCGCACCGCCGTCGCGATCCCGTGCGAGAGCTGCCAGGCGCTGACGTCCACTGCAACACGTTTGCTGAGCAGGAAATTGACCCGGACCCGGTCCGCCTGGGACTGGTTGGAGCTGTAGGCGAGCAGGACGCCGTCGAGGTCTTCGAGCGAGAGCCCGCGCCCCAGCCGCTGCGCCACGCTCTCCACGAGCTGCTCCGCGTCCTGCTGCTGCATGCTGCCACCTTACTGCCCCGCCGGGTCCGCCCACGAGCGGCGCGGCGGCGGACAGCAGGCGACACCTGACGCTCGGGGAATCGACAAATGTCGAGCCAGTTTTTTCCAGAACCGCGGAATGACGGGGGCGGCGCCGCGGACGGTTCCGGAGGCACTGTCGCCTGCCTCACAGCCGGTCCTATTCTGGAATCACGACTTCCCCCGTACATCCCGGCCCACAAAGCCGCCACCATTGGAGCCCACAAATGATCATCGGTGTCCCCAAAGAAATCAAGAACAACGAATTCCGCGTGGCCATCACGGCCGCCGGGGTGCATGAATTCCGCCACCACGGCCACACCGTGCTGGTTGAGCGCGGCGCAGGCCTGGGCTCCGGCATCACCGACGAGGAATACGCCATTGCCGGCGCCGAGATCGTCACCGAGGCCGACGACGTGTGGGCCCGCGCTGACATGGTTATGAAGGTCAAGGAGCCGGTCAAGGCCGAATACCACCGCTTCCGCAAGGGCCTGGTCCTCTTCACCTACCTGCACCTGGCGGCCGAGCCGGAACTGACCCAGCAGCTCATCAACTCCGGTGTCACGGCCATCGCCTACGAGACCGTGCAGGAGGGCCGCTCGCTGCCGCTGCTGGCCCCGATGTCCGAGGTTGCCGGCCGCCTGTCGGTCCAGGTCGGCGCCACCTCGCTGATGGCTCCGGCCGGCGGCAAGGGTGTGCTGCTCGGCGGCGTTCCGGGTGTCCGCCCGGCCAAGGTGGTTGTCCTGGGCGCCGGCGTGGCCGGTACCAACGCCGCCGCGATGGCCCTGGGCCTCGGTGCGGACGTCACCATCCTGGACATCAACATCAACCGCCTGCGCGAACTGGATGCCCTGTACCAGGGCCGCCTGAAGACCGTCGCGTCCAACGCCTACGAGATCGAGAAGTCCGTCGTCGACGCCGACCTCGTGATCGGTTCCGTGCTGATCCCCGGCGCCAAGGCCCCCAAGCTCGTCACCAACGAGCTCGTGTCCCGGATGAAGCCCGGCTCCGTGCTGGTGGACATCGCGGTGGACCAGGGCGGCTGCTTCGAGGACACCCACCCGACCACGCACCAGGAGCCGACCTACAAGGTCCACAACACGATCTTCTACTGCGTGGCCAACATGCCCGGTGCCGTGCCGAACACGTCCACCTACGCGCTGACCAACGTCACCCTGCGCTACGCCGTCTCGCTGGCGAACCTGGGCGTCAAGGCCGCGTTCGAGCGCGACGCCGCCCTCGCCGCCGGCCTGAACATCGCCGGCGGCAAGGTGGCGCACCGTTCGGTCTCCGAGGCGCACAACCTGCCCCTCGTCGCCGACTGGCACGAGCTCGTCTCCGCGTAAGCCTCACCGGTCCCGGCCCAGCCGGACACAGCAAGCGACTGTTCCATTGGAACAGTCGCTTGCTGTTTAATTCCCGGTCAGCCCCCGATCGCGCGGAGGGCGTTCACCTGGCCCTTGCCGTAGAAGCCGTTGCCGCCCGTGCCGCCCTGGCAGACCTGCGGTGCGCCGTTGGACTGCGAGGGGAACGGGGCATACATGGCGGTGTCCGGGCAGGCCATGCCGTCGGCGGTGCCGCTGATCCGCGCGGCCACGGCGCCCGGGGTGGTGACGCCGCTGCTGACCACCAGGGCCGCAATGCCCGCGACGTGGGGGGAGGCCATCGAGGTGCCCTGCAGGTAGCAGTACACCGCACCGGCCTCGACCACCTTGAGCGCTGCGGAGCACGGCTTGGACGACGGCCAGGTGGACAGCACACGGCCGTTGACGGCCGCCGGTGTCACTTGCAGGCGGCGGTCCCCGCCGGGAGCCACGACGTCGGCGCTGCCCACGCCGTAGCTGGAGTAGTAGGACTTGAAGCCCTTGTTGCCGTTGGCCGTTACACCGATCACCCCGGAAACCTCCACCGGCACTACGGCGCAGGCGTTGGTGATCTCACGCGAGACGGGCGCGGCGTTGTCCGGGCTCATGACATCGCGCGTGGGGTGGGCAAGGTCGTCCGAGAAGTTGCCCTGGGCGGCAACCACCGTGGTGCCGCTCTGCTGGGCGAAGCGGATGGCCCGGCGTTCGGCCTCCCAGATGGCGCGCTGCTCGGGGTCGTTCTTGCAGTTGAAGAGGTACGGATCCGCGAAGTAGCTGTTGTTGGTGACCTGGATGCCCTTGGCGGCCGCCCACATGAAGGAGCAGACGATGGCCTCGGGGTAGAAGAAGCCGTCCGCGGTGCTGGCCTTGATCCCGGCGATCTTCACGTTCGGCGCCACTCCCACCATGCCGATGCCGTTCTTGGCGGCCGCGATGGTGCCCGCGGTGTGCGTGCCGTGGCCATGGTCGTCCATCCAGGCGGACGGGGACTGGTTGGGCACCCCGCCGACGCAGGAGACGCTCTTGCCGAAGTCGACATTGGCGGCCAGGTCCGGGTGCGTGTAGTCGAGGCCGGTGTCGATGTCGCCGACCACCACGGACGTGCTGCCGCCGTTGAGGGCACGGGCCGCGGGCGCCTGGATCTGGTCCATGTCCCACTGCAGGCCCGACAGGCTGTCGCCTCCGGGGGCCGGGGTTCCCGGAGCGACGGGCGCCTGGGCGTCGGCATCCTCCGCGGCGCCCTCGCCGGCGGCGACCCCGAGGGCGGTCGTGGAGGCCGCGCCCTGGACCGAACTGTCACGGGCCTTCAGGGCCGGGCCGAAGCCGGCGCGGTCCGACTTTACGATCGCCACGCCGATTTCCGGGTAGCTCTGGACTACGGTTCCGCCGGCCGCAGCGACGGACTTCAGCGAGGCATCCGAGACCCCGTTGGCCGTGTACAGAACAACGTAGTTCTGCATGGGGCCGGCCGCGGTCTCCGCTGAGGCGGCAGGATTGGCCGCACCGGCCAACAAGCCCACTGCGAGGCCGACTGTGCTCAGCGGTGCAATGAGCCTTTTGAGTTTTTGCATCGTGCTGCTCCATTTCTGCCAGGGCAGCGGGACACGGTAGCGGCCGGCTGCGCTGGGTTCGCTCTCCAATCGGCCGAGGGCGTCGTTGCCGAAGGCCGCTTCCGGGGTTCACCCGACCAAGTCTGGTGAAGGCCCACGGCTTCGACCATAGTGACGCAAGTTACAGTTGTGAAGCCCTGAGGGTAAACGAGCCAGCGAAAAGCCGGTCAGACGAGGGTCCGCACCCGCTCGATCAGCTTCAGGACCTCGACGGCGTCCTCCGGATCGACGGGGAGCGGGAGACCCGAGGCGGCCCCGCCGTCGGTGATCTTGTCCGCCAGGATCCGGTAGAACGCCGGGTAGGCGCCGCGTTCGGTGGGCAGGCGGTCCAGGTGGCCGTCGCGGCCCAGCTGGCCGGCCCACCCCCGAGCCTCCACGCCGTAGTCGGCGTCGAGCGGGCTCCCACCGGCGGCGAGATAAGGCTCCTGCGGGTCGACGCCGTGCTTGGTGAAGCCGCCGTCGCTGCCCAGCACGCGGTACCGCGGGCCCTGCTGGGCGCAGAGCAGGTTCATCCAGAGGTGGCTGGTGGCCCCGGAATCGTGCCGCAGGGCCACAAAGACGTCGTCGTCCGCCCGTTCCCCGGGCCGGCGGGCCGCCAGCTCCGCGTGCGTCACGGCGGCGGGGCCAAAGAGTTGCACGGCCTGGTCCAGCAGGTGCGTGCCGAGGTCGAACAGCACCCCGCCGCCGTCGTCCGCCGTGGCGGCGGCTTTCCAGGCCTTCGTAACCTCCGGGGACCAGCGTTCGAAGCGTGATTCGAAGCGCGTGACGGTGCCCAGGAGGCCGCGCTCCAGCAGGCCGCGCACAGTCAGGAAGTCGCCGTCCCAGCGCCGGTTCTGGAACACGGTCAGGACCCGGCCGAGCCGCGCGGCGAGGTTGATGAGTTCCTCGCCCTCGGCGCTGTGCACCGTGAAGGGCTTGTCGACGACGACGTCGAGGCCGGCTTCCAGCGCCGCCTTGGCGAGCGGATAGTGGGTGGCCGGCGGGGTCCCCAGCACCAGCAGGTCCAGCGCGCCGGCGCGGGCGAGGAGATCGGCCGGGGTGTCGACGATGCCGGCCGCGGGGTGACTTGCGGTGGCGGCAGCCTTCCGGCCGGCGTCGGAGGTGGCGATGGCGTCCAGCGAGTAGGCGGGGTTGGCCGCGATCAGCGGCGCGTGGAAGACGCTGCCGGACAGGCCGAAGCCGGCGATGCCGGTACGGATGGGGGCGGTGCGGACGGGGGCGGTGGAGTCGGCGGGCATGGTTCCACGCTACTCCGGCCCCGCACGACGCTCCCGCAGCTCTGACAACAAGTCAGGCGACGCTCCCCCACGAAGTGAGGAAGCGCCGCCCGAAAAGCCGCTATAGCTGAGGGAGCGTCGGAAGGGAGGAAAGAGTTACTTCTTTTCCCAGCCGATGGTGGTCCAGTCCGGAACCTGGGACAGGCTCTTGAACAGGGACGGGCCGTAGTTGGCCAGGCCGGTGCGGACGAAGGAGATCTGCGGGCCGTTCATCACAACACCCATGGAGAAGTACTTCTCCATGTGCTTCTTCTCAACGTCCATGGCCGCCTTGTTGCGCTCGGCGTTGTCCGGGATCGTGGAGAGCTTCTGGATAGCAGCGTCGAGCTCGGCGTCGCCGAGCTTGTTCGCGTTGGTCTTGGAGTCGTAGAACTGCTTGACGGCGTCGGTTGCATCCGAGCCAACGGTGTAGCCGGAGATGCTCAGGAAGAAGTCGCGGCTGCCCACAACCTTGCCGAAGTCCGCGGAAGCGCGCTGGTCGATGCCGACGTCCATGCCGGCCGCCTTGAGCTGGTTCTGCAGGGTCTGTGCGAAGGCCAGCGTGGTGGGGTCGTCACCGAAGTTGCTGATCTTGAAGGCGGCGGGAACGCCGGCCTTTTCCATGATGCCTGCGGCGTTGGCCTTGTAGCCGGCGTCCGTCAGGACCTTCTTGGCTGCGTCGGCGCCGGATTCCTTGACCGGGTAGTTGTCCTGGTAGTACTTGGAGAACGGCAGGAGCATCATCGAGCCGGAGCTCTCTTCTTCCCAGTTCAGGCCGTTGAAGCGGACCTTGCGCAGCGCCTGGCGGTCGACGGCGGTGAAGATCGCCTTGCGGATGGCGACGTCGGTCAGCGGGGCCTTCTGCGCGTTGAGGTTCAGGCCACCGGCGAAGAGGCGCTGGCCACGGCGGATCTCGGAGTTCTTGGTGCCGCCGAGCTGCTTGTACGGGGTGATGGTGTTCGCGGAAACACCGTCGATTTCACCGTTCTTGAAGGCGGCGATTGCGGCGCTGCTCTCCAGCTGGCGGAAGACGACCTTTTCCAGGACCGGCTTGTTGCCCCACCACTTGTCGTTCTGGGCGAGGGTGACCGTCTTGGCGGCGCTGTCGTACTTGTCGACCTTGAACGGACCGGCCATCCACTCCGGGTGCATCTCGCCGGTGAAGCCGTCGTTGAAGATCGCCGGGGTGTTCACGGCCGGGTGCACAAAGCCGGTGAAGAGGGAGTCCAGCGGGTAGACCGGCTGGGTGGTGGTGACGATGACTTCCTTGGCGCTGGAGCCGGCCTTGACGGAGTCAACGAACTCGTACGCGCCGGAGCTGACGATGTCGATGTCCTTGTTGGTGCCCTTGAGCATGTTCCAGGTGTTTTCGAACGTCTTGACGTCGATCGGCGTGCCGTCGTTGTAGGTGGCCTTCGGGTTCACCTTGATGGTGATGGTCTGCTTGCCGTCCTTGACCTCGCTCTTGACGTCTTCGCAGAAATCCTTGTTCGGCGAGGCGGTGCCGTCGAAGTCGAAGTTCCAGCAGCCCCAGGTGCCGGCCTGGTCGATCGGGCGGTGCAGGGCGGTGTTGTCCGCGCTGTTGCCGTTGTTGGAGAACCCGTTGAAGTCCGGCCCGAGGTTGCCCAGCGGCAGGGTGACGGTGCCGCCCGGCTGCAGGTCCTTGGCGTCCTTGGCGTTGATGCTGACGAGCTTGGCCAGGTCGCTGCCGGCTTCCTGGCCCTTGGCGGCCTCGGGCCCCTTTGCCGCGCCGCCGCCACCGCCGCAAGCGGTGAGCGCAAGCGCTGCCACGACGGCGGTAACGCCGCCGATCTTGGTCAGATTCTTCATGTGTTCCCCTTTTTTCTTATTTTGGTGCGAGTTGATGCGGGTGCGTAAATCAGGTGGTTTCGTGGACAACGAGCATGTCCGCGTCCAGTTCGCCGTCCGGGTAGAAACAGGCGAATTGCTGGTCTGTGGGGGCCGCGGCAGCGGCCGGGGAAGGAGCCTTGGCCGTTTCCAGCGCGGGCTCCAGGGTCAGGCACTTCTCCTGCTTCGCCGCCGGCAGGGCCGCGAAGACCGGGCAGCGTGTGGCGAAGTTGCAGCCCTTGGGTGCTTCCAGCGGCGAGGGCAGGTCGCCTTGGAGAATGATGCGTTCGCGGGTGCGTTCCAGGACGGGGTCCGGGACCGGGATCGCGGAGAGCAGTGCCCGGGTGTAGGGGTGGCGCGGATTGTCGAAGACGCTGTCGACGTCGCCGATCTCGACGATTTTGCCCAGGTACATCACGGCTACGCGGTTGGAGATGTGCCGTACCACGGAGAGGTCGTGGGCCACCATCAGGTAGCTGAGCCCAAGTTCCGCGCGGAGCGAATCCAGCAGGTTGATCACGCCGGCCTGGACGGAGACGTCGAGGGCGGAGACCGGCTCGTCGAGGACCACCAGCTTGGGGTTCACGGCGAGGGCCCGGGCAATGCCGATGCGCTGCCGCTGGCCGCCGGAGAACTGGTTCGGGAACCGGTTGACGTGGTCCGGCTGGAGACCTACCAGTTCCATCAGCTCCATGATCCGTTTCCGGATCTGGGGTTTGGCCATGCCCGCGTTCTCGAGCGGCTCGGCGAGCACTTCGAAGACGGTGAACCGCGGGTCCAGGGCGCCGGTGGGGTCCTGGAACACCATCTGGAGTTCCTTGCGCATGGCGCTCTTGGTCTTCGCGTCGGAGGCCTGCTTGTTGCTGAGGCCGCCAATGACCACCTCGCCGTCCTGGTCCTTGTGGAACTCCATGATTTCCAGCAGGGTGGTGGTTTTGCCGCAGCCGGATTCGCCGACGATCGAGAAGCACTCGCCCTCGCGGATGTCGAAGCTCAGCCCGTCCACCGCCTTGACGGTGCCGATGCGGCGTTTGATCAGGGCACCCTTCAGCAGCGGGAAGTGCTTCTTGACCTCCCGGAGTTCCAGCACGCTGTGGCGGTCCGCCCGGGGGATCGCGTCAAAGCGCGACACCGGCACGGCGGGTGCCTTGAACACCTCGCGGGCGTCCACGTCCTCGCCCAGGGAGTCGGTCTTGATGCAGGCCGCCCGGTGCGTCGAGTCGCCGCCCGCATTCCCGCCGGCGACCGGCCACAACTCCGGCTCGCCCTGCAGGCAGGCCTCGCTCACCAGCGGGCAGCGCGGAGCGAAGGAGCAGCCGGTGGGGGTGTGGATGAGGTTCGGCGGAATGCCCTCGATCGGCACGAGGGACGTTTTCTCTGCCACGTCGACGCGCGGCACCGCGCCGAGCAGGCCGATCGTGTAGGGCATCCTCGGGTTGTAGTAGATGTCGTCGACACTGCCGGTCTCCACCGGCTTGCCGGCGTACATCACCATGATGTCGTCGGCCATGCCGGCCACCACGCCCAGGTCGTGGGTGATCATCACGACGGCGGCGCCGGTTTCCTCCTGCGCGGTGTGCAGCACTTCGAGGACCTGCGCCTGGATGGTGACATCCAGCGCCGTCGTCGGTTCGTCGGCGATCAGCACGCGCGGATTGTTGGCGATGGCGATGGCGATCATCACGCGCTGGCGCATGCCGCCGGAGAACTCGTGCGGGAAGGCCTTCAGCCGGTCCTTCGGGCTGGGGATGCCGACCATGCCGAGCAGTTCGACGGCGCGCGCTTCCTTGGCCTGCCTGCTCATGGCGGGGTTGTGGACCGTGAGGGCCTCGATGATCTGGGTGCCGACCGTATAGACCGGGGTCAGCGAGGACAGCGGGTCCTGGAAGACCATGGCGATGTCGTTGCCGCGGAACTGGCACATGGCCTTGTCGCTGAGTCCCAGCAGTTCCTTGCCCTGGAGCCGGACCGATCCGGTGATCTCCGCCGTCGGGGGCAGCAGGCCCATGATGGCCATCGAGGTGACGGATTTTCCGGAGCCCGACTCGCCCACGATGCCCAGCGTCTTGCCGGCGCGCAGGTCGAAGTCGATGCCGCGGACCGCGTGCACCACCCCGTTCTCCGTGTTGAACCGGACGTTCAGGTCGCGGACGGACAGCACGGCGTCCGTGTTGTGCCGGTTGGCGGGGTGCAGCCCGGCGACATGCAGGCGCTCGGCGGTGGAGAGGTCGGCGGATCCGCTGGCGGTCATTTCGTGGCTCATACCGTCTTCTTTTTCTTCTTGGCGCTGCCTACGGAGCTGGAGCTGGGATCGAACGCGTCACGCAGGCCGTCGTTCATCATGGCGAGTGAACCGGTGAGCAGGAACATCACGGTCAGCGGGACCCAGAACATCCACGGGAAGGTGGAGACCTGGGAAGTGGCCTGGCCGATCAGCACACCCAGGCTGACGTCCGGGACCTTGATGCCGATGCCGATGAAGGAGAACGCCACCTCGGCCAGGATGGCGCCGGTGACGCCGCGGGTGATGTCCAGGACCAGCAGCGAGCCGATGTTCGGGACCAGGTGCCGCCAGACGATGCGCCGCGGCGGGATCCCCATGTACTGGGCCGCCTTGACGAAGTCCCGCGTCATGAGGGACATCGAGAGCGAGCGGATGAGGCGCGCAGTGCCCATCCAGCTGAAGACCAGCAGGACGATGATCAGCAGGAGCCAGCTGGGCAGCGTCTGCTGCAGTCCGTTGCCCCCGCCGCTCGTCGCGACGGCCACCACCAGCAGCGCAGGCATCATGATCAGCGCTTCGAGGATGAACAGCATGACCTTGTCCACCTTCCCGCCGAAGTAGGCCATGGTGCAGCCGTAGACGGCGGCGATCAGGACCGAGACGAGTCCGACAACGAGGCCGATCAGGATCGAGATCCGGGTCCCCTCCACGGTCAGGGCGTAGAGGTCGATTCCGGCCTGGGAGGTGCCGAGCAGGTGCTCGGACGACGGCGGCATGCCGATGTTAAACGGGTCGATCGTCTCCTTGTCCCAGCTGTTGAAGAAGCCGCCGACAAAGGAGAACAGGGCCAGGGCCAGGAAGATCACCAGTCCGGCCACGGCTGTTTTGTTGCGCAGGAAACGGCGCAGGATGATCGAGGACTTGGCGATGACGACGTCGTTGTTCTCGATTTTTGCTTCGTCGGCGACCGCTGCGGGGTCGATGGCATTGAGGTTGGTCATGGTTACTGCACCCGCACTCTCGGGTCGACCAGCGTGGTGGCGAAGTCGGCGAGGATCGCACCGATCGCGAAGATTACGGAGCCGTAGGCGAGGGTCGCCGTCGCGGCGTTGACGTCCTGCAGCGCGATCGCGTCGATACTCCAGGAGCCGACGCCGTGCCAGGCAAAGATCTTCTCCGCGAAGAAACCGCCGGCGAAGATGGCCGGGATGGTGAACGCGATGCTTTGCGCGACCGGAATGAAGGACACCCGCAGCGCGTGGCGGCTGATGGCCTGGTTGCGGGTCAGGCCCTTGGCGCGGGCGGTGCGGACAAAGTCGGCGTTGACGTTGTCCAGCAGGTACTGGCGCTGCGCGATCTGGTAGGTTCCCCACCCGACGATCGTGATCGCAAAGGTGGGCACGGCGTAGTGGGCCAGCATGTCGATGAACTGTGCCCAGCCGTTGCCCTCCATCCCTGGCGTGGAAATGCCGGTGACGAAGAAGATGCGTTCGCCGACCGTCTCGTTGATGTTGATGGCACCGAGCTGCACCAGGAAGTACGCGATCGGCGCCGGGACAATGTGGACGAGGTAGCTGTAGGACGTGATGACCCGGTCCGAGGCCTTGTACTGCCGGGCCGCCGTGTACACGCCCAGTGCGACGCCGATAATCAGGGTCAGGATGATGGAGGCGAGGAACAGCCGGGTGGAGATCCAGACTCGGTCACCGAACTCGGCGTTGATGAACGCACCATTGGGGCTGCGTCCCCAGTCCCAGCGGGTAACGATCGCCGTGAGCCAGTCGACGTAGCGTTCCCACGGGCTGAGCTCCGGGTCCAGTCCCTTGAGCCGGAAGGAATTGACCACCTGTTCGGGGGTGGGCCGCGGAATCCGTTCCTGCTCCAGCAGCGCCGGCTGCAGGGTGTTCACGGCCAGGAAGTACCCGGCGGTGGTGGTCAGGAAGATCATAAAGACGTACGTGAGGGCACGTTTGGCGAGATATCGGAGCATGGGACGACTAGTTCTGGATCGCCGGTGTCTTTACCGTGCCTGCCGCTGCCGGGGCGGTCTTTTCCGTCGCGCCGCGCGCACGGGTCTTAACGAGATTCACAGCATGGATCCTTCCGTTATCCCCCCCGTATGGCAGGGGGTTTCCGCTGCCGATCCGGGATCACGGCCAGCGGGTGCCTGGCCCCCCGCAGGCCGTCCGGCCAGTCCTTGTGGACTATGTTGCGGGTCACATTCCAGAGGAAACTATCACAAAGAAATTGCGGGCCGCCGCGCGAAATGCGACGAAACGGTATACCCACTACCAGATCGTTATGAATAACTCATTTGAATTGATTTGACTTGGCAGCCGTGGATCCGATCGGCTAGCCTACGCGCCTTTAACCACCCGGGTGGCCAGCTCCCGCCAGGACTCGACCAGCCGGGCCGGCGCCACGCCGTGGACCCGGACGGAGTGCAGGATGCGCTCCGGCTCGAGGGTGACGCTCAAGGCCCCCGCCATCAGCCAGGGGTCGGCGGTCACCCCGGCCTGGCGCAAGAGCCACTCTAGGTGGCGGTGCCAGAGGACGGCGGCGGGCACATCGAAGCGGTTATAGGCCGACACGTCCGCGGCGCGGGCGAGCTCGCCGTATTCCAGCACCCAGCCGATGCGTTCGGCGCCGAAGGCCACCAGCCGCTCGAGCGCCGGGGCGCCCGGGCCCAGCGGCGGCGGGCCGAACATAAACCTGCCCTGGAACTGGGCCTCGGCGTCACTGAGCAGGGTCATCATCAGTCCCGCCCGGCTGCCGAACCTGCGGAACACGGTCCCCTTGCCCACCCCTGCCCGCTGGGCGAGGGTGGCCATCGTGAGGCGGTCCACCCCGCACTCGTCGATGAGCTCGCGGGCGGCCCGGAGCAGCAACTCACGGTTGCGGGCGGCATCCCGGCGCTCGGACTCGGCCGCGGGCCGGGACGTCAGGCCCCCCTGGCCGTCAGCCGGGCCCGCGTGTGCGCCGGGGCGGATTGGGATTAAGCTCACAGCGCCCATTGTAGCGCCGGGGAATATTAAACGGACCACAGTCCGTTTAGCATGGGTGAAGGCCCCCCAAAGCCTCCGCGACCACCCAGCCGCCGGAACCTCCGCGGCGCGATACAAGGAGTTCACATGAGCACCAACACCGTTCTCACCCTGGTCGGCAGCCTGCGCGCCGGCTCCACCAACGCCCAGCTCGCCGAGGCCATCCAGCTCCACGCCCCGGAGCAGGTGGACGTCGTCATTCACGAGAGCCTCGGCAACATCCCGTTCTACAACGAGGACATCGACGTCGAGGGCCAGGTTCCCGCCGCCGCCGCTGCCCTGCGTGCCGCCGCCAACGATGCGGACACCCTGCTGCTGGTCACCCCGGAGTACAACGGCACCGTGCCCGCGCCGCTGAAGAACGCCATCGACTGGCTGTCCCGCCCGTTCGGCGCCGGCGCCCTCAACGGCAAGCCCACCGCCGTCGTCGGCACCGCCTTCGGCCAGTACGGCGGAGTCTGGGCCCAGGACGAAGCCCGCAAGGCCGTCGGCATCGCCGGCGCCCAGGTCCTGGAAGACGTCAAGCTCGCCGTCCCCGGCTCGATGGTCCGCTTCGCGGAGACCCACCCGAAGGACGACGCCGAGGTCGTGGAGCAGATCAAGGGTGTCTTCGCCGCCCTCGAAGAGGCCCGCGGCACCGAAGCAACGTAGTCCCCACTGCAGACCGACACCCCCGGCAGTCCCCACTGCCGGGGGTGTCCTGTATCCGGACGCGTCCGGGGCACCTTTGTGAACAAAAGTTTTCCCACTGGCAACGACGCCCTGTATCCTAGGATTGTGAGCCACGAAACACTTGATGCCGCCGCAGAGCTACTTCCGGCCGAGGCAATTGACGCAATCGAACGAGCGGCTACGTCCGCCCACCGCCACGAGAGGCTATTCTCGGAGCGCGCAGCAAACATCAAGCAATCCGCCGTCCGGGACGTCTTCGACATCTCCCTGCGCCCCGGCCTCGTGTCGCTGGCCGGCGGCAGCCCCTATCTGCAGTCACTCCCCCTGGAGCGCCTCGGCCAGTCCGCCGCGAAAATCATCGCCGAACAGGGCCTGACTGCCCTGCAGTACGGCGGCGGGCAGGGCACCGAGGAGCTCCGCACGCAGATCTGCGAGGTTATGGCAGCCGAGGGCATCCTCGACGCGAAGCCCGAAAACATCGTGATCACGGCGGGTTCGCAGTCCGCCCAGGACGTCGCCACCAAGGTGTTCTGCAACCCGGGGGACGTTGTGCTGGTGGAGGATCCCACTTATGTCGGGGCGCTGAACACGTTTGAGGCGTACCAGGTGGAGGTCGGCACCGTGCCGATGGACGAGAACGGGATAATTCCGGATCTCCTGCAGGCCGAGATCGCCGCCCTGCAGACTGCGGGCAAGAGCATCAAGTTCCTCTACACCATCCCGAGCTTCAACAACCCTTCCGGTATCACGCTGGCCGCCGAGCGCCGGCAGCAGGTCGTGGATATATGCCGTAATGCGAATATTCTGGTGTTGGAGGACAACCCCTACGGCCTGCTGCGCTTTGACGGCAAACCGCTGACCCCGTTGCGGGCCGGCAACCCGGACGACGTGATCTACATGGGTTCCTTCTCCAAGATCTTCGCCCCTGGCCTGCGGATCGGCTGGGCCCTGGTCCCGGCGCATCTGCAGCGCCGCTACTACCTGGCCTCGGAGGCCGTCACCCTGTGCCCGCCGACCCTCAACCAGATGCTGGTCTCCGCGTACCTGCGGGACTACGACTGGCGCGGGCAGATCGCCACCTACCGCGGGCTCTACCAGGAACGCTGCGAGGCGATGCTCGCGGCCCTGGCCAAGTACATGCCGGAGGGGCTGAGCTGGACGCGGCCCGAGGGCGGCTTCTTCGTCTGGGTGACCCTGCCCGAGGGCGTCGACACCTATCCCTTGCTGCAGAAGGCCATCGACGCCGGCGTCGTCTTCATTCCGGGGGCGGCCTTCACGCACTCCGATGAGCCCTCCAACAAACTGCGGCTCGCGTACAGCGCGGTGCCTCCCGACGCCATCGAAGAAGGTGTCCGGCGCCTGGCGCCGGTGCTGGGGGAAGCCGTCGCGGCGTTGTAGCCTGAATCATTGCTGTGGCCCGCACCGTGCCTGACCCTACTTTTGCTTGACCAGAGGAGTCCCCATGACCGGAATCATCGTTGTTGGCGTCGATGGCAGTGAGACTGCCCTCAAGGCCGCACACACGGCCCGGGACCTGGCGGTCTCCCTGGGAGCCACGCTGCACGTGGTCAGTGCGTTCGATAGCGACCGGACCGAGGTGTTCAGCAGCGGCAGCGACCGGTGGATTGTTTCCGACGCCGACGACGCCGAGAAGGTCGCCAAGTCCGTCGCGGAGAGCCTGCGCACGGCGGAGATCAACGTCACCTACGCCGCCGCCCGGGGCAAGCCCGCCGAGGCCCTGATCCACGAGGCGGAGCGTTCCGGCGCGCAGATGATCGTGGTCGGCAACCGCCGGATGCGCGGCCTGGGCCGGGTGCTGGGGAGCGTTGCGAACAGCGTGGCTCACAACGCCCCCTGCGACGTTTACATCGCCAAGACCGACTCCTCCGACTAGGGCGACCAAACCGCCATCGCGTGGATGAAACGATTTTCCGGGCTACCCGCGTGACGCCTGCGCGCGCTCGGCATAGACAGCGCGCCGAGGACGGTCAGACGTTGATGTTGAAACCGAGGTCGTAGTCGCTGGCAGCACGTCCGCCTGCGCCCCAGTTCTCCGGCGCGCTCTCACGAAGGAGAATTGAAATGTTTTTCTTCGGAATACCGAGCACTTCCAAGCGCTCGACAATTTCCCTGTAGAGGCTTCGCTTGGCATCGATCGAGCGTCCTGAGAAGTAGTCGATCGTTACGCGCGTGTAGCTGTCCGCGACGCCCTCGGCGAGCCCATTCACCATCGCGTGCGGCTCATAGGCGAGAACTCGGATGAACCGGTCTTCCTCCGGAATCTTGAACGCAGCCACGAGCGCTCCATGTACCGCATCGATAAGGGCAACTTGCTGCTGCGGCGTGTACTTCTGGCGAACCTCGATCAAGGTGCTGGGCATGCAGACATCCTGCCATACCGCGAATAGTCAGACACGCCCTACGCACTAGCCCGGCCGGACGGCCCGCGCGGCGCGGGCGGCGGGCCTAGGCCTGCGGCGCCCGCTGTGCCGTCTTCAGCATCCGGCGCAGGATCTTTCCGGAGGAGGACTTCGGCACGGCATCGATGAACTCGACGCGCCGGATCTTCTTGAACGGCGCCACCCTGGCGGCCACAAAATCCTGCACGGCGGCCTCGTCCAGCGCCTCGCCGTCCGGGCCCGGCTGGCGCACAACGAACGCCATCGGCACCTCCTGGCCGTCGGCGTCGGCCGTTCCGATCACGGCGGCGTCCGCGATGCCGGGGTGGGTCAGCAGCAGCGCTTCGAGCTCGGCCGGGGCGATCTGGTAGCCCTTGTACTTGATCAGTTCCTTGAGCCGGTCCACCACCGTCACGACGCCGTCCGCCCGGACCGTGGCGATGTCGCCGGTGTGCAGGAAGCCGTCCGCGTCCAGGGTGTCCGCCGTTTCCTCGGGCCGGTTCAGGTAGCCGAGCATCACGTTCGGCCCGCGGCAGAGCAGGTGCCCCGGGGCGCTGGTTCCCTCGGCGGGGACCTCGACCTCCTCCCCCGTGGCCGGGTCGAGCAGCCGGCATTCCATGTTGGGCACCGTGTAGCCGACCGAGCTGACGGGTACGTCCGTGGCGTCGACGGGGATCAGGTGGGAGACGGGGCTCATCTCGGTCATGCCGTAGCCCTGCAGCACCCGGCAGTCGAGCCGCTCGGCCAGCCGCGCGCCGAGTTCGCCGTCCAGCGGCGCCGCGCCGGAGAGGGTGGTGTGGACGGAGCTGAGGTCGTAGTCCGCCACCATGGGGTGCTTTGACAGCGCCACGGCCACCGGCGGGGCGATGAAGAGGTAGCTGCATTTGTGGTCCTGGATCATGCGCAGGAACTCCGCGAGGTCGAACTTGGGGATGGTGACGAGGCGGGCCCGCTCCCTCAGGGCCAGGTTCAGCAGCACGGTGAGTCCGTAGATGTGGAAGAACGGCAGCAGGGCCAGCAGCCGGTCATCCGGGGTGACCTTGAGCAGCCCGCGCGACTGTTCCACGTTCGCCACGAGGTTCCGGTGGCTGAGCATCACGCCCTTGGGCCGGCCGGTGGTGCCGGAGGAGTAGGGCAGGACGGCGATGTGGGTGGCCGGATCGAAGCTGACGTCCGGGGCCGGGGCGCCGGAGGTGAGCAGGTCCGTCAGCGAGGGGTGGCCCTCTGCGCCGTCGAGCACCACCAGCCGCTCCGCACCGATTCCGACGCGTTCGGCGGCCTCGCGGGCCGCGGGCAGCAGGGCGGAAATCGTGAACAGCCAGGTTGCCCCGGCGTCGGTGAGCTGCTTTTCGATCTCGTCCGCTGTGTACAGCGAATTGATCGGCGTGACGGTGGCGCCGGCCCGGAGCAGGCCGTGGAAGACCACGGTGAACGCCGGGATGTTCGGGCACAGGATGGCGGCGACTCCGTGGACGCCGAGGCCCTGGGCGGCAACGGCACCGGCGAGGGCGTTGATCCGGCCGCGTAGCTCGCGGTAGCTCGTTGCCGCGCCGCTGGTGCCGTCGACGACGGCGACCCGGTCCAGGTCTTCCTCCGCCAAACCGCCGAAGAGGTACTCGTAGAGGCTGACGTCGGGGATATCCACTGCGGGGAACGGGCTCGAGAACACGCAAAATCTCCTTTGATCGGCGTCCGCCGGCTCGGCGGCGGCTGGTGCCACTCTAGTGCCGCTGGGCTGGCCAGGACAGGCACACGCCACCTGGGGGACTGTGAGATTCCGAACGGGAACAGAGGGGGACACGGGGTGCGGCGTCCCACCGCTGTTAGTCCTTAGCGCTGAAGGCGGCGTCGAAGCTGATGTTTGAGGCCGGAAAATCGTATTTCTTGAGCGTGGCGAGGGCTTCGGGCGCGCCGTGGAGGCGGTCCATGCCGGCGTCCTCCCATTCGATCGAGATGGGCCCGCTATAGCCAATTGCGGTCAGGGCGCGGAAGGACGACTCCCAGGGCACATCGCCGCGGCCGGCGGAGACGAAGTCCCAGCCCCGGCGCGGGTCGCCCCAGGGCAGGTGTGAGCCCATGACGGTGTTCCGGCCGGTGGGGCGCAGCTTCGTGTCCTTGCAGTCCACGTGGTAGATCCGGTCCTTGAAGTCCCAGATGAAGGAGACCGGGTCGATGCCCTGCCACATGAAGTGGGAGGGGTCCCAGTTCAGCCCGAAGGCCTCCCGGTGGCCGATCGCTTCGAGGGTGCGGACGGTGGTCCAGTAGTCGTAGGCAATCTCGGACGGGTGGACCTCATGGGCGAAGCGGACGCCGCATTCGTCGAAGACGTCCAGGATGGGGTTCCAGCGGTCGGCGAAGTCCTGGTATCCGGCCTCAATAACCTTCTCGGGCACGGGCGGGAACATGGCGACGTACTGCCAGATGGAGGAGCCGGTGAATCCGACGACGGTGTCCACGCCGAGCGCGCGGGCGAGCCGGGCGGTGTGCTGCATTTCCTCGGCGGCGCGCTGCCGGACGCCTTCGGGGTCGCCGTCGCCCCAGACCCTGGCCCCGACGATGGCTTCGTGCCGGAAGTCGATCGGGTCATCGCAGACGGCCTGGCCCTTGAGGTGGTTGGAGATGGCCCAGACCTTGAGGTTGTACTTTTCCAGCACGGCAAGTTTGGCCTCGACGTAGCCGGGTTCGTCCCAGCGCCAGGCGTCCAGGTGGTCCCCGGACACGGCGATTTCCAGGCCGTCATAGCCCCAGCCGGAGGCCAGGCGCGCGACCTCCTCGAAGGGCAGGTCGGCCCACTGGCCGGTGAAGAGGGTGTACGGGCGGGGCATGTCAGGCTCCTTCGGTGACGGGGGTGCTGTGAATGTCCTGTTTCGAACTAGACGATGGGACGAAGCCTGTGGACATTCAAAGGCTCGGCCATATGTTCCGCTGCGGATGCCAGGAAGTCGATAACGTGCTGTTTCTCGTTGTGGAGGACCAGCGCGCCGGCATCCGTCCACTTCTCGTAGAGCAGGAAGGAGTGGGGATCCTGTTCGTCGTTAAAGACGGAGTACTCGATGCAGCCGTCATCCTGGCGGCTGGCGGTCTGCAGGGCGGCTAGCAGTTGCTCCAGCTCCCTGGCGTGACCGGGTTTGGCCTTGAAGACAGGAAGGAGATAGGTGGCCGTTTCGCTGGCCGGTGCTGGTGCATTCGTCATTCAGGAGCTCTCTTCGTTCACGCTGGTGCGCGGGTGAGTGCAGGTGCGGCGCGGTCTGCTCTGGGACGCCGCACCTGCTTCTGGTGCGGGTTAGGCCTCGATGCTGGGCACTTTCACCCAGTTTCCGGATTCCGCGGATTCGATGATGGCATCGTCGATCAGGGCAGTCTGGTAGCCGTCGGCAAAGTTGGGGCTGACGCTTCCGCCTTCAGCGATGGCCTTGAAGAAATCGTGGGCCTCGATGATTTTGGTCTCACCGTAGCCGATGCCAAGCGCCGGGATGGGCCACAGCGCGTCTCCATAGGGGTGTGCGGGGCCGGTGTAGACGGTTCGGAAACCCTTGCGGTCGCCGGGGTCGCTGGCGAAGCAGACTTGGAGTTCGTCGCGGCGTTCGTAGTTGAAGATGATGCTGCCCTCGGTGCCGTGGATCTCGAACGTCAGGAAGTTGTTGCGTCCATGTGCGTTGCGGGTCGCTTCGACCGAGCCGATGGCGCCGTTGGCGAACTTCACCATGGTGAGGACCTCGTCATCCACGTCAACGGGCCCGCGGGGGCCTGCGTCGCCGGAGACGTTCCCCAGGCTGTCCGCGCCGCCCGACTGCAGCGGCCGCTCGGGGATCCAGGTGGACATTATTGAGTTGACGGAGGCGAACTCTCCAACAAGGTAGCGTGCCATATCAATGACGTGTGTTCCGATGTCACCGAGGGCGCCTGACCCTGCGATGGACTTCTGGAATCGCCAGGAGAGGGGAGAGTCGGGGTCCGCGCTCCAGTCCTGCAGGTAGGTCCCGCGGAAGCTGATCACGCGCCCAATTGCGCCTTCATCAATGTACTTCTTGGCGAGTGCTACTGCGGGCGTGCGGCGGTAGTTGAACGCGACCATGTGGACGAGGTTGGTGTTTTTGACGGCGTCGTACATGGCCTTGGACTCTTCACCGGTCCTGGCCAGCGGCTTCTCGCAGATGATGTGCTTTCCCGCCTGGGCGGCTGCGATGGCGATTTCGGCGTGAAGGTGGTTTGGCGTCGCGATGTCGACGACGTCGATATCAGGATCCTCGATAATCCTGCGCCAGTCTGCAGTGGAGTTTTCAAAACCAAAGCGGCTTGCGGCCTGGGCTGCGAGATCATCAGTGGCTTCCGCAATAATTTTGCGGACCGGCATGGCCGGGGCGGGCCAGAAGAACATGGGCATGGCAGCATAGGCGAGCGAGTGGGCCTTGCCCATGAAGCCGCCGCCGATGAGGCCGACGTTAAGTTTCTGCATGGCGTGTTCCTTTTCGTTTAGAGGCCGGTGTCGGCGAGGATTTTGTCGAGGTATTTTTTGCTGATCTCGGCGGCCTTCTTGGGATCGCCGTTGTACGAATCGAGTTCCACCATCAGCCAGCTGTCGTAGCCGCTTTCCTTCACCGCGCGGATGATGTCCGGGAAATCCAGATCGCCTTCGCCGAGGGGGAGGAACGCAAACGGATCCTGACGGAAATCCTTGAGGTGCACGTGGCGGATACGGTCCGGGTATTTCCGGATTGCTGCCGCCGGATCGCAACCGCCGGCAGCAAGGTGGGCGGTGTCGGGGCAGAATCCGATGCGCGTTCTGGTCATGAGGAGATCGAGTTCGTCGGGGCTCTCCACGATGGTGCCGAGGTGAGGGTGGTAGCTCGCCGTAAGGCCGAAGCTCTCAGCGATGTCAGTGACCCGGTCCAGGCCCTTGGCCAGCAGTGTGTAGTCCTCGTCGCTGGTGCCCGCGGCGCGGCGTGCGCCGCCGCCGACGACGAGGCGTTCGGCGCCGAAGGTGGCTGCCAGCTCCGCGGCGTGATTGATGCGGTGCAGTTCCTCAGGGAGGATGTCGGCGAAGATGAAGTTGGCGCCGGAGTACACGGAGACGAGTTTGAGACCTGAATCGCGGAGCAGTTCCTTCAGGTCCTGCGGACGGTCTTCATAATCCACGAGGTTGCCGTCGAACATCTCTGTTCCTTCATAACCGACCGCGGCAATGTCCCGCACGGCATTCTCCATGGAGCCGTTGGACCGGTAGTAAAGGTCTTTGACACTGGTGACCCCTGCCGGGTGGCCGGTGACGCCGCCCCAGGTGATTGAGTGGTAGCCAATCTGCATTATCTTTGCCTTTCGGGTGTTAGTTCGTCAGAGATGCTGGAGCGTTCCGGCAGGCCTGGCACATCGACCCAGGCATTCGTTGCTGCGGAATCCACGACTGCCTGGGTGATCAGTGCCGCGCGAAGTCCGTCGCGGAAGGTTGGAAGCCCGTCGACATTCCCGCCACGGGCAGCGGCGTAGACGTCGGCCATGAAAGCATTGAAGCTGTCCTGGTAGCCGTGCGGGTGGCCAGCCGGGAGCCGGGCGTACCGCTGCGATTCCGGGTAGGAAAGCGTGTCGGGGCCGCTCGGTACGCGGGTGCTGCCGCGGACGCTTCCCACCCAGAGAGTTTCCGGCTCTTCCTGGTTGAAGCTCAAGGACGCCTCAGTACCGTCGAACGAGAACCAGAGCCGGTTCTTTCTCCCCGGCGTGACTTGGCTGACGACCAGGGACCCTGTGGCGCCCCTATCGGTTTCAAACAGCAGCGTCGCACCGTCCTCTGTTCCGACGTTCAGCATTCCGCTTTCGCTGGCACGTTGCGGAAACGCTTTGGACGTGTTTGCGATGAGACGAGTGATTTGGTGACCGGTAACGAATTCCATCAGGTCGCACCAGTGCACCCCAATGTCGCCGAATGCCCTGGACGCTCCGCCGGAACCAGGGTCCACTCGCCAGTTGGTCGCTGAGCTGCTCGCTAGCCAGTCCTGCAGGTAGGAACCGTGCAGGAGCCACAATTCGCCGGCCTCCCCGTGGGTCAGCCGTGCCTTGGCTTCGCGGATTGTCGGGTAGAAACGGTAGATAAAAGGTACTGCCGCTACGGACTCGGTGCCATCTGCCAGGGTGCTGAGCTGTTCCGCATCCTCAACCGTTGTAGCCAAGGGTTTTTCACATACGACGTGCTTGCCTGCTTCAAGCGCCAGCCTGGCCAGGTAGGCATGGCTGGCGTTCGGAGTGCAGATGTGGACAACGTCGACATCGTTGCTCCGGATCAGCGCTTCCGGGGACTCGGCGGCTTTCGCGGCCTGGAGCCGGCCCGCTGCAGCGCGTGAACTCTCCGGCGTGCGTCCGGCGACTTCGCTCAGGACGCCTCCGGCGGCGCGCACGGCATGGGCGTGGACTTCCCCCATGAATCCCGTGCCGATGATTCCGGCCCTCATTTGCCGGGTCATGCGGCGCTCATTTCTTTCGGGCCAAGGCGACGGCCAGGATGATAATCGCACCGCGGACAACCTGCTGCTGGCTGCTGTCCAGTCCCGCGAGGATCAGGCCATTGTTGATCAATCCGATCAGGAGGGCGCCGAAGAGCGTGCCGACCACCGAACCGGCACCGCCGAACAGGCTGGTTCCGCCCAGGATCACTGCGGCGATCGCTGAGAGTTCGTCGCCGCTGCCCCACTGGAAGCGTCCGGACTGGAGTCGGCCGGCGTAGAGCATGCCGGCAACACTGGCGACGAGGCCGGAGATGAGGAGGACCTGGAACTTAATGCGCCTGGTGTTGATGCCCGTGAAGTCAGCTGCGGTTCGGTTGCCGCCGGTGGCAAGGACCTGGCGCCCGAACTTGGTTCGGGAAAGTACCACGGCGCCGATCGCCACGAAGATGGCGCTCCAGACAATAAGTCCGGGAACGGGACCGAAATTACCGGAGCCGAACAGCATGTTGAAGGTGTCGTTGAGAATGGGCTGCGGCGCCGAAGCCGTGATCCATTGGGCCACGCCGACTGCGATGCCAAGCATGCCCAGGGTTACCAGGAAAGAAGGGATACCCAGCAGGCTGACAAGGGCGCCGTTGATCGATCCGACGACCAGGCCAACGGCGAGACCTGCCAGGATGCCCGGGACGATTCCCCATTGGGCCAACGCCATGGCCGTGCAGACGCTTGAGAGGCCGGCGACCGAGCCAACGCTCAGGTCAATTTCGGCGCACGCGATGACGTACGTCATGCCGACGGCGATGACAGTAATGGTTGCTGTCTGGCGGAAGATGTTCAGCAAATTGTTGGGCGACAGGAAGCCTTGGTCGCGCAACAGCACCGCGAAGAAGATGAACACGACGACAAAGCCGATGTAAATGACGTAGCGGCGCCAATCGAGCTCGCCAAGGGTGCGCTTCAGGTTGAAGAGCGGTTTCTCCTCGGAAGCCTTCGCTGAGATGGTTGGGTTGTTCATGATCAGACTCCCTGAACTGCGAGTTGTAGTGATTCTTCGTCGTCTATTTCGCTGCGCTTCAAATCCCGAGTGACGGAGCCATCCCTGAGAACCAGGACCCTATCGCTGACGGCGAGCAGTTCCGGGTATTCGGAGGAAATGACGATGACGGCCTTGCCTGCGTTGGCCAGATCGCGGATCATGTCGAGGATTTCGCTCTTCGTGCCGATGTCGACGCCCGCAGTCGGTTCGTCCAGGATCAGGACGTCCGGGTCCGTGCCCAGCCACTTGGCCAACACGACCTTCTGCTGGTTTCCGCCGGACAGCAGCCGTACGGGCTTGTTGGGGTGGGCAACCTTCACTGCGAATTTCTTGATGAGAGAGTTTGAAAGATTCTTTCCTTCTCCCGGGTCCAGAAAGGGTCCGCGCCGGATCTGGTCGAGCAGCGGCAGCAGCAGGTTTTCCCGAACGGAGTGGTCCAGGACCAGCCCCTGCGCACGCCGGTCCTCGGGAATGAGAGCCAGTCCGGCTTCGATGGCCTTGCGCGGGTTTGAGATCGAGCTTTTCCGCCCGCGGAGCAGTAGCTCCCCGCTTTCAAGGGGATCGATGCCGAACAGCACCCTGGCGAGCTCCGTCCGGCCGCTTCCCATCAGTCCAGCCAGCCCGAGGATCTCGCCGGCGTGAAGTGTGAAGGAGACGTTGCGGACGCGCTTGCCCGACGTAAGGCCCCGGGCCTCGAGGACGGGAGCTGCAGTCTCCGAGTCGTGATCGCGCTGCTGGTAACTCATCTGACCCTCGATCTTCTTGCCCACGATGCCTTCCACGATCTGTTCGGGCGTGACATTGGACAAAGGTTCCGTGAGCAGGCGTTGTCCGTCACGCAGGATCGTGATGCGGTCCGCAATACGGTAGACCTCGTCCATGCGGTGCGAGATGTAGATGATGGATATGCCGCGCTTCTTGAGCCGATCCACGAGATCGAAGAGCGCCTCCGTCTCGTGCCGGGCCAGGCTGGCGGTCGGCTCGTCCATGATCAGCACCTTGGCATCTTGTGCGAGGGCCTTCGCGATTTCCGTTAGCTGCCAATAAGCAGTGCCCAGACGCGAAACATGGGCGCGCGGATCGACCTCGACTTCCATTTCCTTGAAGACTTCGCGGGCCTTCCGGACAGCTGCCCGGTCATCGATCAGACCGCTGCGGCCTTGCGGTTCTGCCGCGAGGAAGATGTTCTGCGCTACGGTCAGGCTCGGGACCAGGCTGAATTCCTGGAACACCATGCCGATTCCGGCGGCCTTGGCATCCTGAATGGTTTTGATGTCAACTTGCTGTCCTCCGACGAGGATGGTTCCTTCATCAGCGTGGTAGACGCCCTGGAGAATTTTCATCAGCGTGGACTTGCCGGCGCCGTTTCCACCGGCAAGCGCGTGCACTTCCCCTGCGCGGACTTCGAAGTCCACGTTGTTGAGGACATTGACTCCGTTGAATCCTTTTGAGATCGACCGCATTTCAACGGCGAGGGCTCCTGAGTTCATGGTGAGATCGCTTTCACTGGGTGGGCTAGGCCGAAACCCTGCCCCACGCCTGCTATTTCTTGAAGGAGTCCTGAATGTCCTTGGGGGCGTCCTCGTGGTAGACCTGCTTCCAGGCTTCGAGGACGTTGTTGTGGTCCACGGGTACAGCGCTCAGTGCCACATAGGCCGGCGTTGTCTTGCCGAGCAGGGCCATCGCTGCGAGGCGGGCTTCTGTGACGCCTTGGTCGAAAGGCACCTGTGCGCCGAGGCCGACGACGAGCTCGTTTTTGGCGAGAGCAATGGCAACGTTCTTGCCCAAGTCTTCCGTGGCGATTTTCAGGTCGGGACGGCCGGCCGCACGGGCTGCCGCCATGACGCCTTCGGCCGGGACATCCCAGACGGCCCAAATACCGGAGAGGTCGGCGTACTTGCTGAGCATGGCGTTTGCAGCGCCCTGTGCGTCACCGGCGAAGTCGGGACCGGCGATGCCCTTCTCTACGACGATCTGGATGTCCGGGTAGTCCTTGGTAATGGTCTCCTTGAATCCCTGGTAGCGCTGCTTGGTAACAAAGAAGTCCGCTTCGTGGAAGATCAGGCCGATCTTGCCCTTCCCGCCGAGAGCCTTCGCCATCTGGTGGGCGGAGACAACGCCGTTGCCGAAGTTGTCGGCTGACACTGCAGAGACGTAGTCCTTACCGGCGGTGAGTCCCTTGGGAACGTTGTCCATGAAGACGATCTTGGCGCCGGCCGCCGCGGCTTTCTTGTAGGCCGAAGCGGTGGCCACAGGATCAGTGGGGATGGAAACAATGACGTTGGGGTTCTGGGTCATGACCGTCTCAAGATCGGAAACCTGCTTGTCCGGCTTGAAGTTTGCATCCGTAGTGGCAATGATGTTGATCCCAAGACGCGAGAATTCACTCTTGAGGCCCGCGATCTGGGCATTCGCCCAGTCATTGCCGCCATAGTGCATGACGATTGCAGCCTTGGCTCCAAGGGCCTTGACCTTCGTGATGTCTTCCTCGCTCAGTTCTGCGACCGAGGCCGGAGACGGCTCCTCGCCATTAGGTCCTTTGCTGAGAACCTGGCCTTTGATTTTAGCCAGTGCGGCTTCGGCCTTTTCCGAGACACCCGCATCCTGGGCTGTGGTGGTGGTTCCGGAAGAGCTGCAGCCGGTCGCAGTCAGAACGAGTGCGGTGGCGAGAGCAACAAGCGGGAGCTTGTATTTCATGACTATTCTCCAATGAACATGAGGCTGGGTACCGCCTTGGACCATCAGCCGGGGGCCGTCGGTGTCACCTCGTCGTGTGACTGGCACAACATCAAGTTATGCACGTAACGTGCATAAGTCAACCCTTTGGGGGATAATGGTTGGAGGTCATCAGCAGAAGGAGCTACGAAGTGACGACGAAGAACTCGAATATGGCGCTCGTCGGGGAACAAATTGCTTCCTTGGTCGCCGTGCTGAATGCAGTGCGGTCTGGGCAAGCTCTGACGAGGCCGGAGGTCGTCAGGGTCACTGGATTGGGCCGGAATGTCGTCTCTCAGAGAGTGGAGTACCTCCTTGACTCAGGACTCTTGGAAGAAGGACCTACCGGACCTTCACAGGGGGGCCGGGCCCCGAGGCAGCTTGCTTTTAAAGCCGCCGCCGGACAAGTGCTGGTTGCGGAACTTGGGGCAACCAGCCTGGGCGTGGCACTGACAGATCTTGACGGGCGAATCGTTTCGGCTGCTGAGGAACCTGGCGACATCAATAGCGGGCCGGAAGTGATACTCAAGCGCGTAGCACAGCTCTTTGACGAGCTGCTGGAGAGCCACGACGGGAGTCCCCGGTTGTGGGGTATCGGTATTGGGCTGCCCGGCCCGGTGGAGTTCGCGACAGGGAAGCCGGTGGTGCCGCCAATTATGCCCGGTTGGGACGGCTACGACGTCAGGGCGTTCTTCCAAGGCAAATTCTCGGCCCCCGTATGGGCGGACAACGAGGTAAACCTCATGGCGTTGGGGGAATTTCGGGACGGTCTAGGGCAGGACCACTTAGAGATCGTGTACGTTAAGGTAGGGACAGGCATTGGCGCAGGTCTCATATCCCAAGGCCGCTTGCACCGTGGCGCTCTTGGAAGCGCCGGCGACATCGGTCACATTCGGTTGGGTCCGGACTCCGTGGTTTGCCGCTGCGGAAAGCGCGGCTGTTTGGAAGCCGTGGCCGGCGGCGCCGCAATTGCACGTCAGGGACAATCGCTTGGGAAATCCGGAAAGAGCAGGCTGCTGGCAACAACGATTGCGGATCACGGCTCTGTTAACGCTCGTGATGTCGCGGACGCGGCCCGCCGGGGCGACGCCGACGCGACCGATTTATTGCTCTACTCGGCCAGGGAGGTTGGCGAGGCCATCTCCCTGCTGGTCAACATTTTCAACCCGTCACTGGTCCTTGTAGGCGGCGGGGTCGCCGACTCCGGAGACCTCTATCTTGCAGAAGTCAGGAAGACGGTCTTGGGAAGCTCGCTTCCGCTGGCTACGCGGAACCTCAGCATCATGTCGTCGCCGACCGGAGATCAGGCTGGCCTCCGCGGCGCTGCCTTCATGGTCATCGACCAATTACTGTCAGCACACCTGCTCGAGCGTTGGATCCAAGGTGGAAGCCCCTCCGGCCGCACCGACCTCACGTGAAGCGCCGGCGCACTGCGCGGCGGAAAAATTGGGGTGTCCCCGATCGTGGTAGACAACTCGTCGGCCACCGCGTCCTCCGGATGCCCGATGCGGTCCAGAGCATCCTGCGTAAGGACTGGAAGTTCCTCGGCACAGTTACGGCCATTCCGCGGGCGCCGGGTGCGCAGGACCAAAGTAACTGGGCAGGAGGCTCGCGCCGGGGGTCGAACTCAGTCCAGCAGCAGGGCCGGTTCCTCCAGGATGGCTGCGACGTCGGCCATGAACCGTGCCGAGAGGTCCCCGTCCACCACCCGGTGGTCGAAGGAGCCGCCGAGGGTGGTGATCCAGCGCGGGATCACCTCGCCGTCCAGGACCCAGGGCTTCTGCTTGATGGTCCCGAAGGCCACGATCGCGACCTCGCCGGGGTTGATGATCGGCGTGCCAGTGTCGATGCCCAGGGCGCCGATGTTGGTGACCGTCAGGGTTCCGCCCTGCATCTGCGCCGGCTGGGTCTTGCCCGCCCGCGCCGTGGTGGCCAGGTCATTAAGGGCCAGCGCGAGTTCCTTGAGCGAGAGGTCCTGGGCGTTCTTGATGTTCGGCACCATCAGGCCACGCGGGGTCGCGGCGGCGATGCCCAGGTTCATAAAGTGCTTGACGTGGATCTCGGCCGAGTCGCTGCCGTCCTCGGCATCCACCCAGCTCGCGTTGACGCTGGGGTTGCGCGCCGCGGCCCAGATGACGGCCTTGGCGAGGATCAGCAGCGGCGAGACCTTGATGCCCTCGAAGTCGCGGGAGGCCTTGAGCCGCTTGACGAACTCCATGGTGCGGCTGGCATCGACGTCCACAAAGATGGACACATGCGGGGCCGCGAAAGCCGACTCCACCATGGCCCGGGCGGTGGCCTTTCGGACGCCCTTGACCGGGATGCGCTCGATCCGCTGTTCCTGGGGCCGGCCGGTCTTGCCCCAGAACGAATCCGCCTGGTCCAGCTCGGCGTCGCGCTGGGCCTGGTAGCTGACCAGGTCCTCGCGGGTCACCTCGCCGCGCGCGCCGGTGGGCACGACGTCGGCCAGGTCGATGCCAAGGTCACGGGCGAACTTCCGGACCGGGGGCTTGGCCAGGACCCGGCTGACGAGTCCGGTGATGGCGCCGCCCAGCGTCGGGCGCTGGTCGATCGCCTCGGCTGCTGCCGGGGCGGGACGCTCGGCGCTGGCGACAGCCTCCGGGCTGATCCAGATGTCGTGCGCCTCGACGGGTTCGACGGCGGGAGCCGGGGCGGCGGGAGCCGGGGCGGCGGCAGGGGCCGAGGCGGCGGCCGCCGGAACTGCCGGCGCGGAGATCCGGCGTCGGCGCTTAACAGCGTCGGCTTTAGGGCCGGAACCGACCAGCGGGCCGCCGGCCGGGGGCCCGCCGGCGTCGGACGTCTCCGGCTGGAGCGTGCCGTACATCGGCGCGGGCGGCGCAGGAGGAGCGTCGGCCGCTTCGGGGGCTCGCGCGGGCGGCGCAGGCGGGGCGGTGGCGGGCTCCGGAGTCGCCGTGTCGGAGACACTGATGATCGGCGTCCCGACGTCGACCGTCACGCCCTCCGGAACCAGCAACTCGGTGACGGTCCCGGCGTACGGGGAGGGGAGCTCCACGAGGGACTTGGCGGTTTCGATCTCGCACAGCACGTCGTTGACGGCCACGGTGTCGCCGGCCCTGACCTTCCAGGAGACGATTTCGGCCTCGGTCAGGCCTTCGCCCACGTCGGGAAGGTTGAACTTGTTCACGGTCATGGAGATCCCCGTCAGTAGGCGAGGGCGCGTTCCAGCGCCTCAAGGATGCGGTCGATGTCGGGGAGGTAGTCTTCCTCCACCTTGGCCACCGGGTAGGGCATGTGGAAGCCGCCGACGCGCATGACCGGGGCCTCGAGCGAGTGGAAGGCCCGCTCGCTGACGCGGGCGGCGATCTCGCCGCCGATGCCGCCGAAGGTCGGCGCCTCGTGCGCCACGATCAGCCGGCCCGTCTTCCGGACCGAGTCCGTGACGGTGTCGAAGTCGATCGGCGAGATGGAGCGCAGATCGATCACTTCCACGCTGAGGCCGTCCTCGGCGGCGGCGGAAGCGGCGGCGAGGGCCACCGGTACCAGCGGGCCATACGCCACGACGGTGGCGTCCGTTCCGGCGCGCAGAACGTGGGCCTGGAACGGGTCCGCGGACTGGCCCGGTGAGGTGGTGTCCACCTCACCCTTGAGCCAGTAGCGCCGCTTCGGTTCGAAAACGATCACCGGGTCCAGGCAGTCGATGGCCTGCTGGATCATCCAGTAGGCGTCGTGCGGGTTGGACGGGGTGATGATGCGCAGCCCGGCGGTGTGTGCGAACAGCGCTTCCGGCGACTCGGAATGGTGTTCGATCGAGCCGATGCCGCCGCCATAGGGGATCCGGATGACGACCGGGACGGTGAGGTTGCCGTTGCTGCGCGAATGCATCTTGGCCAGCTGGGTGGTGATCTGGTTGAAGCCCGGGAAGACGAAGCCGTCGAACTGGATCTCGCAGACCGGCCGGTAGCCGCTCAGCGCCAGGCCGATGGCGGTGCCGATGATGCCGGACTCCGCCAGCGGGGTGTCGACGACGCGGTCGGCGCCGAATTCGCCGATCAGGCCGTCCGTGACGCGGTAGACGCCGCCCAGCGGGCCGATGTCCTCGCCCATCAGCAGGGTGCGCGGGTTACCGGCCAGCGAGGCCCGGAGGCCCTCGTTGATGGCCTTGGCAATGGTCATGGTGGTCATCAGTTGGCCGCCTCCGTATCGGCAGGCTCCGCCTCGTCGGCGAAGCCGGCACTGTACTCCTCGAACCACGCCAGCTCTTCGGCCACCAGCGGGTGCGCCTGGGCGTAGGTGTTGGCGAACGCCGTCCGGATGTCCGGGGTTTCCAGGTCGTGGGTGGTCTTGCGGACATAGGCGGCAAGCTCGTCGCCGTCGGCCTTGACCTGGTCGAAGAAGGCGTCGTCGGCAAGGCCTTCGGCGCGGAGGTATTTCTCGAGCCGTTCAAGCGGGTCCTTCGCCCGCCACTGCTCCTCCTCCTCGGAGCCGCGGTACTTCGTGGGGTCGTCGGCGGTGGTGTGCGCGCCGACCCGGTACGTGAAGGCCTCGATCAGGACCGGGCTCTTGCCGTGGCGGGCGCGCTCCAGGGCCCATTCGGTGACGGCGTGGACAGCGATCACGTCATTGCCGTCCACCCGGATGCCGGGGAAGCCGTAGCCCTTGGCACGGTTGGAGAGCGGGATGCGGGTCTGTACGGTGGTGGGCACGGAGATGGCCCAGTGGTTGTTCTGGCAGAAGAACACCACAGGGGCGTTGTAGGAGGAGGCGAACACCATGGATTCGTGCACGTCGCCCTCGGAGCTGGCGCCGTCACCGAAGTAGACCATCACGGCGGCCTTCGGATCCTGCGCCGGGGCCGCGGACCCGGCGGCTGCCGCCTGGGCTGCGGCGCGCTTCTGGTCCCGCTGGATGCCCATCGCGTAGCCGACGGCGTGCGGGGTCTGGGCGGCAAGGACCAGCGTGTACAGGTGGAAGTTGGTGTCCTTGGGATTCCAGCCGCCATTGGACACGCCGCGGAACTGGCGCAGCAGTTCGGCCAGGTCCACGTTGCGGGTCAGCGCGACGCCGTGTTCCCGGTAGGTGGGGAAAATGTAGTCCTGCGGCTGGCTCGCGCGGCCGGAGCCGATCTGCGCCGCTTCCTGGCCGGTCAGTGGGACCCACAGCGCCAGCTGGCCCTGCCGCTGCAGGGCGGTGGCCTCCACGTCAAAGCGGCGGATTTTCGCCATGTCGGCGTAGAACCCGCGGAGCTTCTCGGCATCGAGCCGGGCCGCGTACTCGGAGAACACCGGATCGGTGCCCAGGGTGCCATCGGGGCGCAGCAGCTGGACCATGGGGACGGCGGGATCGCCCAACACGGCCTCGGCCTGCGCCTCCCGCTGGTCGTCCACGCCGGTTCCGTCGAACTCGGTGGAGGGCAGATGTGTGGCGCCCATACCGTCTCCTTGCCTGCCGCATCCGAATGCGCCGCAATCGCTGGGATATATGCCGGAAGAGGAATACATTCCCGGTCCGGCATATATTTGGCTTACTCGTCCCCTACTTTATCCGCAGCGGGCTCCCGGCGGGCTTCATGTTAAGCGCTAGGAACGCTGCGGGGGTTTTGTATAGATCGCACACAATTCAAGGAACCGGGTGTTGGCCTCGGGTTCGCCGATGCTGACGCGCACGCCCTCGTTGCCGAAGGCCCGGACGGAGAGGGCCCGTTCCCCTGCCAGCGCGGCGAATTCCGCGCTGTTGGTTCCCAGATTCAGCCAGACGAAGTTGCCCTGGGCGTCCGGCACGAACCAGCCGAGGTCGCGCAGTCCGGCCGTCACGCGGTCCCGTTCGTCGACCAGGCTTTGTACCCTTTCTACAACCTCGCCGAAATGCTGGAGCGAGGTCACCGCCGCCGCCTCGGCGATCTGCGAAACCGCGAACGGTGTGGCTGTCACCCGCAGGTGTTGCGTGAGCTCCGGCTGGGAGACGCTGTAACCCACGCGTAGTCCGGCCAGGCCGTGCGCCTTGGAGAAGGTGCGCAGCACCACCACGTTGGGGTACTTGCGGTACATCTCGATACCGTCAACGGCGTCCTCGGCCCGGACAAACTCCTGGTAGGCCTCGTCGATGACCACCACAATGTCCGAGGGCACTCTCTTGAGGAACCGCTCGGTCTCCTCCGTCGTGAGGATGGGTCCGGTGGGGTTGTTGGGGGTGCACAGCAGGATCATCCGGGTGCGCGCCGTCACCGCGGCTGCCATAGCGTCCAGGTCGTGCCGGCCCTCGGCCGTCAGCGGGATCTGCACGCTCTGCGCGCCGGCGAGGCCCACGCTGATGGGGTAGGCCTCGAACGAGCGCCACGCATAAATGACCTCGTCGGCCTTGCCGTCGTCATTCTGGCCGGCGAAGGTGGCCAGCAACTGGTTGAGCGCGCCGAGGCTGCCCGCGCCGGTAACGATGTCCTCGGCCGGGACGTCCAGGAAGCCGGCCAGCTCGCCGCGGAGTTTGCTGCTGAGCGGGTCCGGATAGCGGTTGAAGTCGGTCTGCGCCGCGATGGCCTGCTGCACTGCAGGAATCGGGGGCAGGGGGTTCTCGTTGGAGGACAGCTTGTAGCTAACCAGCCCCTCGACCGGGACCGGGGGTTTGCCGGCCGCGTAACGGGGAAGGAGGTCTACCACCGGCCGCGGGCGGACCCCGCCGGCCTGGTTCTCTGATGAAGTCATGCGACCTAGCCTACTTCGACCTCCTGCCGGGAGGCCCGGGGATGTGACAGCATGGGGCCATGCGCTCACTCTCCGTGCGGGTCATCGTCAATGCGCTGGCCCTTTGGATCGCCAGCTGGATCCTTCCCGGGATGGATATCTCCACCACCGCCACCACCGGGGCCGTGGCCAACAGCGGCGTCACGCAGGGCACGGACACGATCGGGATCATCCTGGCGTACCTGTTCATCGGGCTGATCTTCGGCCTGGTCAACGCCCTCGTCAAACCGCTGGTCAGCCTGCTGTCGCTGCCGATCACCATCCTCACGCTGGGACTGTTCACGATCGTCATCAACGCCGCCATGCTGTACCTCACCTCATGGCTGAGCTCCTACACGCCGGTGCATTTCACCATCGACTCCTTCTTCTGGACGGCAGTGTTGGCCGCCATCATCATCACCGTGGTGTCCCTGGTGGCCGGCAGGCTTCCGGGCGGCCGACGGGGCTGACCGGCGGCGCTAACCCGGCACTCCCAGCGGCACCGGTCTCGCGTCCGGTCGCGGGTCCGGCCTCGCGTCCCGTGCCGGCGGACCGGCCGACGGCGTTACGGGCTTGCCGCGGTCCGGGCCCGGCGCCGTGGGGACGCCCTGCGGGGCCAGCGCCTCGCGCCGCAGCGAGAACCTCGTGACCGTCGTGGTGCCGCCGGCCCCGACCACCGCCGCGAGCGCGGCGGTGGAAGCCTGCAGCGAGGGATCCTTGCTCGCCGAAACCGCTTCCGCCCCGGCCGCGTAGTTTTCCAGCCGGTGGCCGGGGCCGAGCCCGAAGTCCTGCGGCGGCGGCATGGCCAGGTCATTGGTCAGGGTCACGGTCACCCGGTCCCTGGTGTCCGCGTTGGCCAGCCCGTCGGCCCCCGGCACCCAGTCGTGCCGGTGCTCCAGGTGCAGGCTGCCGATCCCGGGTTCGGGGGTGATGCCGCCCACCGGGGAACCCGCGGTCAGCACGAACCTGAGGTCGAATTCGGCCAGGAAGGCTTTGTCCCGGCTGAGGTTCATGGCGTGGATGCCGCCCTGGCTGTAGCCCACCACGGCGAGCTGCTCGCCCGCTTCGGCGCCGGCTTCCCGCAGCGCCTGCCGGATAGCCGCGTTTGTTGCCTCCGAGTCGTAGCCGAGCGCCTCGGCGATACCGGCCGTGTCGAACGGATTCGTTCCCTCGGGCAAGCCGCCGAGCTGCGTTCCCGGAATGATGACCACCCAGGCGCGCGCGCTGCCGCCGTCGACCCGGATGACTTCGATGTCGCCGCTGGTCCGGCCCACCGCCTCGGCCCGGCGCAGCAGGCCGGCGGGGAGACATCCACGTCCGCGGTGGCCGTTTCGCTGCCGACAACCCTGACCGGCCTCGGTTTCAGGAATTCCAGTCCCGGCGCCGCGGTCAGGTCCCGGACGGCGCGGCGGACGTCAGCGGGGCCGCTGAGGACCCCGACGGCCCCCGCCAGCGGAAAGGTCAGGCCCAGCAGCAGGGCGAGGCCGCGGGGAGCCTCGGCCACCGCGTGTTCAACCTGGTCCCGCACGCCCGGGAGCTCGAAAGGCGCCGGAGAAGTGCCGTACTCCGGGGCGCCGAGACCCATCCGGAGCAGCAGCGCGTTCCGGGCCTCGGTGAACTCGTACTCCCGGTGGCTGGCCCGGACCTGGGCCGCGATGTGTTCCAGCTCGGCCCGGACCCGGCCGACGTCGCGGCCCGCCTCCCCGACGGCGATGATGGCGTCGCTCCCGCTGCGGTAGGAATCGGTCTGGTACTGGAAGAGCGACCGGCGGATACCGTCTGCTTCGCCTTCCACGGCGTACAGCTGGCGCACGACGGCGTCTAGGGCAGCCGCGCCGGCCAGCAACTCCTCGAACTGGAAGCTGAGGCCGCCCACCCCGCCGCGGATGCGCAGCATCCCTTCGGGAGCGGGCACGGACGGGCGCGGAACCTCGCCGGAGCCCGACGGAGTTACCTCCGCCATCAGTAGCCCGGGCGTCCGGATGAGAGCGTCACCTGCTGGGCGTGGCGCAGCACCACCGCCTGCGCGTCCGCCAGCGCGTCCCGGGCGCGCCGCAGGGACGCGGCCTGCAACGACAGCGTGTTGCGGTAGGCCCGGCCCGCCGGGGATTGCCAGTCCTGGAGCTCCAGCCGGCCCAGACCGGCAACGACGGCGCCGGCCTCCTCCGCGCAGGACGCCACCCTGGCCGCCAGCTGCTGGACCTCGTAGCTGCGTGAGGCGCAGGCCGCCGCATCGGTTGCCGTCAACGTGCCGTTCATGGCCCGAGCTCCCTTCCCTTCCAGTTCCCGTCCCGGATTCCAACGCTAGGGAGCCCCGGCGGGGGCCGGAACCGGCTGCGCCGGCTATGTGGAAAAGCCGACAGCGCTGCGCCCCGGCCCGCGGATCCGGGGAACGCCGGCAGCGCCGGGATGTCATACGCACCCGCGCGCTTAAGGCCCGGCGGCACTTCGTGAAAGAATCGGACCATGCCTGAAACTGCCGCCACAGCTGAGACCCGCACGCCGTCCGGACGCCTGGCCCTCGCCGCGTCCGACCACCAGATCGCTCTCGGCCCGCTGGACGGCCGCTACCAGCCCGCCGTCGCGCCGCTGGTGGACTACCTCTCCGAAGCCGCCCTCAACCGCGACCGGGTCGCCGTCGAGGTTGAATGGCTGATCCACCTGACCAGCAACAACGTGCTGCCGGGCGCCGGGCCGCTGAGCGCGGAGCAGCAGGCCAAGCTGCGCGCCATCGTGACCGAATTCGACGCCACGTCGGTCGCCGAGCTGGCCGACATCGAGGCCGTCACCGTGCACGACGTGAAGGCCGTGGAATACTACATCGGCCGCCGGCTGCCCGGCGTCGGGATCGAGCACCTGACCGCCATGGTGCACTTCGGCTGCACCTCCGAGGACATCAACAACCTCTCCTACGCGCTCGGCGTCAAGGGCGCCGTGGAAGACGTCTGGCTGCCGGCGGCCCGCAAGCTCGTCGCGCAGATCAGCGCCATGGCCGAGGCCAACCGCGCGGTGCCGATGCTCTCCCGCACCCATGGCCAGCCCGCCACCCCCACGACGCTGGGCAAGGAGCTCGCCGTGATCGCGCACCGGCTGACCCGCCAGCTGGACCGCATCGCCCGGACCGAATACCTCGGCAAGATCAACGGGGCCACCGGCACCTACGCTGCGCACGTGGCCTCGGTGCCGGGCGCCGACTGGGAGCAGGTTGCCCGGAGTTTCGTCGAGTCCCTGGGCCTGGCCTGGAATCCGCTGACCACGCAGATCGAGAGCCACGACTGGCAGGCCGAGCTGTACGCCGACGTCGCGCGCTTCAACCGGATCCTGCACAACGTCTGCACGGACATCTGGAGCTACATCTCGATCGGCTACTTCGCGCAGATCCCGGTGGCCGGCGCCACCGGCTCTTCAACGATGCCGCACAAGGTCAACCCGATCCGCTTCGAGAACGCCGAGGCCAACCTGGAGATCTCCTCCGGGCTGCTGGACGTGCTGGGCTCAACCCTGGTCACCTCCCGCTGGCAGCGCGACCTCACCGACTCCTCCTCGCAGCGCAACATCGGCGTCGCGTTCGGCCACTCCCTGCTGGCCATCTCCAACGTGGCCAAGGGCCTGGACCGCCTCGACGTCGCCGAGGACGTGCTGGCGAAGGATCTGGACACCAACTGGGAGGTCCTCGGCGAGGCGATCCAGATGGTGATGCGCGCCGAGGCGATCGCCGGCGTCGAGGGCATGGAAAACCCGTACGAGCGGCTCAAGGACCTGACCCGGGGCCAGCGCGTGGACGCCGCCCGGATGCAGGAGTTCGTCCAGAGCCTTGGCCTGTCCGCCGACGCCGAAGCCCGGCTCCTGGCCCTGACCCCCGGCAAGTACACCGGCATCGCCGACAAGCTGGTGGACCACCTGGCCTAGCCGTGCTGGCCCTGAGTTAACCTTCCGGCAGGCCGCCGTTTACGCGGCCGTCGAGGACTGGCCAGCTTCCACGGGGAAGCTGGGACTGTTACCGACACGAGGAGAACCCCTTGCCGAGCGACACCGCGTCGACCGCACGGACTGTCCTGGCCGACCCCGGCGCTGAAGCCGACCCCGGCGCCGGCACTGCGGCCGCGGACGCGGCCGCCCTGAGCCTGATGAGTTTCAACATCCGCTGCGACATCGCGTCGACACTGCCGGGGCAGGCCGACTACTGGCCCGAGCGCGTCCCGGCGCTGCAGGCCGTCCTGGCCGAGGAACTTCCTGAGGTCCTGGGCATCCAGGAGGGCCTGGAGCACCAGCTGGCCGTGATCGAAGAAGCCCTTCCGGAGCACTACCGGATGATCGGCCACGGCCGCGAGGGCGGCCGCCGGGGCGAGCACTCCTGCATCTTCTACGACTCCCGCCGCCTGCGGCTGCGCATGTGGGACCAGTTCTGGCTCTCGGACACGCCCACGGTGCCCGGATCGGCGACGTGGGGCAACGACGTCACCCGGATCGCCACGTGGGGTCGATTCGAGGACAGCTGTACGGGACGTGAGCTGATGGTGGTCAACACCCACTTCGACCACGAGTCCGAGAACGCCCAGTTGCGCAGCGCCGAGGCCATCATCGAGCATGCAACCCGCGAGCCGGGGCTGCCGACCGTCCTGATGGGGGACTTCAACGCCGACGCCGGCGCCTCCGGGGCGTACAGCACCCTGGTGGGCAGCGGCGCATTCCGGGATTCCTGGACCGCAGCGAAGCAGCGGCTGACCCCGGAGTACGGGACGTTCCCGAACTACAAGGACCCGGTCATCGGCGAAAGCCGGATCGACTGGATCGCGGTGACGCCGAACATCCAGGTTGCCGAGGCCGCGGTCAACACCTTCCGCCTGGACGACCGCTACCCCAGCGACCACGCGCCAATCCAGGCCACGGTCCGGATCCCGTGACCGGATCCAGTGACCGGCGCAGCCGGCACAGGCAGCCGGTAAAATCGCTGCCATGAGGCTGCTGCTGATCCGCCACGGGCAGACCCCGGGCAACGTCCTGGGCCAACTGGACACCGCCCACCCGGGACCCGGCCTGACCGAACTAGGCGTGCGGCAGGCCGCCGCCCTCGCCCGCACCCTGGTGAACGAGCGGATCGAGCTGCTCTACGCGTCCACCCTCGTCCGCACCCAGCTCACGGCCACACCGCTCGCGAGCAGCCGGGACCTGGAAATCGAGGTGCTCGCCGGGTTGCGGGAAATCGAAGCCGGCGCCCTGGAAAAGCTCACCGATCGCGAATCCCACCTGCGCTACCTGGGCACCGTGTTCGCCTGGGCCGAGGGCGAGCTGGACCGGCGGATGCCCGCCGGGCCCAGCGGGCACGACTTCTTCGAACGCTACGACGACTCGATTGCGAGGATTGCCGCCGCGTCCACCGGCGCTGACGACGCCACCGTGGCCGTGGTCAGCCACGGCGCCGCGATCCGGGTCTGGGCCGGGCTGCGCGCTGCCAACGTCGAGCCGGGGTTCGCGGCGCGGCACGTGCTCGCCAACACCGGTATCGTGGCCCTCGAAGGCGATCCCGACGCCGGTTGGCGTCTGATCCACTGGGACGACAGTCCGGTGGGCGGGCTCGCCCTCGCGGACCCGACGGCGGAAGACCCCACCGGCCGCCCGGCCTAGCCTGTACTTCGGGCCCCGGGCCGCCGAGTTCTCGAAGCCCTTACACGGCGGAAACACCGGCGAAACCGCGCCTCCCTAGCCTTGGTCTGCATAACCCTTCGGCGAATCGAGGCAGCGATGCAGACCAACCCGCGGCTCCACATCCGGCTAGTCCCCTGGGCCAACCCCGTGGGCGCCGACCTGCGGGCCGCCCAGCAGGCGGAACTGGACGCCCGCTTCGGCCACAGCAACCACGAGCCCGGACCGCCGCCGTCGGAGACGGACACCGCGGTGTTCCTGGTGGCCCACGACAAGGCGTCCGGCCAGCCGGTCGGCGGCGGCGGGCTGCGCCTGCTGGACGATTGCACGGCGGAGATCAAACGCCTCTACGTGCTGCCGTACACCCGCGGCTCGGGGGTGGCCAGTTCCATCCTCGCGGCGCTGGAGGGACACGCCCATGCCCTCGGCATCACCACCCTGACCGCGGAGGCGTGTTCGGTACAGGCCGACGGCCGGCACTTCTACGAGAGTTCGGGCTTCACACCCGTGCCCAACTTCGGCCCCTACTACGCCAAGGCGATCGACTCGCACAGCGCCGCCCGCACGGCAATGGTGTGAACTCCCTGTGAATACCGCCCGGGCGCTGTCGCCGGGGGCGGCAAAGGGCTTTGCTTAAGACACGGACCACAGCGTCAAGAGAAAGCCGCAACCCATGAGCCGGAACCGTGCCCTCCCCGCCCGCCGGATGACCGGCCTCCTGCTTGCCTCCGCGCTCATCGCCGCGGCCGCCGCCTGCACCCCGGCCCCGCAGCCGCCCGGCCCCACCGGCAGCGGCACGCCCACGGCGACTGCACCGACGACGGCGAGCGCCACGCCGTCGACCTCGCCCCCGTCAACTTCGGCGCCGCCGTCGTCGCCCTCCGGCGGGCCGCAGGCGGCCGGCAAACCCGGCCACGTTTTTATCATCAACTTCGAAAACAAGAGTTACGACAAGGTGTGGGGTTCCGGCTCCGCCGCTCCGTATCTCTCCCGGACCCTGCGCGCCCAGGGGGTGCTGCTCTCGGAGTATTACGGCATCGCGCACAACTCCAACCCCAACTATCTGGCCCAGATTTCGGGGCAGGCCTCCAATCCGATGACCCGCGCCGACTGCCCGACGTATGCGCCCCTCACCCAGACCGGCACGGCCGCCCTGGGCCAGGTGCAGGGCACCGGCTGCGTCTATCCCGAGTCCGTCCCCACTGTCGCCGGCCAGCTCAGCGCCGCGGGCAAGACCTGGAAGGGCTACATGGAGGACATGGGGACCCCCTGCCTGCATCCAGAACCCGGCGCCAAGGACGACCACCAGGGCGCCAAACCGGGGGACCAGTACGCCACCAGGCATAACCCCTTTGTCTACTTCACCGCGATCACTTCCTCCCCGGACTGCGAGCGCAATGTGGTGGACTTCTCGGCCCTGGCCGGAGATCTGCAGTCCATTGCCACGACCCCCAATCTCTCCTACATCTCGCCCAACCTCTGCAACGACGGCCACGACAGCCCCTGCGTTGACGGCAGCCCGGGAGGGCTGGCCGCCAGCGACAGCTGGCTGCGCGAGCAGGTCCCTGCCATCCTCGACTCCCCCGCCTTCAAGCAGGACGGCGTCCTGGTCATCACGTTCGATGAGACCGAGGGCCAGACGACCGGATCCGCCGCGATTCCCGGCGGTGCCGCCGGCGGCCGGGTCGGTGCCCTGGTGCTCTCGCCCTTCACGCGGGGCGGCACGGCCACGGACACGCCGTACAACCACTTCAACCTGCTGGCCAGCATCGAGGACATCTTCTCGCTGCCCCGGCTCGGGTACGCCGGGGCGCCGGGCCTCAAGAGCTTCGGCGCGGACGTTTTCAACGCCCGGTCCTGACGCTGGCCTGACCTGCCGGGGCGGCCCAAGTAGGGTGTCGGCACGGGCTAGACCCAGAAATCGTCCGCCCTGGCCGTGTCCTCGAAATACTCCCTGCCCTCGGCGATTTTTCCGTCACGGACCACAAACGTGATGACGGTGGACATATCCAGAGTCTTGCCGTTGTTGGTTCCGTGTGTTTGCTGGATCGCGACTGTGTGGTCCTCGCCGCCGACGATGTCCTGGACCCTGGCCTGGAAGTCACCCTGGGTGCGTGCTCCCAGTTCCCCGAAGTAGGCCAGGACGGCGTCGCGGCCCTGTTTCGTTCCCGAGAGCACGCCGCTGCCGGCCACGTACCAGACTGCGTCCTCCGCGAACAGCTCGTTGAGGGTCGCCATATCCCCGGCGTTGAAGGCCTCGTACCCTCGCCGGACCAGCTCGATATTCTCCGTGCTTCCCATGATCGGACACCTCTCCGTCGTCCTTGTTGGGGTCATGCTGGGACGGTTAAAGGCTAGTCCTGGCCCGGGGTGGTGTCGACGGAATTTTGCGCCCTGCCGCGGCCGCCCTAGCGTCCTGCCGGCCAGCCCGTGTAGGCCTCCGCAAGGTAGGCGCGGCCGTGCCTCGAGGACACCACGGAGCTGAGCTCGCCGAGCTGCCGGGCGCGGGCGAAGTCGTCGGCGTCGGTCGGGGTGTGGAGCATGGAGGTCATCCAGTAGGAGAAGTGCTGCGCCTTCCATACCCGGTCCAGGGCGCGGTCGCTGTACAGGTCCAGGAGCCTGGTGGAGCCGGTCTTGTAAAAGCTGTCGAGGCCCTCAAAAAGCACCTTGACATCGTGCAGCGCGAGGTTCAGGCCCTTGGCCCCGGTGGGCGGGACGGTGTGGGCTGCGTCGCCGGCGAGGAAGAGCTTGCCGTGGCGCATCGGGGCGTGCACAAAGCTGCGGAACTTCAGGACGGTCTTGTCAATAACGGGTCCCTCCTTGAGTTCGAAGCCGTTGCCGTTGACGCGGCTGCGGAAGGCGTCCCAGATCCGGTCCTCGCTCCAGTCGTTGACGTTCTCGTTGGGGTCGCACTGGAAGTACATTCGCTGGACGGTCTCGGTCCGTTGGCTGATCAGGGCGAAGCCGTTCTCGGAGTTGGCGTAGATCAGTTCGTCGGAGCTGCGCGGCGCCTCGGCCAGGATCCCGAACCAGGCGAAGGGGTATTCGTGGAAGTACCACTTGCGCTGGGCCTCCGGGATCTGGAACCGGCTGTGGCTGCGGGAGCCGTCTGCGCCGGCGATGAAGTCGGCCTGCAGCTCCCATTCCACTCCGTCGGCATCGGTGAACCAGACCTTTGGGTCGCCCTCAAGGTCGTAGATGGTGGTGTCGGTGACGCTGTACCGGACATCGCCGCCGTCCGCCCGGCGCCGTGCGGCGAGGTCGAGGAAAACGTCGGTCTGGGGATAGAGCCAGACCGACTCGCCGACGAGGTCCTGGAAGTCGATCCGGTGGCTTTCGCCGTTGAAGCGCAGTTCGATGCCGTCGTGGCGGTCGCCGTCACGCAGGACACGGTCGGAGACGTCGCTGTCCACGAGCAGGTTTACGGAGCCGTGTTCCAGGATGCCCGCACGGACGGTTTCGGAGATTGCCTGGTGGCTGCGGATCTCGATCACGGTGGATTCGATGCCCTCTTTGGCCAGCAGGTGCGAGAGCATCAGCCCTGCCGGGCCGGCCCCCATGATCGCGACCTGGGTGGTGATGACTTTGCGGTTTGCCATGGTGTCCTCGCTTCGTTGCGGGGCCGGGACTGCTGGGCGTCCGGGGCCGGTGCTTTCTCTGGCTACAGTGTGCGCCCACCGGGGTGATCCGCGTTACAGGCTTTCCGTTGAACGGAAATCAGCGGCCGCGCGGGCGTCCCCTAGCCGCCGGCCGATGCCGCGGGCCGCGGTCTGCAGGGCCGGGACCAGCGCCTGCAGCCGCACCTCCCGCAGCGGGACCACGACGCCGAGTGCCGCCACAGCGCGCTTCCGGCCGTCCAGCACCGGAACGGCGATTCCCCAGGTGTCGGGATCCACCACTCCGGCCAGCTCGGCAAAACCCTGGCCGGCCACCTCGGCCAGGAGCGCACGGACGTCCGCGGCGCGCACCCTGCCCGCGGGATCGGTGAACTGGCGCAGGTACTCCGCCTGCACAGGGGCCGGCTGGTGGGCCATCAAAGCCAGTCCGGCCGAGGAGAGGTGCACGGGCATCCGGCCGGCGATCTGGGCGCGGTTCGCCACTGAGCCGCGACGGGACAACCGTTCCACGAACAGGGCCTCCCAACCGTCCAGCACGGCGAGGTTCACGTTCTGGTGGAGCACCTGCTGGATGTCCTCCATAAAGGGCATGGCCGCCTGCCGCAGGGCCAGGGTGGGGGAATTCCGGTTCACCAGCTCCCACAGCCGCAGCCCCAGCCGGACCGATCCCCCGCCGCCCAGCTCCACGAGGCCGTGCCCGGCCAGCTGCCGGACCAGCCGGTGCGCCGTCGTCAGGGGCAGGCCGGCACGGTCCGCGAGGTCGGAGAGCTGCAGGGCCGTCGAGCCCTCGGGGAACGCCTCGATCAGGCGCACCACGCGGTCCACTACCGAGTCCCCGGTGCGGGAATTAGCCATCCGTCCTGCTTCCCCAAGCTGTTGCTGTGCCTGGTATCAGTCTTCCATTGAATGGCCACCCGCGCTGAGCCGGCGCCACACGGCCGGAGCCAGCACCACGGCGACGCCGACGGTGGCCCCGATGACGGTCTCCAGGAAGCGGTCCCGCAGCGTTCCCGCCGGCACTGGGGCCACCAACAGGGTCGAAATCAGGGCCAAAGGGGTGACGAAGACCTGGGCCAGCACATATTGGCGGGCGATGAACATTTCGGCGCCGAACTGGCAGGCGGCGATCACCAGCACGGTCTGCCAGGGGGCGGGTTCCAGCAGCAGGATCAGGGCGAGCAGGACCAGCCCCAGGGCGGTCCCGATGATGCGCTGCAGGCCGCGGCTGAGGCGGTGCCGCGTGGTGTGCCCCACCAGCGGGACGACGGCGGCCACCATGGCCCAGTAGTTGTGGCCGAAGCCGAGCCACTCCCCGATCAGGGTGGCAAGGGTGCCGGCCAGCCCCGCCGCCACGAGGTATCCCACCGCTTCAAGCCGGGCAACGCGGTGCTCCACGCCGGAGAGCCTGGCCGGCCGGGGCCAGGACCATGGCTGGCGGCGGCTCGGGAGGACGCGGGAGGACAGGCCGACCAGCAGCGAGAACCCCACCGTCAGGGCGGCGACCAGCATGCCCTGCCACAGCGGCGGCTGGTTGTGGATCGAGGCGATTGCCGCGAAGGCGAAGATGTGGAACAGCGATCCCGCCGGCCGGAGCCGCCACCAGGCGACAATCAGCGAGCAGCCGCCGGCCACCAGCGTGGTGGCAAGGACCTGCAGCCAGGTGCTGCCGGATGGAGTGAGGGCGAACACTTCCCCGGCCCGGGCCGTCAGGGCGCCGAGCAGGATCACGGCCAGCATCAGCGCGCCGGCCCGCAACTGGAGGATCAACCGCCGGCCGTGGGGCTCGTTCCGGCCGTAGATTCCGGTGAAGGCGCCAAAGGAGGCAAAGATGGCCAGATCCAGGCGGCCCAGCAGCACCAGGCTCAGCAGCGGGACAAAGACGCCAACGGCGCACCGGACCGCGACCTGGTGATCCTTGTTGGCCGGAGCCATGGTGAACATGTCGGCGAGCAACGTCGCGGGCTTCACGGGCGGGATGGGCCTTCCTTTGCATTCGGTTCAGGGAACGACGGCGGCACTGGCATCCGGTTGAATCGTACGCCAGCAGCGGGACATTCCGGGCCTCGGATTCCGTTGAACGGAAGTTTTGGTTGGGGGTCGAGGTGGTAGCGTCTAGCGGTTGAAACACCATTCGAGAGGACACCATGCTCAAAGGATTCAAGGATTTCATCCTGCGCGGCAATGTGATCGAACTGTCCATCGCCGTCGTGGTCGGCACGGCCTTCACCGCGCTGGTCACGGCCTTCACCACAAACATCATCAACCCGGTCATTGCGGCCGCCGGCGGCGTCGAGACGCACGGACTCGGCTTCTACGTCTGGCCCGGCAACGAGAAGACCTTCGTCAATATCGGGGCGGTCGTGACGGCCTTTGTGACCTTTATGATCACCGCCGCGGTGGTGTACTTCATCTTCGTGGCGCCGATGAACCGGATCAACCGGATGGTCAAGCAGCGCCTGGCCACCGCCGAGCCGGAGGAGAAGCCCCTCCCGCCGGACACCGCGCTGCTGGCGGAGATCCGCGACCTGCTGGCTTCGCTGGCCGGAACCGGCGCGAAGCCGGGAAACGACGCCGGCGGCGGCGGGCCGGTCGGACGCGACGGCGGCGCGGATGCCCCCGGCAGCCGTACGGCCGAGTACTCCGGCGAACGCAGCCGCTGACCCGCCCGGTCCGCAGCTCCCGGGCCGGGACGTAAATCTTCATCCATCGGCAACCGGCCCGAAACAGCCGGCGGACACGATGGGAGCATGAAGCCCAGAGCAAACCGTGCAACGCCGGCCGGGACCGTCCCCCCAACGCCGGCGGAGTTGAGCTGCGAGGTCTGCGGCCAGATGCCCGAACCCACCAAGGCGCGGCTGACCCTGGCCAACATCGCCGTGATGCTTCCGATCGAGCTGCTGGTGCACGCCGCCGTCGTCGAGACGCACCTGCCCTACCTGTCCAAAGTGCTGGTACTCACGCTGACCGCCACGGTGCTGGTGATCTGGGTGGCCGAGCCCTCGGCGGCGCGGATGCTGCGGCGCTGGCTCCACGCCCCGGCCCTGCGGCACCGCAGCCGGCTCGGCGCAGCACCGGCCCTGTGGCGGGCGCGCACGGTGCTGCGGGACCGGCCCGGGGCCCTGCAGAAGCTCACACAGGCCCTGGCCGGGCTGGAGACGAACATCCTGAGCATCCATGTCCACCACGTGCCGGGCGGCGTCCTGGACGAATTTGTCCTCGCCCCGGGGGAGGTGGGCGAGGCCGGGCTGCTGCGGGCCCTGCGCGAGGGCGGCGGCCGCGAGCCGCAGGTCTGGCCCACCACCGCCCTGGCCATGGCCGACGGGCAGACCGGCGCCCTGAGCCTCGCGGCCCGGATCGCCGCCCATCCCGCCGAGCTGCCGCTGGCCGTGGCGGAGCTGCTGCGGGCGCGGATCGTTGCGCTGCCGGGATCGGACCCGGGGCCGCCGTTCCAGGACCCGCGGGACGGCACGCTGCTGCGGATCCCAACCGCCTGGCACGGCCCGATCAGCTTCATCCGGCCCGGCGAGCCGTTCACCCCCGCGGAATCCGCGCGGGCCCACCGGCTGGCCGAGCTCGCCGAGATCCTCGCCTACCGGCAGGTCCCCGCGGCGGAGGGCTAAGCCGCCTTCGTCATCCGGATGGCCAGCGCCTCGTGCTCCACAGTGACCTTGAGGTGCTTGGCCTTGCCGATGTGGTCGCCGTCGAGCTGGAACTCCTGCTCATGGTCGAGGCTGATTTCCGCGGTCTTCCCAGCGAAGTACTCCACCGACTTGTTCTTGCTGTTCTTCCGCCCGAACATGCCGGCCACCACGCTGAACCAGCCGAGCCTGCCCGCCGGGGCCAGGATCAGGACGTCCAGAATGTTGTCATCAATCTTGGCGTCGGGGAAGACTTCCACGCCTCCGGTGATCTTGCCGCAGTTGCCCACCATCACGCTGCGGATCCGGCGGCGGACCGGGTGCTGCCCGTCGATGCTGATGTGGGCCTTGACGGGCTTGCCGGGCAGGTGCCGGATGCCGGCTTCCACATACGCGAGCCAGCCCACGCGGTCCTTGAGCTCGTCTACGGTGTTCGCCATGATCGCCGCGTCGTAGCCAAGGCCGGCCATGACCAGGAAGACCTGTTCGTCCTCGGCATGGTCCAGGCTGGCCTTCACCACGTCCACCTTGATGTCGCTGCCGTTCAGGACGTCATAGCTGGCGGCCACCGGATCGGTGATGTCGACGCCGATGTTGCGGGCCAGCAGGTTCCCGGTGCCCATCGGGACCAGGCCCATCGGCGTCCCGGTGCCCGCGAGGACCTCGGCCACGCAGCGGACCGTGCCGTCGCCGCCGGCGGCGATCACGACGTCGACCCCCGCCTCGAGCGCCTGGCGGGCCTGGCCCAGGCCGGTGTCCTCGGCGGTGGTCTCGAGCCACAGCGGTTCGCTCCAGCCCTGTGTTTCGCAGAGCCGGTAGAACGACGCTTTGAAGTCCTCGCCGGAGGATTTCATGGGGTTGATGATCACGGCGGCGCGCTTGGGCTGGACGGGGGCGTCCTGGCCGGGGGTGTCCTGCGCGGCATTGGTCTGTGGCATGGCGTCCTTCGGGCAAGTGGTCGGGATGGGTCCCGCAGGGAAATCCTATCGGGGCGGGGCTGGAACCTGGCGCAAGAGGTCCGGGAATCACGGCAGCACCGTCCCGGCCGAAACAATGCCGCCAAAATCCTCATTTTCGGGCCGCCTTGTGCCAGACTGGGCGGGACTTACCGGCACATCGATGACCGGGACACTCATCTCATTTGGGGGAATGATGACAGAGCGCGCAGATTTTGACGCCGAAAAAAAAATCCGAATCCTTTGGGCCGGCCGAGCCGCGCTACGGCCAGCGGTGGCCCGACGGCGCGCCCTGGCCGGATTCCGCGGAACACCGGCATGCGCAGCTGCCCGCGTTGCCCCTCCCCCTCCCCGTGCCCCTCCCCCCGGTCCGGCCGGAGTCCCTGGATAGCACGGTGCGCGGCACGGTCTTTGCCCTCGCCGTGGTGCCGGTCGGCGTCGGACTCTGGCTGCTCCTGTGGAAGCTGGGGTGGATGGGGTCAATCGTTGCCTTCGTAACCGCGGCAGGAGCCGCCCGGCTGTATCTCGCCGGCAGCATGGCGGGCCGCGGCTCAAACATGACCAAGCATGGCGCGTGGGTGGTTGTGGGCGTGACAATCGTGACGGTGCTGCTGTCATTCCTGGCCAGCATCTGGGTGGACCTGGCCGACTACGTGGGCGATTCACCGCTGGCGATGCTGGCCCAACCCGAGGCATGGGACCTCCTGGGCTACAACCTGACGAGCAACCCGGACCTGATCGAGGACCTCAAGGGTGAATTCCTCATGGCGCTGCTGTTCAGCGCCCTGGGCTGCTTCTTTACGCTGCGGCAGCTGTTCGCCCAGGCCCGCCGGGGCTAGGCCGGGGTATCGGCACGGGCCCTGCGCCGGATCAGCCTCCGGCGGAGAGGTCGGCCGAAATGAGCTCCGCGGTGGCGACGGCGGCCTCGCGGACTGACTCCAGGTAGGCCGCCGGGTCCGGCTGCGCCGCGACGGCCTGGGCCTGCAGCGAGACGTTGATGGCGGCGACCACCTTGGGCCCGTCGTGGATCGGCGCGGCCAGGGACATCAGCCCCAGCTCCAGTTCCTGGTCCAGCAGGCACCAGCCCTGGCCGCGGACGGTGTCCAGCTCCGCCACGAGTTCTTCGGGGGTGCCGATCGCGCGTGGTGTGAGGGGCCGCAGTTCGGCCGCGGCCAGGTACTCCTTGAGCCGCGCCGGCGGGAGGGCGGCCAGCAGCACCCGGCCCATGGAGGTGGCGTACGCCGGAAACCGGGTGCCCACGGTAATGCCGACGGTCATGATCCGGCGCGTGGCGACCCGGGCAATGTAGGCGATGTCAGTGCCGTCCAGCACGGCGGCCGACGTCGACTCTCCCAGCTTGAGCGAGAGCTCCTCCAGGTGCGGCTGGGCGATTTGCGGCAGCGACAGCCCGGAGAGGTAGGCGTAGCCAAGCTGGAGCACCTTGGCGGTCAGCGCGAAGGCCTTGCCGTCGGTGCGGACGTACCCGAGCTCGACGAGGGTGTGCAGGAAGCGGCGCGCGGTGGCCCGGGTCAGGTCCGTCCGGGCCGCCACCTCGGTCAGCGTCATCAGCGGGTGCTCCGAGTCGAAGGACCGGATCACCGCCAGTCCCCTTGCCAGCGACTGGACGTACTGGTCGCTGGCCGCGGGCGCCCCGTCGGCCCGGGTGCCCTTTGCTGCCTCAGTCATTTAACGCCTCTCGATCACGCATCACTTTATACGGAGGCTTAGGGTCCGGCGGCGGTGAGCGGCACCGGCACCAGGGCCTGCAGCTCCTCGAGGGTGCAGCCGAAGGTCTCGCGCACCTGGACGCCGTCGGGGCCGGTCAGGAAGACCGCCTTGTCCGTGTAGACCCTGGTCACGCAGCCGATTCCGGTGAGCGGATAGCTGCAGGACTCCACCAGCTTGGACACTCCCTCGCGGGTCAGCAGCGTCATCATCACAAAGACGTCCTTCGCGCCGGTCGCCAGGTCCATGGCGCCGCCGACGGCGGGAATCGCATCCGCGGCGCCGGTGTGCCAGTTGGCAAGGTCCCCGGTGGCGGAGACCTGGAACGCGCCGAGCACGCAGATGTCCAGGTGCCCGCCGCGCATGATCGCGAAGGAGTCCGCGTGGTGGAAGTAGGACGCGCCCGGCAGCTCCGTCACCGGGACCTTGCCCGCGTTGATGAGGTCGCCGTCGACCTGTTCCCCGGTGGCCTCCGGGCCCATGCCCAGCATGCCGTTCTCGGTGTGGAGCGTGACGTTCTGCTCCGGCTCGAGGTAGTTCGAGACCAGGGTGGGCTGGCCGATGCCCAGGTTCACGAACGAGCCGGGTTTGATGTCCCGGGCCACCAGGCGGGCAAGGTCGTCGCGGCCCAGCGGCGCGTCCGAGGTCTGGATACTCGTCTTGAGGCTCATCTCAGGCCACCTTCACGATGCTGTTGACGTAGATTCCGGGGGTCACAACGTTTTCCGGGTCCAGGCCGCCGGTGGGGACGATTTCGGAGACCTGGACGATCGTGTGTTTGGCGGCCGCCGCCATGATAGGGCCGAAGTTGCGGGCGGTCTTGCGGTAGACGAGGTTGCCCTTCCGGTCGGCCGTGAGCGCTTTGATCAGCGCGACGTCGGCGTGGATGGGCGTTTCGAAGACCTGCCATTTGCCGTCCAGGAAGCGGGTTTCCTTGCCCTCGGCCAGCATGGTGCCGTAGCCGGTGGGGGTGAAGAAGCCACCGATCCCGGCGCCGGCGGCCCGGATCCGCTCGGCCAGGTTCCCCTGCGGCACCAGCTCCAGCTCGATCTCGCCGGCGCGGAACTTCGCGTCGAAGTGCCACGAATCGGACTGCCGCGGGAAGGAGCAGATCATTTTCTTTACCCGGCCTTCCTTGATCAGCAGGGCCAGGCCCTGGTCGCCCTGGCCGGCATTGTTGTTGACCACGGTGAGGCCGGTGGCGCCGCAGTCCAGCAGGGCGTCGATGAGTTCGAACGGCTGCCCGGCGTTGCCGAAACCGCCGATCATCACCGTGGAGCCGTCCGTGATCCCGGCTACGGCCTCGCCCACGGTGTCAATGAAGTTCAGCATGTCCTAGCCCTTTGCAGCCGGCGCCGACGGGTTATCCCGAACGGCGGTAGAAACGTTTTCGAGGACGACGGCCAGGCCCTGGCCGACGCCGATGCAGATCGCGGCGACGCCCCAGCGCTGCCCGGAGGCCTGCAGGGACCGGGCCAGGGTGCCCAGGATCCTGGCTCCGGAGGCGCCGAGGGGGTGGCCCATCGCGATCGCGCCGCCGTGCCGGTTCACGATGGCCGGGTCGATGCCCCAGGCGTTGATGCAGGCCAGGGACTGCGCGGCGAAGGCCTCGTTGAGTTCGACGGCGCCGACCTGGTCCCAGCCGATCCCGGCCTTCGCGAGGGCCTTGTTCGCGGCCTCCACCGGGGCGTAGCCGAAAAACTGGGGGTCGTTCGCGTGCGCGCCGCGTCCGGCGATGCGCGCCAGCGGGTCCATCCCCAGCAGGCCTGCCGCGGTTTCGGAGCCGAGCCACGCCGCGGACGCGCCGTCCGAGAGCGGGGAGGCGTTCCCGGCGGTGACGGTGCCCTGCTCCGTCCGGAACACGGTTTTGAGCCCGGCAAGTTTCTCCGCGGAGGACCCGGGACGGATGCCCTCGTCGCGGACCAGGTCGGTGCCCGGGACCGGGGCGACCAGGGTGTCGTAGAAGCCCGCGTCCCAGGCCGCGGCGGCCAGGTTGTGCGAGTTGGCGGAGAATTCGTCCTGAGCCTGGCGGCCGACCCCGTATTTTTCGGCGAGCCGCTCGGTGGCCTCGCCCAGGGAGACGGTCCAGTCCGGGCGCATGGCCTTGTTCACCAGCCGCCAGCCGAGCGTGGTGGAGACCAGGGCGAGGTCTCCGGCCGGGTAGGGTTTCTCGGTCTTGGGCAGCACCCAGGGCGCCCGGGACATCGATTCGACCCCGCCGACCAGCATTAGGTCCGCGTCGCCCGTGTTGATCTGGCGGGACGCGATGATCGCCGCGTCCAGCGAGGACCCGCAGAGCCGGTTGACCGTGGTCCCCGGAACCGAGACCGGCAGGCCGGCCAGCAGCGTGCCCATCCGGGCGACGTTGCGGTTCTCCTCGCCAGCGCCGTTGGCGTTGCCGAACACCACCTCATCGATCCGCTCCGGATCGAGCCCAGGGGCTCGGCGGACGGCCTCTCCGATCACGTGGGCGGCCAGGTCATCCGGTCGCACCGCGGCGAGCCCGCCGCCGAACTTCCCGAACGGGGTCCGCACGGCGTCGTACAAAAAAGCCTCAGTCATCTCTCATGTCCCTCATGGTTACGTTCCCTCCCAACTGGCTGGCAGATCAGGCCGTTTTCAGCCCTGAAAACGGCCCCAAGTGCGAGTCAGTTGGGTGGGGGTGCGGCGGTTGGATCAGTTTCGTCGATGGTGCGGAACACCTGCTGGGCGGTCTTGAAAGCGGTGTTGGCGGAGGGGACCCCGCAGTAGATGGCGGTCTGCAGCAGGATTTCCTTGATCTCGTCCCTGCTCAGGCCGTTGGTGACGGCGGCGCGGATGTGCATGGCCAGTTCCTCCCAGTGCCCGTGCGCCACCATCGCGGTGATCGTGACGGCCGAGCGCATCTGCCGGCTGAGCCCTGGCCGGGTCCAGATCCCGCCCCAGGCGATCCGGGTGATCATGTCCTGGAAGTCCTCCGTGAAGGAGTCCTTGGCGGCGTTGGCCCGGTCCACGTGCGCGGCACCGAGCACCTCGCGGCGCACGGCCATGCCGCCGTCGTAGATCTCCTGGCTGGTGGCATCCGGCTGGACTGCTCCATGCCGTTCCAGCCCGGTCCGCTCCGGCCCGGTCACTGGCCGGCTCCGCGTGATTCGGTCCAGCTGATCAGGCTGCGCAGCAGTTCGGCCACGTGGCCGGGCGCCTCGAAGGGCGCCAGGTGCGCCACCCCGTCCAGGGTCGCCGCATTGGCCGTGCCTCCCTCGGCGGTGATGCCGTCGACGATCTCCCGGGCCAACGACGGCGGCGCGACGGTATCCTGGGCGCCGGCCAGCGCCTGGGTGGGGACCCGGATGCCGCCGAGTTCGTCCCGCACGTCGAAGCCGGCGAGGGCCTCGCAGCAGAAGGCGTAGCTGAAGCGGTCGGCGTCGCGCAGGGTGTGCAGCAGGTGGCTGCTGCGGTCCGGCTCGCGCTCCATAAAGCCCGGCGCGAACCAGCGCTGGGCGGAGCCCTCGATCATCACACCGGTGCCCTGGTTGCGGACCGTCACGGCCCGTTCCAGCCAGCCCTCGGGGGTGCCGATCTTCGCGCCGGTGCACTGCACGGACAGGCTCTTGAGCCGTTCGCCGTGCTTGATGCCCAGCTGCAGGCCGGTGGCACCGCCGAGGGACACACCGGCGTAGTGGAACCGGGCGCCGGGGGCGATCGAATCGACCAGCTCGACGACGGCGTCGGCCAGTTCGGCGACGGTGAAGGTCTCCGCCGCGGCCGGGGAGACGCCGTGACCGGGCAGGTCCCAGGCGACGATGTCGGCGTCGTCGCCGAGCAGGGCGCCGGCCTGGCTCCAGAGCAGTGTGGAAGTCCCCAGGGACGGGCCCAGCACGAGGAGGGGCTTGTCGCCGAGCTCGCGCACGGGCGAGAGCAGTACGGCCTTGAGGGTTGGTCTAGCCACGGTTGGCGCCTTTCTCTTCGGTCGGTCTTGTGGGGTCGGTCGGTTCGGCGCCGGGCTGCGCGAAGGCCGGCCACGCCGCGAGGATGCGGCGCGAGATTTCGGGCGCCTGGCCCAGATAGTTGGCCGGATCCAGCAGCTCCTCGAGCCGCTCGTCGGAGAGCAGCTCCGCCGGGACGGCGGCCCGGAGCAGCTTCCGGTAGGAGCTGGACTGTTCGGCGGCGTGCACCTGGAGGGTCTGGTCCACCACGTCCTGGAGCCGGCTCCGGCCGTCCGGCCCGAGCAGCGGACCGACGGCGGCGCCCACCGCCTCGGAGAGCAGCAGGGGGCCGGCGAGGTCCAGGTTCCGCCGCATCGCCGACGGGTAGACCTGCAGGCCCTCCGCCAGTTCGCGGAGCTGCACTGCCGCGCCGAGGGCCAGGCGCAGCAACGAGCGCAGCGCGGTCCACTCGCTGTGCCAGGCGCCGTCGGGGCGTTCGTCGTTGAAATTGGCCGCGGCCAGGTGCAGCTGGGCTGCCAGCGCCGGCGCCTGCAGGGCGGCGCTGCGCACCAGCACGGACAGCACCGGGTTTTGCTTCTGCGGCATGGCCGAGGAGCCGCCGCGGCCGGCGGCCCGGGGTTCGGCGAGTTCGGCCACCTCGGGCCGGCTCAGGAACAGCACGTCGGCGGCGATCTTGCCCGCCGCGTCGGTCACGGCGGCCAGGGCGTCGCCGAGCGCGGTGACGGCGAGGCGGTTGGTGTGCCACGGGGCGGGGGCGGCGGCCAGCCCCAACCGTGCGGCGAGCCGGTCGGCCAGCTCGAGCGGGCCGAGGGCCGAGCCTTCGGCCAGCACGGTACCGGCCGCCAGGGTGCCGGCGGCCCCGCCGGTCTGGACCGGCAGTTCCAGAGCCTCGAGCCGCTGAGCGGCGGCGGCGAGCCCGTGGAACCACTGCGCGGCCTTCAGGCCGAAGCTGAACGGCAGCGAATGCTGGGTCAGGCTGCGGCCCACACACAAGGTCCGCTGGTGCCACTGCGCAAGGTCGGCCAGGGCCGCCGTCGTGCGGCGGGTCTCGGTGAGCAGTTCGCGCACGGCGCCGGCGGCCAGCAGCATCAGGGCGGTGTCCAGCACGTCCTGGCTGGTCAACGAGCTGTGCACGGCCCGTCCGGCGCCGATGCCGGCCGAGTCCAGCGCGGCGACCTGGTCGCGGAGGTCGGCGAGCAGCGGGATCACCGGGTTGCCGCCGCCCTGGGCGCGGACGGCGATCCCGGCGACGTCGTAGCGGTCGACGGCGGCGGCCGCCGCCACGAGCGCGGCGGATCCGGCCGGGACCAGGGCCGCCTCTTCCAGGACGGCAGCCCAGCCGGCTTCGACCCGGAGCAGGGCGGCGAGCACCGCCCGGTCCCCGGTCAGCGCAGCCACCCGGGGCGACGCCGACACCGGGCTCAGCAGGCCGAAGTCGCCGTCCGGGCCGGGCCCGGCGTGCGGGGAGGTCACGTGGCGTCCCCCGCGCCCGCGGCTCCCTCGAAGTCGAGGAAGACCGTCTCGTCCTCGCCCTGCAGCCGGATGTCCCAGCTGAGGCCGCCGTCGGGGTCGCGCCGGGCGATCAGGGTCCGGCGGCGCTCCGGGTCGAGCGAGGCCAGTAGCGGGTCGGCGGCGAGGGCTTCCTCGTTCTCGGGCAGGTAGACCCGGGTGAAGAGCCGGTTCATCAGGCCGCGGGCGAACACCACGACGGAGATGAACGGCGCGGCGCCGGGGGCGGCGGGGCCCGGGTTGACGGTGGTGAAGGTGAAGACGCCGGTGTTGCCGACGGCGCTGCGGCCGAATCCGGTGAAGGTGTAGCCGTCGCGGACCAGGGAGCCGGTGCGCTGTGGGACGTTGCCCTCGGCGTCGGCCTGCCAGATCTCCAGGATGGCGTCCGGGACCGGGTTGCCGGCGCCGTCGTACACGGTGCCCTGGAGCCGGATGGAGCCGGCGGATCCGGGGGCCAGCAGCTCGCGGTCCTTGGCGTAGGGCAGGGCGTAGCCGTAGAACGGGCCCACGGTCTGGCCGGGGGTGGGGGTCAATTTACTCATGGTCGTCTCCGTCCGCGCCCAATGCTTCGTTTTCGGTCCAGGTCCGCTTCGAGCCGGTCAGGACGATGTCCCAGTTGTAGGCCAGCGCCCATTCCGGTTTGGTCTGGTCATGGTTGTAGGTGGCGACCAGCCGGTCCCGGGCGTCCTGGTCCACGATCGACTGGTAGATCGGGTCCAGGGCGAAGAGCGGGTCGCCGGGGAAGTACATCTGGGTGACGATCCGCTGGGTGAACTCCTGGCCGAAAAGCGAGAAGTGGATGTGCGCCGGGCGCCAGGCGTTCAGGTGGTTCTTCCATGGGTAGGCGCCGGGCTTGATCGTGGTGAAACTGTAGGACCCGTCCGCCCCGGTGATGCAGCGGCCGACGCCGGTGAAGTTCGGGTCCAGCGGCGCCGGGTGCTGGTCGCGCTTGTGGATGTAGCGGCCGGAGGAGTTGGCCTGCCAGATCTCCACGAGCTGGCCCGCCACCGGCCGGCCGTCGCCGTCGAGCACCCGCCCGGAGACGATGATCCGCTCACCCAGCGGCTCGCCGTTGTGCTGGATCGTGAGGTCGGCTTCAAGGGCGTGCACGTCCATGTGCCCGAACGCCGGTGAATGCAGCTCGATGGTTTCCGGGTCCGCGTGCTGCAGGCTCTTGGTCGGGTGGCGCAGGATGCTGCTGCGGTACGGCGGGTAGTCCAGCCGCGGCTGGGTCTCCGCCGGGGCGCCGTTCCGGAGCGCCTGCGCGTAGGCATCCCCGAGCGCCGTCATCTCGTCGCTGAGGATCTGCTGCGATTCCGCGGCGGTGTCCAGGGCCGGGGCCGCCTTGGCGGCGGGCTTCGGTGTGGCCTCGGGCGCTGCGTCGGACACGTCCTCGGTGAGCTGGTCCGCGTTGAAAATCTCGAGGTTGATCTCTTCAGGCACAGCAGCCTCCTTTCGTTGGGTGGGATGGGTGGGTCCTGGCCGGGTGCGGTCAGGCGGTGAGTTTCAGCTGGTGCAGGTGGTCGTACTGGACGGCGTGCCGGACCGGGGCGTTGGGTGCCCCGTAGCCGTCATAGGAGCCGCGGCGTTCCACCATTTCGAAGAACACGCTGCCGACGGTGGCGGTGTAGAAGTGCAGGAACTCGCCGTCGGCGTCCCGGTCGTAGAGCAGGTTCAACTCCCGCAGCGTGGCGAGGAACGCCGGGTTCAGGTCGAACCGTGCGTCCAGGTCCTCGTAGTAGTTCGCCGGGATCTGCAGGAATTCCAGGCCGCGGCCGCGGGCGGCCCGGGCCGTGGCCACGAGGTCGTCCACGGCGAACGCGATGTGTTCCTGGTAGGTCCGGCGCGGGGTTCCGGCGGGCGCGCTGCCGGCCGGCTCCGGGCCGGCCTCCTGCTGGTGCAGCGGGGCCAGGTTCAGCACCAGCCGCACACCCCGGTCCCGGGTGGTCATCACCTGGGAGCGGACCAGCCCGGTGGGGCTGGCAACCTCGGCGTACGGCTGCGGCTCCAGGGCCAGGGCGCTGGTGTAGAAGAGCACGGCCTCGTCGAAGTGCTGCCACGGCTGGGCGAGGTTGACGTGGTCGATCACGGCCGGCGGAGCCGCGGCCGGCCCGGTTTCGGCGCCAGCGGCGGCGCCGAAACCGCTGCCGGCGGCGGGGCCGAATTCGCTGACCCAGGCGGGTATGCCGTCCGGGTTGCCCTGGCAGAGGAAGATTTCGGTGGAGTCCGGCGCGGCGAAGCCCTGGAAGACCTCCTCGTTCGCCTGGCTCTTGCGCGGCACCGCGGGGGCCTTCAGCTGCTGCGCCCGGGCCGCAGCGATCACGGGGGAATCGACGTCGAAGCCGACCGCGGCAATGGCGGTCTCCGCGGCGGCGGGGGCTTCCTCGTTGATGATCACGCGTGCGTGGCCCATGGTCCACAATTGCACATTCTTGGTCCGGTGCCGGCCGTTGAACCCGAAACCCAGCTGGCCCAGCAGGGTCTCCAGGGCGGCGGTGTCGGCGGCCCGGACCTCGGCGAAGTTGAACCCGGCCGGCTCGGCCACCCGCGGCAGCGTGGCCAGCTCCATCGGATGGCGGCGGCGGCCGGCGCCGGCAGCAGCCTCGGCCGGGGATGGGTTCGCCTCCAGCCACCGCGCGCTTTGTTCCTCGAGCCAGATCAGCGAGCGCATGGCATCGACGGCGGTTCGCTCGACGTCGGACTGCCGGAAGACATCGTTGAAGACCTCGAGCGAGACCGGACCGGTGTAACCGGCACGGACCACGTGGCCCATTAACTTGGCGAGCTCGAACTGGCCCTCTCCCGGGAAGACGCGGTAATGCCGGCTCCAGGACAGCACGTCCATGGACAGCTTCGGCGCGTCCGCCACCTGGACGAAGAAGATCTTCTCCGGGTTGAATTGCTCGATCGGCGCCGTGTCCCAGTCCCGGGACAGGATGTGGAACGAGTCCAGGCAGGTGCCCAGGTTCGGGTGGTCCACGAGTTCCACCAGGCGGTGGGCGTGCTCGTAGTCGTTGACGTACTTGCCCCAGGCCAGGGCCTCGTAGGCGACCTTCACCCCGTGGTCGCCGGCGAGTTCGGCCAGCCGGGACAGCTGGGCGGCGCGCAGCTCGTCGTCGTCGATGCTGGCGGTGGCCACGTTGGAGCAGACCAGGATGGTGTCCATGCCCAGCCGGGACATCAGCCGGAACTTGGCCTCGGCCCGGCGCAGGTTGGCGGCGAGCAGTTCCTCCGGCACAGAGTCGAAATCGCGGAACGGCTGGTACAGGTCAAGGGTCAGGCCCAGGTCTGCGGCCATCGACCGGATCTGCTCCGGGCTCAGCGACGAGGTGACGAGGTCCTGCTCGAAGATCTCGATCCCGTCGAAGCCGGCGATGGCGCAGGCCTGCATCTTCTCCCGCAGGGTCCCGGAGAGGCAGACGGTCGCGATTCCGGTGCGCATCAGGCCGCCACCTCCTCGGCGGCGACGAGCTCCAGGAAGTGGGCGCGCATCCGGTCCGCGTCGGCGTCGAGGCCGGTGAAGATCCGGAAGGCGTCGGCGGCCTGGCCCACGGCCATCCGGCCTCCGTCGAGCACCTCGCAGCCCCGGGCGCGGGCCTCGCGGACCAGTTCGGTCTCGATCGGCCGGTAGACGATGTCCGCGACCCAGTGGCGGGGCTCCAGCAGGGACGTCTCCAGCGGGACGCCCGGATGGGCGGCCATGCCCACGGGCGTGCAGTGGACCAGGCCGTCGGCGAGCGGCATGAGCTCCGGGAGCTCCGCCGTCGTCCGCGCGGTGACCACACTGTCCGGGAAGAACCCGGCGAGTTCGGCCGCCCGGTCGGCGCAGCGTGCCGAGTCGGTGTCCACCAGGTCCAGGCGGCGGACGCCGGCGGTGAGCAGGGCGTAGGCGACGGCGGATCCGGCGCCGCCGGCGCCGAGCTGCACCACGCGGTCCAGCTTCGCCCCCGGTAGGCCGGAGGCGAGCGCGGAGGCAAAACCGGAGAAGTCGGTGTTGTGGCCGATGAAGCGGCCGTCGCGGATGGTCACCGTGTTGACCGCGCCGAGGCGCCGGGCATCCGGGGAGACCTCGTCGAGGTGCTGCAGCACCAGCTGTTTGCAGGGGTGGGTGATGTTCAGGCCGTTGAAGCCGAGGCGGTGCGCGAAGGTGAGGAGGTCCCCGATGGCCTGGCCCGGGAGGCCGAGCTCGGTGAGGTCGATGGGGCGGTACAGGTACCGCAGGCCCTGCACATCGCCCTCGCGTTCGTGCATGGGGGGCGTGAGGGACGGCGTGACGCCATCTCCTACGAGGCCCACGAGGAAGGACTCTGCTCGGTTGCTCATCCGTCTAGCTCCTTTGACAACGGCACTCGGCGGGCCACGGTGCAAGCGGCGGGCCGGGTGATGGGGATTACATTAGCGCAAGTGTTCACATATTGCACTATTGTTCTTATTACGAACACAGCCATCTACTGCTGGGGCAGCCGGGCCGAAAGTTCGGCCGCTGCGGACTGGAGCAGCGGCACCAGGGCCACGAGGGCCTCCATGCTCATCCGGAAGACCGGGACCGCGGTGGCCAGCGAGGCGAAGGCGTGGCCCTGGGAGTTGAAGACGGGGACGGCGACGGCGCGCATGCCGAGCTCGTTTTCCTCGTCCATGGTGGCGTAGCCGCGCTGGCGGACGAGCTCGATCTCGGCCCGGAAGGCGTCCCGGTCCGTAATGGAAAACTCAGTAAGCGGCTCGAGCTCCAGCTCCCCGACCAGCTGCCGCCGTGTGGCGTCGTCGGCAAAGGCGATGAGCGCCTTGCCTACCGAGGTGGTGTGCAGGGCGCCGAGGTGGCCGGGGTCCGAGGTGACCCGGAAGGTCTGCGGGCCGTCCACCTTGTTGACGGTGAGGTGGTGGTTCCCGTCGCGCACGGACAGGATGGTGGCCTCGCCGGATTCCTCCGTGACGCGGCGCAGGATGGGAAGGGCGGTGCCGGCGAAGCCGTGGTGGTTGGACACCCGCTGGCCGAGCTGGAAAACGCGCAGGCCCAGGTGGTAGCGGCGGCCGTCCGGCTCGTAGTCCACGAAGCCGTCCCTGGTCAGCGAGCCGAGCAGCCGGTACGTGGTGCTGAACGGCAGGTCGGCGCGGCGCGAGAGCTCGGCGGCACTGGCGCCGCGGGGCTCGTCCCCCAGCAGGACCAGCAGCCCCAGGGCCTTGCCCACCATGTCCGTGCGGGAATCCTCCCGGGCGGCCTTCTTTGTCCCGGGGGCGGAGGTCTCGGCAGTATCTTCGGCCGCATCCATGGGGCCGCCGGGGGCTTCGGCCGCGGGGGCCGGCTCTGTGTCTTGGTTCACACTCATGCATTGATGTTCTCACATGGTGAGAGCTATTGCTAGATGATGATTATTTTTGTTGACAAGTGATGGCAATCACAGCCATGCTTGCTACATCGCACAAGTAGCTCCCACCATGTGGCTACTAGTCCGGGTCTTTCCTCGGTCCACCGGCTGCCGCACACTTAAAGCCACCGGCCGGTGAGACCTTCCCGATCCATCCGCGACAACGTCGTCACACAAAGGAACACCATGAGCCAGACACTCCCGTCTACGACGCCGGGCACTGCCGCACCGGCCGGGACACCAAAGAAGGCAGCCCTCGCCAGCTTCCTGGGCAGCGCCGTCGAATACTACGACTTCTTCATCTTCGGTTCCGCCGCCGCCCTGATCTTCCCGAAGGTCTTCTTCCCGGACGCCGACGCGAACGCCGCGATCATGTCCTTCGCCACCTTCGGCTTCGCCTACGTGGCACGTCCGGTGGGCGCCGTGATCCTGGGCCACTTCGGTGACCGGGTGGGGCGCCGGAAGGTCCTGATGTTCACCCTGCTGCTGATGGGCGCCTCCACGTTCGTGATCGGCTGCCTGCCGGACTTCAAGACCGTCGGCTGGTGGGCGCCCGCGCTGCTGGTGATCGCCCGGCTCTGCCAGGGCCTCTCCGCCGCCGGCGAGCAGGCCGGCGCCTCCTCCATGACCCTCGAACACGCCCCGGACAACCGCCGCTCCTTCTTCACCTCCTGGACCCTGACCGGCACCCAGGGCGGCCAGATCCTCGCCGCCCTCGTCTTCATCCCCGTCCTGGCGCTGCCGGACGAGGTCAAGTACGGCATCGGCTGGCGCATCCCTTTCTGGCTCAGCGCCGTCGTTGTGGTGGTCGCGTTCTTCATCCGCCGCACCCTGCACGAGCCGCCGGCATTTGAGGAAGCACAGAAGTCCGCGCAGATCTCCAAGCTCCCCGTCGCCGACCTGCTCAAGCACCACTGGCGTGACGTGCTGCGAGTGGTCGCCTGTGCCTTCATCGCCGCCGTCTCCACCGTGTTCGGCACCCTGGCCATCAGCTACGCCAAGAACGTGGCCAACGTGGACGGCACTGTCACGCTCTGGCTTGTGGTGGGCGCCAACCTGGTCGCCCTCGGCACCCAGCCGCTGTTCGGCATGCTCGCCGACCGGATCGGCCGCAAGCCGGTCTTCATCTACGGTGCGCTGGCCAGCGCGGTGCTGACCCCGGTGTTCCTGCTCAGCCTCGAATCCGGCAGCGTCCCGCTGATGTTCCTGGCCGCGATCGGCTTCTTCTCCTTCGGCTACGCGGCCTCCAACGCCGTCTGGCCTTCCTTCTACGCGGAAATGTTCAGCACCAAGGTCCGCTTCTCCGGCCTGGCGATCGGAACCCAGCTCGGCTTCCTGATGGCCGGCTTCGCCCCCGCAATCGTCGCGGCCATGGGCGGTATCAAGCCCGGCGGCTGGGTCCAGATCACCATCTTCACCGGGATCATCTGCGCCATCGCCGCCGTCTCGGCGCTGACCGCCAAGGAATCGTTCAAGATTCCCACCAAGGAGCTCGGCCTGCGCTAAGGCCCCGGCCTTCCCGCCCGGTTACTTCGGGGGAAGCCCGGTGTGTTCACGGAACACACCGGGCTTTTCCGCGTGTCGCCGGGGTGGCGGCGGAGGAACCGGGCGGGAGCGTTCTGTGGAGCGCCCGACGGCGGGCGGTTCAGCCGCCGGACGGCGGCCCGCCGGCGCCGAGCACCGCGGCCAGGTCGTAGCTGACCGGCTCCTCCAGCTGGGCGTAGGTGCAGGAGGCGGGGTCCCGGTCCGGCCGCCAGCGGACGAACTGGGTGGTGTGCCGGAACCGCGGCCCCTCCATGTGGTCATATTTCACTTCGACCACCCGTTCCGGGCGCAGCGGCGTGAAACCCAGGTCCTTGCCCCCGCTCCACCGGCTTCCTTCGGCGTTGCGCGGCGTCCGCGCCCCCTCCTCCTGCCGGGCCCACGCCCACGGGTGGTCCGCGAAACCGGTGACCAGCGGCTGGAGTTCCTCGAACAGGTCCATGCGGCGCTGCATCGGGAATGCACCCACCACGCCCACGTTGGCCAGCACGCCGTCGTCGTCGTAAAGTCCCAGCAGCAGCGAACCGATCCGGTCCGGGCCGGAGGTGTGCACCCGGTACCCGGCCAGGACACAGTCCGCGGTGCGTTCGTGCTTGACCTTGAACATGGTGCGCTTGTCCGGCTGGTACCCGGAGCCCAGCGCCTTGGCCACGATCCCGTCCAGGCCGGCGCCCTCGAACTGCCGGAACCACCGTCCCGCGGTGTCCCGGTCCCGGGTCGCGGCGGTCAGGTGCACCGGCGCGGAGCTGCCCGCGAGCACCCGTTCCAGGGCCGCGCGGCGCTCCTCGAACGGCCGGGCGGTGAAATCCTCCTCGTCCAGCGCCAGCAGGTCGAACGCGACGAAGCTCGCGGGGGTCTGGTCCGCGAGCAGGCGGACCCGGCTGGCGGCGGGATGGATCCGCTGCTGGAGCGCGTCGAAGTCAAGGCGGTCCCCGGCGGCCCCCACCAGGATGATCTCGCCGTCGAGCACACACCGCGGTGGGAGATTCAGCTTCAGCGCCTCCACCAGCTCCGGGAAGTAGCGGGTCAGGGGTTTGCCGTTGCGGCTGCCGATCTCCACCTCGTCACCGTCGCGGAAGATGATGGACCGGAAGCCGTCCCACTTGGGCTCGAAGCTCATGGCCCCCGCCGGCAGGGCGCCGACGGCTTTCGCCAGCATCGGCGCGATCGGGGGCATCAGGGGCAGTCGCATGGGCCCTATTCTGGCGCGGCGGACCGCCCGCGTCGATCCCCCGGCGCCCGGCCCGGACTGCTGCCCGGCGGGATGCCCTCGACAGACCCGGATACCGAGGGTAGACATTGACGATGGCTACCACCGGATTCCACACCCCGCACGAGCAGACGGCATGAGGATCGCCGGGACCTCCGACCTCTGGTGGAAGAACGCCGTGATCTACTGCCTGGACCCGGAGACTTTTTTCGACGACGACGGCGACGGGACCGGGGACTTCGCCGGCCTGACCCAGCGGGTGGACTACCTGGCCGCCCTGGGCGTCACCTGCATCTGGCTGATGCCCTTCTACCCCTCGCCGGACCGCGACGACGGGTACGACGTCACCGACATGTACGGTGTCGACGGCCGGCTGGGCACCCTCGGCGACGTCGTGGAATTCATCCGCACGGCGCATGACCGCGGCATCCGGGTGATCGCTGACTTTGTCATCAACCACACCTCGGACAAGCACCCCTGGTTCGTGGAAGCCCGCAAATCGGTGGACAACCCCTACCGGGACTACTACGTGTGGCGCAAGGACACCCCGCCGGACACCTCGGACCAGGTGGTGTTCCCCGGCGAGGAAACGTCCATCTGGACCAAGGACAAGTCCACCGGCGAGTGGTACCTGCACATGTTCGCCAAATTCCAGCCCGACCTGAACGTGATGAATCCTTCAGTCCGGGACGAGATCGCCAAGTCCATGGGCTTCTGGCTGCAGCTGGGACTCGACGGCTTCCGGCTCGATGCGGTCCCGTTTTTCCTGGAACTGCGGGGCGAACCCAGGGACAAGCGCGCCCGCATTGATCCGCACGACTATCTCAGCGCCCTGCGCAGCTTCCTGAACCGCCGGCACGGCAGCGCAGTGCTGCTCGGCGAGGTCAACCTGCCCTACAAGGAGCAGCTCAAGTACTTTGGCGGCGCGGCGGGCAATGAATTGAACATGCAGTTCGACTTTCTCTCCATGCAGAACATGTACCTCTCGCTGGCGCGCGGGGATGCCAGGCCGCTGGCCCGGACGCTGGCCTCCCGGCCGGCAATCCATCCGGACAACCAGTGGGCCATGTTTGTCCGCAACCACGACGAACTGACCCTGGACAAGCTCAGCGACTCGGAGCGGGAGGAAGTCTTTGCCGCCTTCGGACCGGATGAGGACATGCAAATGTACGGCCGCGGGCTCCGGCGCCGGCTGCCGACCATGCTCGACGGCGACCCGGCCCGGATCCGCATGGTCTATTCGCTGATGTTCTCGCTGCCCGGCACCCCCGTGCTCTTCTACGGCGAGGAGCTCGGGATGGGCGAGGACCTGCGGGCGGACGGACGTTCCGCCGTCCGCTCCCCGATGCAGTGGAACGACACCGCCAACGGCGGCTTCTCCACCGCCCCCGAGCGGGAGCTGGTGGCCCGGGTGGTGGACGGCTACTTCGGACCCAAGAACATCAACGCCGCCGCGGCCAAACGGGATCCGGAGTCGCTGTGGAACTTCATCGCGGTGCTCATCCAGCGCTACCGCGAAAGTCCCGAGCTCGGCTGGGGCCGGTTCGAGCTGGTCAAGCAGCCTGTCGCCCGGGTGCTGCTGCACCGCTGCAGCCGGGACGACTCCGCCCTCCTCCTCGCGCACAACTTCGGGGCCGAACCCGCCTCGGTCACCGCAAGCGCGGCCACACTCGGGGAGCCCGGCCGTTCCTACGCCGGCGCGGTGCTGCAGGACCTGCTCGACGGCGAGGATATCCCGCTTCAGGACGACGGCGGCTTCGAACTGGAGCTGGGCCGTTACGGTTACCGCTGGTTCCGGATCCACCATCCGGAGGACCGGCTGAGCCCCTGAACGCCCCGCCCGGCAGCCGGAACCCCTCAGGAGGCGCCCCGCGGAAAACTAACCCAGCGCTTACCGGGCGGAAACGCGGCGGCAACATTGGCGCCGGACACTGGAAGTGCCGGCAAGAGCAGGCACCAGCTCCAGTCCAGGAGGCCAGCGATGTTGAAGGAAGCCAAAGCCCAGATCACCAGAGTCCGCGCCCTTGACCAGCTGCACCGCGGCGACGAGATCGAGGCGCGGCTGCGGGTCGGACCGAACTACGACGACGTTGTAATCCGCCGCGGCTGCGTGCAGGAGACGGCACCGGGAATCGGCGTTGTCTGGATCCTGGACCGGCAGTCCGGCACGCGCAAGGCCGTCAACACGGACGAATGCAGCCTCTGGCGCGTGGCCTGAGGCGTTAGCCGCCGGCCACGGACTGGATGATCAGCACTTCCTGGCCCGGGGCCACCTCGGTGCCCAGGCCCTGCAGGCGCCGGATTTCGTTGCCGTTGACGTAGATATTCACGAAACGGCGGACGGCACCGGTCTCGTCCCGCAGCCGCCTGGACAGCGCGGGGAAGTCACCGGCCACCGCGTCCAGCAGCCACCGGACGCTCACGGCCCCCTCTGCGGGCGCAGTCAGGACGGACTGCCCGCCGGCCAGGGGCTGCAGCACGCTGGGGAGCACCACGCTGATGTCAGGCAACGGTGCGCCTCACCCGGCAACCTCGGCCCCGGCGAGGGCGTCCGCGTGGCCGCCGGTCACCCGGGCGCCGGTCACCTGCGCGGCCCGGACACAGAGCACGTCCGGCAGGTGCGAGGCCACCTCGGTGAAGTGGTCGCCCTCGTCCGCGCTGGCGTAGACGCTGCCGCCGCGGGTGCCGAAGTAGACGCCGGCGGGTTCGGCCGCGTCGACGCAGGCCGCGTCGCGGAGCACGGCGTTGAACTCGGCCTGCGGAAGGCCGTCATCCAGCCGTTTCCAGCTCGCCCCGGCGTCGTCGGTCCGGTGCACGGCGAGCTTGCCGTCCGGCGGGATACGTTCCCCGTCGGCCTTGAGCGGGATGACCCATGCTGTGCCGGAGCGGCGCGGATGCGTGAGCATCACGAAGCCAAAGTCCGCCGGCAGGCCCTCGGCGATCGACTCCCAGCTTTCGGCGCCGTCGTCGCTGCGGTAGACGCCGTGGTGGTTCTGGGCGTACAGGCGGCCGTCGACGGCGGCGTCCGCCGCGATCTTATGGACGCACTGGCCGAATTCGGGGTAGGGGTCGGGGTTAAAGCGGGCCGAGATCCCCTTGTTCCGCGGCTCCCACGAGGTGCCGCCGTCGAGCGAGCGGTAGACGCCGCCGGTGCTCATCGCCACGTGCACCTTGTCACCGTCGGGGTTGACGACGATCGAGTGGGCCGCGGCCCCGCCGTAGCCGGCCCCCCATTCGCTCCGGTGCGGGTGGTCCCACAAGCCGCGGTTGAGTTCGAAGTGCTCACCGCCGTCGGTGGACTTCCAGACAGAAATCGGCTCGCAGCCGGCCCACACGACGCCGCGGCGGGACTCGGCGTCGGGGTGGATCTGCCAGACGCGCTCCAGTGCGGCGTCCGTGTCCTCGGGGAATCGGATGGCGCCGTTTTCGGGCTCGTGCCAGGTTTCGCCGAGGTCGTCGGAATGGAAGACCGTGGGTCCCCAGTGCTCCGAGCGGACCCCGACCAGGATCCGCGTCCGGCCGTCGCGGGTATCGATGCCGATGCTGGGGACCTCGCTCATCAGGAAGTGTGGGCCGGACAGCGACCAGTTTCGGCGGTCCGGGCTGGTTGCCAGCCAAAGGCCCTTCTTGGTTCCAATCGCCAGGACGTAACTCTCTGCGGTAGCCATGCCCTACATGCAACCACCCCGGCCCGGCCGCCGCAATGGTTTAAGCCCCATTCAGTCGACGAACTCTGACTGGGTCTCGACGAAGTCCAGGTCGGCGGCACTGAGCACCCCGGCAAGAGCTGCCTCGGGCAGGATGGCCCTAGCCGGACAGCCCGGATGTGGGCAAAAATGGACCATGCCCGCCGAGCGCACGCCCCATCCACCGCTGGTTGTCGGTGTCCTCCCCGGACGGTCGCCCGAGGTGCTCGAAACCGCCGTGGAGCTGGCCCGGGTCCTTGCCGCGCCGCTGGTCTGCGCCTTCGTCGACGAGGCCAGCTACCTGGTGGAGTGGGATCCGGCCCGTTCCGCCCACCGGCTCTCGCTGCACCCCGAGGCGGACAACGAGGGACTCCGGGCGCAGACGGAGCGCCTGCGCTCCGAGATTGCCGCGGCCTGCGAGGGTCCCGGCGTCGAGTGGAGCCTGCGGACCCTGGCCGGGGATCCGGCCCGGGCGCTCGGGCGGCTGGCGGCGGACGCCGGCGCAGCCATGATCGTGGTGGGCACCCCCGAACCCGGGCTGGGGCACCGGATCACCGCCGCCCTTAACGGCTCGGTGGCCGCCTGGCTGAGCCACCACCAGGACCGGCCCATCCTGATCGTTCCCGCCCGTGCCAGCGGACCGGGCGGGTCCCGCCGTGGTTCCTGACCCCGCCGCTCCCGAAGGCCGCCCCAACAGCCCTGTTCCCTTTGAGCGCTTTGACCGCGCGGACGTGGCCGCCGGCTACCGCCGGAACTGCGCCGAGCTGGAGGCCTGCCTGGCCGCCGCCACGCCGGAGTGGCTGCGGCGGCGCAGCGCAGGAACCCGCTGGAGCAACGAGGAACTGCTCTACCACATGGTGTTCGGCTACATGGTGGTGCTGGCGCTGCTGCCGCTGGTGCGCGTCTTTGGCCGGCTGCCGCTTCCCGTCAACCGCGGCTTCGCGCGGCTTCTCAACGCCGGGACGGCCCCGTTCGACGTCGTCAACTACTGGGGCTCAAAGGCCGGCGCCCGCGTGTTCAACCGCCGCCGGATGGCCGCGAAACTCCGCCGCACCACCTCGGCTTTGGAGCGCCGCCTGGCGAGCGAGACCCCCGGACAACTGGGCCGCTGCATGTCTTTTCCCGAGCGCTGGGATCCGTTTTTCCGGCCCAGGATGTCGCTGGCGGACGTCTACGCCTACCCGGTTGACCACTTCGATTTCCATGCCGGCCAGCTGTCAGCGGACGGCCCGGCCTCCCGGGGATTCGGGCCCCGGCCGGACCCGGGAAAATAAAGCGAAAGTAGTTATTCGAGGTGCTGGCGCATCGTCGCTACCGCCAAGTAAGGTTGTAGTCGTAGGCGGGAAACCCCCTACCCCATAGCTGCTCCGGAGTGCGTATCCCCCAATAACGCACTCCGGAGCTCTTTAATTTCCGGGTCCGGCCGGGCGCGGCCACGATACCCCCGGAGGGTACTTGCAAGATACCCCTAGGGGGTATATGTTGGGGGCATGAACGAGTCCGACGCCTCCGCCACGGCCGCCCTGGAAGGCACCGCGCCCCAGCAGCACGGCTACTCCGCCAACAAGGATGCCTACCTCAAGCGGCTCAAACGGATCGAGGGGCAGGTCCGCGGCATCGCCCGGATGGTCGATGAGGACAAGTACTGCATCGACATCCTGACCCAGGTCGCCGCCGTCACCAAGGCCCTGCACGCCGTCAGCCTCGGGCTGGTGGAGGAGCACATCGGCCATTGCGTGGTCGGTGCGGCGGCGGAGCCGGATCCGGAACTTCGGGCTGAAGCCATCGACTTCAAAGTGAAGGAGGCCACCGATGCCATCGGGCGCCTGCTGCGGTAGCGGCAACACCACTCACCACACCATCGGGCTGGGCAACCCCCAGTCCCCCACCAAGGAGCTAGCCATGAGCACCGTTTCCACCACCGTTGAAGTATCCGGCATGACGTGCGGGCACTGCGTGTCCTCCGTTTCCGAGGAACTCGAGGCGCTGGCCGGTGTCGAAAGCGTCGACGTCGACCTGAACGCCGGCGGCGTCTCGACCGTGACGATCACCTCCGACAAGCCGCTCTCGCCCGCCGAGATCGGCGAAGCGGTCGCCGAAGCCGGCTACCTGGTGGTAGCGAACGAGGCCTGAGCCCGCCGCCGGGCAGCACTTACCGATCAGGACCGAAGGGGTAGATACCGTGAGCAACGCGCAACTGCTGGACCAGCCCGGAAGCCGGGTGATTGAACTCGACATCGAGGGCATGACCTGCGCCTCCTGTGTGGGCCGGGTCGAACGCAAGCTCGGAAAGCTCGACGGCGTCACCGCCTCCGTCAACCTGCCGCTGGAGTCCGCCCGGGTCACCGTTCCGGCAGGCATCACGGACGAGCAAATCACCGCCACGGTGAACGCCGCCGGCTACAAGGCCACGCTCAAGACGCCCCGGGACGCGGCAGCCGAGGCGCCGGCCGCAGGCCCGTCGACGACGCTGGGTCCCCGCCTGATGGCCGCGGCCGCCCTTACCGTCCCGGTGTTCCTGATCTCCATGTTCCCGGCTTTCCAGTTCCCGAACTGGGGCTGGGTTGCCGGCGCCCTGGCGCTGCCCGTGGTCAGCTGGGCGGCCTGGCCGTTCCACCGGGCCGCCGCGGTGAATGCCCGGCACCTGTCCTCCACCATGGACACGCTCGTGTCAATCGGCGTCACGGCCGCCTACGCCTTCTCGGCGTGGCAGCTGCTGGCCGATCCCCGCCTGACCGAGCACCCGGGCATGGAGGGCATGGGCTCCGGCGGACTGTACTTCGAGGTCGCCGCCGTCGTCACCACCTTCCTGCTGCTCGGGCGCTACCTGGAGGCAAACGCCAAACAGAAGGCCGGCGACGCGCTAAAGGCCCTGCTGGACCTGGGCGCCAAGGACGCGGCCGTGCTCCGGGACGGGCTCGAGTTCAAGGTGCCCGCGGAGAGGCTCCGGGTCGGGGACGTCCTCGTCGTCCGCCCCGGCGAGAAGATCGCCACCGACGGGGTGGTGATCGAGGGCACGTCCGCCGTCGACGCCTCGCTCGTTACCGGGGAATCGGTGCCGGTGGAGGTCGGGCCGGACAGCCCGGTCACCGGCGCCACGATCAACACCTCCGGCCGGATCCTGGTCCGCGCCACCCGGGTGGGCGCAGACACGACCTTGGCCCAGATGGGCCGGCTGGTCTCCCAGGCGCAGTCCGGGAAGGCGCCGATCGCCCGGCTCGCGGACAGGATCAGCGCCGTCTTCGTCCCCGTGGTCCTCGCCATCGCCGCGGCCACCTTCGCTGCCTGGCTGCTCGCCGCCGGCCCCGCCGTCAACGACGCCGAGCTCCGCGCCGCCTTCACGGCCGCCGTCGCCGTGCTGGTCATCGCCTGCCCGTGCGCCCTCGGCCTGGCCACCCCGGTCGGCCTGCTCACCGGGACCGGCCGCGGCGCCCAGCTGGGCATCCTGATCAAGGGACCGCAGGTGCTCGAGGACACCCGCACCGTGGACACCATCCTGCTGGACAAGACCGGCACCGTCACCACCGGCCACCTCGCCGTTGACGGCACCCGCGCCTTCGCCCCGTTCGGCGAGGGTGAGGTCCTGCGCCTCGCCGGCGCGGCGGAGGCCGCCTCCGAACATCCCGTCGCCCGGGCCATCGCGGCTGCGGCACTCGCTGCCGGGCAGGAGAACGGCGGCGACGCCGCGCTGCCCGCCGTCACCGGCTTCCACTCGGCGCCGGGAGGCGGTGTCCGCGGCAGCGTGGACGGGCGCCTCGTCACGGTGGGCCGGTCCGGCTGGCTGCAGGAGAACGGCGTCACCGTCTCCGGCCCGCAGCAGGAAGCCCTGGCCGCCGCGGAGGACGCCGGGGCCACCGCCGTCTGGGTGGCCGTGGACGGCGAACCGGCGGGCATCATCAGCCTGCGCGACACGCTGAAGCCCGGTTCCGCGGCGGCCATCGCCCGGCTCCGCGAGCTGGGGCTGCGGCCCATCCTGCTGACCGGCGACAACGCCGCGGTGGCCGGCCAGGTTGCCGCCGCCCTTGGCATCCCGGCCGAGGACGTCTTCGCGGGGGTGCTGCCGGAGGGCAAGGTGGACGCGGTCCGGAAACTGCAGGCCGGCGGCGCCACGGTGGCGATGGCCGGCGACGGCGTGAACGACGCACCGGCGCTGGCGCAGGCGGACCTCGGCATTGCCATGGGCTCCGGCACGGACGTTGCCATCGAGGCTGCGGACCTGACCGTGATGGGAAACGAGCTGGGGCAGGTCGGACAGGCGATCGAACTGTCCCGCCGGACGCTGGCGACGATCAAAACGAACCTGTTCTGGGCCTTCTTCTACAACGCAGTGGGCATCCCGGTGGCCGCGCTTGGCCTGCTCAACCCGATGATCGCGGGCGCGGCGATGGCGGCGAGCTCCGTGCTGGTGGTGGCCAACTCGCTCCGGCTGCGCAGCTTCGGCAAGTAGCCCCGCGTCCGGGCCGTCCGCCGCCGCGGCGGGCGCGGCCGCTCAGGGCACGGGTTCGACGTCGTTCGCGTGGTCGAGTTCCGCGGGCAGCGCGGCGGGCCGCCGGAGCTCGTCAAGCCGGACCAGCACCACCCCGCCCACGATCAGCACACCGCCCAGGAGCTGGACCGGGCCGGGTAGCTCACCGAGGAGCAGCCAGGCCCAGATCACGGCGAACAGCACCTCGGTGAGCGAGACGAAGGACGCCACCTTGGAGCCCAGCGCCCGCGCGGCCACAATGCCGGACACGTAGGCGAGCACGGTGGCCAGGACCACCAGGCCGCCCAGCGCTACCCACCAGGGCGTGACCCAGGGGCCCAGCCGGGTGTCGGCCGGGCTGGCGGCCATCGGCAGCAGCCCGGTGGCCGCGGCCAGCCACATCACCAGCGCGCCCACCACGAGCCCGCCGGACGCCAGCACGATCGGCGGCAGGGTGTCGTTCTCCCTGGCCGTGATGAAGAAGTAGATGGCCAGACAGACGGCGGCCGCGATCCCCCACATCACACCGATGAGATCGATCTTCACCGCCCCGGTGAGGTCCAGCACCAGGACCAGTCCGGCGAGCGAGAGCAGCGTGCCGGCAATCGTGAGCGGCCGCGGCCGCTTCCGGCTGGCCCCCCAGAGCCACAGCACGATGATGACCGGGGCCAGGTATTCGAGCAGGAGCGCGACGCCGACCGAGAGCCGTTCGACGGCGTTGAAGTAGAACAGCTGGCACGCGGCCACGCCGATCAGGCCGAACAGCAGCACGGTGAGCCAGTTGTCCCGGAGCTGGTGCCAGCGGCCGCGCAAGGCGAGGGCGGCCGGGACGGCCAGCACCAGCGCGGCCCCGCTGAGCCGCGCGGTCACCGCGGCGCCGGGCGTCCAGCCGGTCTCCAGCAGCGCCTTGGCAAAGGATCCGGAGAGGCCGAACACGGCCGAGGAGAACAGGGCCACGCCCAGCCCCGAGGCCAGGAAGCCCGTGGCGTCGGACCTTGGGCCTGCGCCCTTTGGGCCGGCGGCGTGCCGGGTCGGCTGGTTCAGGCCCGAGGGCGCGGCGGGGCGGCGTGCGGCAGACACGGACTGCCTCCTGTCAGGAGTAAAGTAGGGTTATGGTCATGACAGTACGCCCGGCCAACGTAAGGAGTCAAGATGGTTTTTGCCCCTGACACAGAAGTTGCGCTGCGCTCGGTGGTCGGCCTGATCAACACGGCGGCCAACGGGGAGGAGCAGCTGGCCACCGTCGAGGACCTGGACCGCTTCCTCGCCGCCGAGGGCTTCACCGGCTCGCGGACCCGGGACGCTGCGGAACTGGCGAGCGTGCACCGGCTGCGTGCCGAACTGGCCGCTCTCTGGCTGGCCGGCGAGGGCGCCGCAGTAGAGACCGTCAACCGGCTACTGCGTGAGGCCCGGGCGCTCCCGCAACTGGTCAAACACGATCAGTGGGACTGGCACCTGCACGCGACCACGCCGGAAGCTCCGCTGGCCGATCGGATGAGCACCGAGGCCGCGATGGCCCTGGTGGATGTGATCCGCAGCAAGGAAATGGACCGGATGCTGGTCTGCGCCGCGGAAGACTGCGACGCCGTCGTGCTGGATCTCAGCCGGAACCGCTCAAAGCGCTACTGCGATACCGGGAACTGCGCCAACCGCGCGCATGTGGCGGCCTACCGGGCGCGGAAGGCCGCGTCCTAGCGGAGTTCGCCGCCGGCGTCGTCAGCCTCGGGGGCCGGCTGCGTGCCGGGGCCGCCGTGGGAGGAGCCCGGCCGCTTCGAGCTCAGGTTCACCCCGGAGCCCTTGCCGAGGTGCTCGGCGTTGTCCTTGTAGCTCATCGAGAGCATGGCGGCGATCACGAGTGTGACGATGAAGACGATACCCGCGCCGGTGAAGGCCAGGTCGAAGCGGGGGGCCCTGGCGCTGCCACCGGAGGCGAAAATCAGGACGGCGACAAAGGCCAGCACTGCCCAGAACGCGGAGAACATCAGCGGTCCCTTGACCGAGGTCCGCAGGCTGCGGCGTTCTCCTGATTTCTGCTCTGCCAAGGTGCTTTCCTCCTGCCGCCAGCGCCGGGCAGGCGTGGCAGTCGTGATACCGCGATTGTTCTACGCAGGGTAGAACCTGTCCCCTCTAGTTTACGGCCTCCGCGGAAACCCCCCGCGCATCATGCCGGAGGGTCAGCCCCGCCAGGGTCCACAGCACGCCGCCAATGATCGCGCCGCCGCCGGCAACACCCAGCAGCGCGTGCGGGCCGAGGTCGATGAAGAAGGGCAGCGCCACCGCGGTGCCGAGGCCGATCACGCCGGAGGCGATCCAGTCGCGCGCCAGCACGGAACGGCGGCGGGTGGCCAGGCCAAGGTAGAGTTCAGCGGCACCGGCGAGCCCCAGGCCGAGGGCGCCGACCGTGCCGAAGACGAGGCTTCCGGGGAGCAGCCCGACGGCGGCACCGGTCCCCGTGAGCACGGCGCCGGCAGCGGCCAGGGTCTTGGCGGCGGCTGCACCGTGCGGCAGGCCGGTTTTTTTGACGCTCCAGATGAGCACTACCCCGCTGGCCAGCAGGTAGAGTCCGCCCGCCCAGCCCATTCCGGCGACGGAGGGGGCCGCCCAGAACACCGTGACGGCGCCGAACACCAGCGCGACGGCGGCCCGGACCAGCACGGGTTTCCACAGGTCAGCGGCAGCGGTCAGGGCAGTGGCGGTGCGGGGGGATACGGGGAGAGTCACCCGTCCAGTTTAGGGGCTGCCGCGTCCCGGCCGCGTCAGTGTGCGCCGAGCCGCATCCAGCGGTCGGTGCGGGCCCGCAGCCCCAGTGTGAGGGCGCGGGCCAGCATGTAGCCGAGCGAGAAGGCGGCCCAGAGCCAGGGCAGCGCGGTCGCCCCGTCGGGGGCAAAGAGCCGGACCGCCAGCAGCAGCGGCAGATAGGCGGCCAGATTCACGACGCCGGCGATCGCCAGATACCGCGCATCGCCCGCGCCGATCAGCACCCCGTCCAGGACAAACACGTAGCCGGCGAGCGGCTGGCCCGCGGCCAGGACCCAGAGGGCGAGCGTGAGGGTGGACCGGACGCCGTCGTCGGGGGTGAACAAGAGCCCGGCCCACGGGGCGACGGCGGCGAGCAGGACCCCGGTCAGCGCGCCGAAACCGAGGCCCCAGCGGACCATGGTGCCGGTGAGCTCCCGGGCGGCGGCGGCGCGGGAGGCCCCGAGTTCCTTGCCGATGAGGGCCTGGGCGGCAATGGCGAGGGCGTCGAGGGCGAATGCGAGGAAGGTGAAGATGGTCATCGCCAGCTGGTGCGCGGCCAGGTTGGCCGGGCCCTGGGCGGTGGCCACCAGCACGGTGGCCAGGATGGCGATGCGCAGGCTGAGCGTCCGCAGCATCAGCCAGGAGCCCACCCTGGCCAGCGCCCGGATCCCGCGCCAGTCCGGGCGCAGGGACACCCCGTGGGCGCGGGCGTTGCGCTGGACCATCACAACATAGGCCAGCGCCATGCCCCATTGGGCAATGCTGGTGCCCAGCGCCGAACCGGTGACCGAGAGCTGGAGGCCGTAGACCAGGACAAGGTTCAGCGCGATGTTGGCGGTGAAGCCTGCGGCGGCCACGGCCAGCGGGGTCCGGGTGTCCTGCAGGCCCCGCAGCACGCCGGTGCCGGCAAAGACCAGCAGCATCGCCACCAGGCCGGGCATGGAGAAGCGCAGGTAGTCCACGGCATAGGTGCGCACCTCGCCGCGGGCGCCCATCAGGTCCAGCAGCGGCTCGGCGGCCAGGAATCCGGCCGCGGCCAGGACGAGCCCGAGCAGCAGCGCGAGCCAGACGCCGTCGCGGCCGGCCGCCAGCGCCCTGGGCAGCTGTCCGTTGCCGACCGCCCGCGCCACGGCCGGAGTTGTGGAGTAGGCCAGGAACACCATGAGTCCGACCGCTGTATGCAAAACCGCCGAGGCCAGTCCCACGCCGGCGAGCTGGGCGACCCCCAGGTGCCCCACGATGGCGGAGTCCGCCAGCAGGAACAGCGGCTCCGCGACCAGCGCCCCGAAGGCGGGAACGGCAAGGCGGAGGATTTCACGCCGGCGGGCCGGGGGTGGAAGCGTAACGGGACTCGGGGCTGACGCGGGCACGGAACCACCCTAGCGGTCCCGCCCGGCCCGCGGGCGTCGCCCTGCGTCGCATTAGTTGACTTTTCAACCAATGACCTGAATCATAGAAGTTGAATCTTCAAGTAAAAGGCGCAGCCCCCGCCTTCAGATCCCAGAACGGTATGCCATGAACCAGCCCACACTCACCACTACGGCCCGCACGATCCTGCGCATCGTCACCGGCTTCCTGTTCGCCGCCCACGGCTGGCAGAAATTCAACGAATTCACCATTGCCGGCACCCAGGCCGCCTTTGCGCAGATGGGTGTCCCGGCCGCCAACCTCGTCGCTCCGGTGATCGCCACCCTCGAGCTCGTCGGCGGCGTCGCCCTGATCCTCGGCGTGCTGACCCGCGTCTTTGCCGTGCTGCTCGCCGTCGACATGCTGGGCGCCCTGTTCCTGGTACATGCCCCGGCGGGAATATTCGCCGCCGCGGGCGGCTACGAACTGGTGCTGATTCTGGCTGCCGCGGCCCTGGCCGTGGCCCTCGTCGGCGCCGGCAAGGTCTCCGTGGACCAGGCCCTCTTCGGCCGCAGCGGCTCCCGGCTCAGCGCCCTGGCCTAGCAGCGGCTCCCCCGGTACGTCCGACGGCGGGCGGTCACCCCACGGTGGCCGCCCGCCGTCGTGTCTGGCGGCTTTGGCGGGCTTGTGTGGCGGCCCTGTGTGGCGGCCGGCGCCCCGAATGTGTCAACGGGCCGCGGGCGGTGAGGCGGCCGGTCAGTACACTCACTTCCATGAGTGAGACTTCCGCCAACGCCGTCACCCTGCGCTTCCTCGCCGCCCCCACGGACGTCGGCCACAGCGGCTCGGTGGACGCCGGGACGGTGCTGGAGTGGGTGGACAAGGCGGCCTACGCCGCCGCCGTCGGCTGGGCGAAGTCCTATTGCGTGACCGCCTATGTGGGCAACATCCACTTTGCGGATCCGGTCAACAGCGGCGACATGGTGGAGGTCACGGCCACCATCGTCTACACCGGCCGGTCCTCCATGCACATTCGGACGGTGGTCTCCTCCGGCGACCCCAAGGGCGGCCCGGCCACCATGCGCAGCCAGTGCATGGTGATCTTCGTGGCGGTGGGCGAGGACGGCAAGCCTATCCCGGTCCCGCAGTTTGCACCGTCCACACCTGCGGAAATCGAGCAGCGCGACCACGCCCTGGCGCGGATCAAGGTCCGTGAGGACATCGTCCAGGCCATGAGCGGGCAGGAATACACCGACGCCGGGACCGCCGAACGCGTCACGCTGCGGTTTATGGCCGCCCCCACGGATGTGAACTGGGGCGGCAAGGTCCACGGCGGCATCGTGATGAAGTGGATCGACGAGGCCGCCTACGTCTGCGCCTCGCGCTACTGCGGCAAGGACACGGTGGCGGTCTTCTCCGGCGGCGTGCGGTTCTACCGCCCGCTGCTGATCGGCCACCTCGTGGAGGTGGAGGCCCGGCTGGTCTACACCGGGACGAAGGGCATGCACATCGCGGTCCATGTCCGTTCCGGTGACCCCAAGGGCCACGAACTGAACCTCACCACGTACTGCCTGACGGTGATGGTGGCCCGCGACGAAAGCGGCACGTCCGTGCCGATTCCGCAGTGGGTTCCGGTGTCCGGGGAGGACAGGCGGCTGCATGCGCACGCCCGTGAACTGCTGGAGATCAGGGGCCGGGCGCCCGGAAACCGGCTGCCCAACCACCTGCTCTAGAAGCCTCCGCCGCCGCCGGCGTCGCCCGCCATGTTCGCGAACCGGGAGTAGTGGCCCTGGAAGGCCACCACAATGTCCTTGGTGGGGCCGTTACGGTGCTTGGCGATCAGGATGTCCGCTTCGCCGGCGCGCGGGGACTCCTTGTCGTAGACGTCTTCGCGGTGCAGCAGGATGACCATGTCGGCGTCCTGCTCGATCGAGCCGGACTCACGGAGGTCCGAGACCATGGGGCGCTTGTCCTGGCGCTGCTCGGAGCCACGGTTCAGCTGTGACAGCGCGATCACGGGCACCTGGAGCTCCTTGGCGAGCAGCTTCAGCGCACGCGAGAACTCCGAGACTTCCTGCTGGCGGGATTCGACCTTCTTGCCCGAGCTCATCAGTTGCAGGTAGTCGAGGATGACCAGCTTGAGGTCGTGCTGCTGCTTCAGCCGGCGGCACTTGGCCCGGATCTCCATCAGCGACATGTTGGGGCTGTCATCGATGAACAGCGGCGCATCGTTCATCCGGCCCATGGTGGTGGCGATCTTGGACCACTGCTCGTCCTTGATGGTGCCCTTGCGCAGATCCTGCAGGCCGATCGTTGCCTCCGCCGAGAGCAGGCGCATGGCGATCTCATTCCGGCCCATTTCCAGGGAGAACATCACGGTGGCGAGGTTGTTCTTGATGGCCGCGGAGCGGGCGAAGTCCAGCGCGAAGGTGGACTTACCGACGGCGGGGCGCGCGGCGATCACGATCATCTGGCCCGGGTGCAGGCCGTGGGTCAGTTCGTCGAGTTCATAGAACCCGGTGGGGACGCCCACCATGCCCTCGCCACGGTGCCCGGACGCCTCGATCTCATCGACCGTGGATTCCATCACGTCCTTGAGCACAACGTAGTCTTCGGCGGTGCGGCGCTCGGCCACGGCGTAGACCTCGGCCTGGGCCTGGTTGACCAGATCCTCCACCTCCCCGTCCTGGCCGTATCCCAGCTGGACGATTTTGGTGCCGGCATTGACCAGGCGGCGGAGGACGGCCCGTTCGGCCACGATCTCGGCGTAGTAGCCGGCGTTGGCCGCGGTGGGAACGGTCTGGATCAGCTCGTGGAGGTAGGCCGGGCCGCCGATCCGGTTGATTTCGCCCCGCTTGGTCAGCTCGTCCGAGACGGTGACGGCGTCGGCAGGCTCGCCGCGGCCGTAGAGGTCGATGATGGCCTCGTAGATGGTCTCGTGTGCCGGGCGGTAGAAGTCCTGGCCGCGCAGGATCTCCACAACGTCCGCGATGGCATCCTTGGACAACATCATGCCGCCCAGCACGGACTGCTCCGCCGGGATGTCCTGCGGAGGCTTGCGGCTGCCTTCGGCCCCCCGGGTGCCCTCGACCGAGTCCAGATGCGTAACTGACAAAACTGCCGTCCTTCATTGTGTTCCGGCGGGGTCGCGTTCCCTGCCGGCGGATAAGCCATGTGTTGTGGTGCCTGGGTTCCGGCAAAAGGTGCCACGCGCCTGCAGGCACCCGCCGGTTAATTCGTATCAGCACGCACCGACAGTCTGTGCTGCCCCGCAGGACCGGCGCCGGCCAGGTCTCGCCGGACGGTTCCACCGGTGGGGCCGGGCCGCGCGGCGGGACCGGAGGCCGGTACCCCGCGGCCGGACACCCGCAACGTTAGCCCCCGATCGGGCAGGCTCCAACCCGGCTTCCCGGCTCTCCTGTGGATAAGTTGTGGACTAGTGGCCCCTGCTTGTGCACAGCCTGTGGGAACAACTGTGGATAGAAGAATTGTTTGCCGCTCTATAGGCCACTGACCTGCGGAAATACCACTTTTCCCTTGTGGACGAAAAAGAAATTTGCCACCCCTTCATCCACAGCCCGCACCGCGGCGGCTGGGGATAGCACCCGCGAGGCCGGGCCACACAACAGCCCAAATATGCGAATTTTGTGATGCACGTCACCGATTTGCGGCCTCATTGAAGTCCCGGGCGGCGGCGTGTATGCGAAACCCGGAATGTACTGTGGATAACTGCCAACTGGCATAAGCTGTGGCCATGGGCGACGTCTTGATAGTCATACTGCCTGCCCTCATCCTCGCGGGCATCCCGTGGGCAGTGGCCGCGGCACTGAAACCGCGCAACCTCGGCATCTCCGACGCCGAGCGCTACCAGCTCGAACTGGCGGTGCGTTCCCGCGCCCACTACGAGGCCCAGGTTAAGGCGGCCCTGGCCGCGCGGGCCCGCGTGGACGCTTCAACCCGTCCGAGCCAGAACGAACAGCAGCATTCGCAGCAGCAGGAGCACGCCCGCGCGGCTCTGGGTGGGGCCGTGCTGCCCGGCGGCCAGCTCAGCCCCCAGTTCACCCTTCAGCTGCAGTCCCTTGCCCGCTCCGGGCACAAACTGCAGGCGATCAAGCTGTTGCGCCAGGCCACCCACTCAGACCTCTTAACCGCCAAGAATTACATAGATCGGCTGTAGTCCATGGAAGCCCTGCTCGTCCCCCTCCTGATCCTCGTGCTCGCGGGCGTCGCCGTCGTATTGGCCGCGCGCGCCCTGGGGCGCCGCCGCCCGGCCGCCCGGCCGGACGAGTCCCCGAAGCCCATCCGCAATTCGGCGGAACTCGCCCGCACCGCCGCGGCCAAGCTGGACCAGGAACAGCACCGCCGGCTGTACGCCCTGATTGCCCAGGGCCAGGCCATGGCGGCCATCAAGCTCTACCTGGAAGCCACCGGGGAGGGCCTGCGCGCCTCCCGGGACGCGGTGGGGGCCCTGGCCGCACACCCGCAGCCGTACCGGCCCCGCGAGGCGCCCCGGCAGCCCGCGCACGACGACGACGAGGACGCGCCGCAGCGCTTCCCCTACCGGTACCGCGCAATCGCCAGCAAGGGCGAAGTCACCCGCGAGGTCAGCAGCAACATGCTCAACGACGAGATCTACGGCCGCATCCGCACGCTGGCCAGGAGCGGCGACACCGAGGGTGCGGCGGCCGCGCTGACCCGGCACTCGGACATCACCCTCAAGCAGGCGCGCGAGTTCATCGCCCTGCTCGAGGAATGACCGGCGCGGCGACGGGCCGCGCCTAGAAGTCGAACAGGTCCCCGAGCCAGCCTTCCTTTTTCTTGGGCCGGCGGCGGTCGTCGTAGCGCGGCTGGTCATACCGTGGCCGGTCGCGGCGCTCATCGTGGCGCCGGTCGTCGAAGCGCCGGTCGTCCGGGCGGCGGTCATCCCGGCGCGGGTCCAGGTTGTAGGGCGGCGGCGGAATGTGTCCCGGCGGGGTCGGCGCCGGGGCGGGGGCGGCCGGGGCGGCCGGGGCCAGGCCCTCCGCCGCGCGGTCGATGATCTTGTCGAGCTCGCCGCGGTCCAGCCACACGCCGCGGCACTGCGGGCAGTAGTCAATCTCCACGCCGCTTCGTTCGCTCATTACCAGGTCTACGGAATCCACAGGACATTTCATGTCCCGCACAACGAACCGGGCGCCGAATAAGTTCAGCCCCGCCCGGTCAGGCGGGCCGCCCGCCGGGAGCCGCGCTAGTTGCCGCCGGAGATCCCCGCGAGGAGCTGTTCGAACGGCAAGGACTCCAACGCAGCCTGGCGCGGCCGCGGCTGGGCGCCGTCGAGCAGGGCGGCGAACTCCCCTGCGGCGCGGTCGATCCGCACCGAAAGCGGCGATCCGCCCTCGCCCGTGGTTCCCCAGTCCTGGGGGCCGGCGAAGACGCCGGTGGCAGCGGTCCGGGTGCGCAGGTAGCTGAACAGCGGGCGCATGGCGTAGTCCAGCACCATCTGGTGCCGGTCGGTGCCGCCGGTGGCGCCCAGCAGCACCGCCTTGCCGTCCAGGGACTTCGGGTCCAGCACGTCGATGAATGACTTGAACAGACCGCTGTAGGAGGCGCTGAAGACCGGGCTGACGGCGATGATGCCGTCGGAGGCCTCAACGCCGGCAATCACCTCGGCGAGGCGCGGTGCGGCGTAGCCGGTTACAAAGTTGTTGGCGATCTCGACCGCGAGGTCCCGCAGTTCGACGACGTCGACCGTTACGGCATAGCCCGCGCCGGTTAGTTGGCGTTCGGCCGCGGCCGCCAGCTGGTCCGCCAGCAGGCGGGACGACGAGGGGACGCCAAGACCGGCGGAGAGAACGGTGATACGGCGGGTTTCCACGGTGTGCTCCTAGTTCGAATCCAGTTCAGCAACGCTATTACATGCGTTTGCATCTACCTATAGAAGCGGCGGCATCACCCGTTTATTCCCGTCCCCGGGCCCGGTCAGAGCAGGACGAACCCCTCGATGCAGCTGACCGAGCTGCCCCCGATCCAGATGTCGTCACCCAGCGCGTCGACGTGGACCCGGCCGGCCCGGCCCAGCACCGTTCCCTGCGCCGCGAGGTACGACTCGGGGGCGCGTCCGCTGCGGATCAGCCACTGCGCGGCCCCGGCGTTGAAGCTGCCGGTGACGGGGTCCTCCGCGGCCGCGTCCCCGGGAATAAACGTCCGCACCTCGAAGTCGACGGCGGATCCTCCCGGGTGCGGGCCGATCACCCCCACCTTGAGCCCCTCCATCGCGGCGTAGTCCGGCCTGATGGCCAGCACCTGTTCGGCGGACTCGAGCAGCACGCCGATCCATTGCGGGCCGTTGACCAGCCACGAGGCGTCCAGCAGCGCTTCCCGGGGCAACCCGAGCCCGGCGGCGATACGGACCAGGTCCTCCTCCGCCACGGCACCCGAGCAGGTCAGCGGCGGGGCCGCGAAGGCCAGCCGGCCGCCGTCGCGCTTTACCCTGACCAGCCCGGCCGCGCATTCCTGGACCAGGATGCCGTCCCGGCCGGGGACGCCGCCGGCTTCGAGCCACGCGTGCGCCGAGCCCAGGGTGGGGTGGCCGGCAAAGGGAAATTCCTCGGTGCCCGTGAAGATCCGGACCCGGTAGTCGGCCTCCGGATGCGTCGGCGGGAGCAGGAAGGTGGTCTCGGAAAGGTTGGTCCAGTTGGCGAACTGCTGCATGGTCCCGCCGTCGAGGCCCTCAGCGTCGACGACGACGGCCAGCGGGTTGCCCCGGTAGGGCACGTCGGTGAACACATCCACCTGGGCGAAGGGGCGGAGACGGGGCGCTGCAGGCATGGCGTTCACCGCAGCAGGCTACCACCGGCGGCGGCTGGGGCGGAGGGCGCGGCTGACAGCAACGGACCGCATCTGCGAGACTGCCCGCATGGCAGAAAACAAGACCCAGGCAACCGGCGCGTCCGTGGAGGAGTTCCTCGCCGCCGTCGAACACCCGGTGCGGCGCAGCGACGGCTTACGACTGCTGGCGCTGATGTCCGACATCACGGGGGAACCGGCGCAAATGTGGGGTCCGACGATAGTGGGCTTCGGCCGCTACCACTACAAGTACGCCAGCGGCAGGGAGGGCGACGCCGCTGCCGTCGGGTTCTCCCCCAGGAAATCCGGCCTGTCGCTCTACGGCCTCACGTACGGGCCGCAGGCCGCCGAACTGCTCGGCGCCCTGGGCAAGCACAAGACCGGCGCCGGCTGCCTGTACATCAACAAGCTGGACGACGTCGACGACGCCGTGCTGGCGGAACTGATCCGGCTCGGCTACCGGCACGTCACCACGGAGCTGCACCACGGCTGACTCCGCGATGGCGTTAAAGCAGAAGGCCCCCGCGTCCGGTTCCCAAGGGAATCCGGAAGCGGGGGCCTTCCAGCAGTTCAGTCAGTCAAAGAGACTACTTGCCTGTGACTACGTCGAGCTCGATCACAGCGGAAACGTCGTCGTGGAGACGGACGTTGGCCTGGTAAGAACCGGTCGACTTGATGTGAGCCGGCAGTTCAACCTTGCGCTTGTCGATGCGGCCAAGGCCAGCGGCCTCAACAGCGTCGGCCACGTCGCCCTGCTTGACGGTGCCGAACAGGCGTCCGGTCTCGCCAGCCTTGACAACGAGCTTGACCGGCTTGGCCTGCAGTGCAGCGGCCTGCTTCTGAGCGTCTTCCAGGGAAGCGTGCTCGCGGGCGGCACGGGCAGCCTTGATGGACTCAACCTGCTTCTCGCCACCCTTGGACCAGGTCAGGGCGAAGTTGCGGGGCAGCAGGTAGTTACGTGCGTAACCGTCCTTGACCTCGACAACGTCGCCAGCAGCGCCGAGACCGGTTACTTCGTGGGTCAGAATGAGCTTTGCCATGTTAGTTAATCCCTTCCTTAGCCGCGGCCAGCGCCGGAGTAAGGCAGCAGAGCAACTTCGCGGGCGTTCTTGATTGCCTGGGCGATCTTGCGCTGTTCCTGCACCGTGACGCCAGTGACGCGACGGGCGCGGATCTTTCCGCGGTCGGAGATGAACTTGCGCAGCAATGCTACGTCCTTGTAGTCGATGACAGTGATGTCAGCGGCCTTCAAGGGGTTGGACTTTGGTTTGGGCTTACGGAGTTCAGCCTTAGCCATCGTGGAGCTCCTATTCTAGGGAGCCCGTGGATATTGATCCACGGGATGGTGGTGGTCCGCGGCGGTCGTCGCGCCGCTGCCATGCGGCAGCGTCGCGGGTCCCGACGTCGGACCTTAGATGTTGTTTAGAAGGGAGGTTCGGAATCCGGGCCGTTGCCCCAGCCGCCGCCTGCATTGCTGACCCCGGGCGTGGCCCAGGGATCATCCTGCTGCGCGGGCTGGTTGCCGCCCCAGCTTCCGCCGGAGTTGCCGCCGCCCTGGTTTCCACCAGAGTTGCCACCGAAACCGCCGCTGTTGCCGCCGCCGAAGCCGCCCTGGCCACCCTGACCGCCGGAGCGCTGGGTGCGGTTGACCTTGGCGTTGGCGTAGCGCAGGCTGGGGCCGATTTCGTCGACCTCAAGCTCGATAACGGTGCGCTTCTCGCCTTCCTTGGTTTCGTAGGAACGGCTCTTCAGGCGGCCGGAAACGATCACGCGCATGCCCTTGGTGAGGGACTCGGCGACGTTTTCGGCTGCTTCGCGCCATACCGACGCGCGGAGGAACAGGGTTTCCCCGTCCTTCCACTCATTGGACTGGCGGTCGAAGGTGCGCGGAGTAGACGCGATGGTGAAGTTCGCTACTGCCGAACCGGACGGTGTGAACCTCAGTTCGGGGTCATTGGTGAGATTACCGATGACCGTAATAGTGGTTTCGCCTGCCATCTACTGCCTCCTTGTTCGTTCCTGCGGGGTTAAAGATTGAGGGGTGGAGCTGATTACTCAGCAACAACCTTCTGCTCTTCGGGGCGGGTGATCTTGGTGCGCATGATGGTCTCATTGAGACTCAGCTGGCGGTCAAGTTCCTTGGCGGTAGCCGGCTCAGCGGTGAAGTTCACCACGGCGTAGATACCTTCGGACTTCTTCTGGATTTCGTAAGCCAGTCGACGACGGCCCCAGATGTCAACCTTTTCGATGGTTCCACCATCGTTGGTGATGACGTTCAGGAACTTCTGAAGCGACGGCTCAACGGTACGCTCTTCGACCTCGGGGTCGATGATTACCATCAATTCGTAAGGACGCATATGTGAACCCACCTCCTTTGGGCTAAGCGGTTACGGCATTTCCGTAACAGGAGGTTCATTTGCGGTACCGGTGCGGCACATCGCCCCCGGAACGGAGGCAGGGCGCAGCACAGACTTCAATAGCTTAGTGCATCCGGGCGGGTTTCGGCGATTTCTTATTCCGCCACCGTAAGCCCCGCCGCGCCCGCGGCGGAAGCGCCCCGCCCGGCATGTGGATAACCCCCCGGGCGCGTGTGCCATGATCGGGGCATGAGTACTGGTTCGCCCTCCCGTTCAACGGCAACGACGATCCACCGCAGCCGGCTGCGCTTCGCCGTGATGGTGCTGGCCGGGCTGCTTGCTGCCGGCACGTCGGGGCTCGCCGGGCGCTGGGTGGAGGCCCCGGCGGTGGGCTGGAGCAGCGCCGCGCTTACCTATGTGGTCTGGGTATGGATCGTGATAGGCCCGCTGGACGCCGCCGGCACCGAGGCCCACGCGACCTCGGAGGATCCATCCCGCAGCGTCACGGACCTGATGATCCTGGCCGCCAACGTCGCCAGCCTCGCGGCCGTGGCCGCCGTCGTGCTCGATTCGCACAGCAGCAACGACGGCGGATCGCGGCTTGGCGGGGGCCTGCTGGCCCTCGCGTCCGTCGCGCTGGCCTGGATGCTGGTGCAGACGCTTTTCACCGTCCGGTACGCCGGGCTCTACTACAGCACCGCGCCCAAGGCGGGGGCCGCGGTGGGCGGCATCGACTTCAACCAGGACGAACCGCCGCAGTACACCGACTTCGCCTACCTCGCCACCAGCCTTGGGATGACCTACCAGGTGTCTGACACGGCCCTGAAAAACCACGCGATCCGCGCCGAGGCCCTCAAGCACAGCCTGCTGTCCTACCTGTTCGGCACCGTCATCCTGGCCGCCACCATCAACCTCGTGATCGGCCTCGCCGGCTCCTAGGACGCCGCGGGGGCCGGACGGGCCGCGGTACGGAAGAACAGTTCGGTCACGGCAGCGAGCCGGTGCGGGTCCTCGACGCCGCACAGCTCGCGGGCCGAGTGCATCGACAGCAGTGGCACGCCGACGTCGACCGTCCGGATCCCTAGCCGGGTGGCGGTGAGCGGGCCGATCGTCGAGCCGCAGGGCATCACGTTGTTGGAGACGAACTCCTGGTACGGGATTCCGGCGCCGGCGCAGAGCCCGGCCCAGAGCGCCGCACCGGCCGCGTCCGTGGCGTAGCGCTGGTTGGCGTTGATCTTCAGCAGCGGCCCGGCGTTCAGGACGGGCCGGTTGGCCGGATCGTGGCGCTCGGGGTAGTTGGGGTGCACGGCGTGCCCGGCGTCGGCGGAGACGCAGAACGACGCCGCGAACGCCTGCCGGCGCTGGCTCGCGGTGGCACCGAGCCCGTCGGAGATGCGGACCAGGATGTCTTCGAGGACGGGCCCGCAGGCACCGGAGCGGGAGGCGGAGCCGATTTCCTCGTGGTCGAACGCGGCAAGCACGGCGATCGGGCCCTCCGGCGGCACCGGGGCGGAGGCGTGCGCGATGAGGGCGGCAAGCCCGGCGTGCGTGGCGGAGAGGTTGTCCAGCCGGCCGGAGGCGAAGAACTCGCCGCGGGCGCCGAACACGGCCGGGGCCTGGGTGTCGGCGATGACGATGTCGTAGCCGCCGATCTGCGCCGTGTCGACGTCGGCGCCGGCAACCCGGTCCGCGAGCAGGCCCAGGAGGTCCGCGCCGGCGGGGTCGCCGAGGCCGAAGACCGGGTTCATGTGCTGCTGCTTGTCCAGGGCCAGGCCCTCGTTCACGGCGCGGTCCAGGTGGATGGCCAGCTGGGGGAAGCGCAGCAGCGGCCCGGTGGCGGTCAGGTGCTCGGTGCCGTCCAGCATGACCAGCCGCCCGGCGAGCTGCAGTTCGCGGTCCAGCCAGGAGTTCAGCAGCGGGCCGCCGTAGACCTCGACGCCGGCCTGCAGCCAGCCGAACTTGCCGGTGGTGGCCTTGGGCTTCAGCTTGAAGGAGGGAGAGTCGGTGTGCGCGCCGAGGATGTTGAAGCCGGTGGCGGGTCCGGCACCCTGCGGCGTCACCCAGGCGATGAGGGCGCCGTCGCGGATCACGTAGAACTTGCCGGCGCCGGCACTGCCGCCGCTGCCGTCCCACGGCTGCAACTCGTCGAGGCCGGTGAACCCCGCCGCATCCAGCCGCCGGGCGGCCTCGTGGACGGCGTGGAAGCTCGACGGCGACGCGCTGACGTACGCGCCGAGGTCCAGGATGTGGTCTGCGGCAGTGCTGGAAGAAGGCATGGCTCCGAGTCTAGCGCCGCCGCTACACGGTGACGTTGAGTCCTGCGGTGTACCCGCCGGCGGCCGAACCGGCCATCGTCGCCAGCTGGTAGATCCCGCCGTCGTTGCCGAACACGTTGTCCGACTTGAGTGTGGTCCGCGGGAAGTTGCGGGCACTGGACTCGTAGCCGGCCGAGGCATAGACGTCCCTGCAGGCGGCATCGGTCAGGGCGATTTGCGAGACGGCGAGGATCTGCCCGGCGGAGGTGGCGTTGCCCATGGATTCGAAGACTTCGAAGTGGATGTGCGGCCAGCGTCCGCTGTAGGCGCCCGGGAAGATGGTGGTGAAGGTGACCTGCCCGTTCGTGTCCGCCTCCTGGACGCCGCGGAGGTAATTCTCGTTCTTCAGCCCGGCGTCGTACATCGAGTACTTCCCGTCCTTGTCGCAATGCCAGGCGTAGACGGCGGCTCCGGCCAGCGGGGCGCAGCCCTGGGCGTTGTCGAGCAGGGTGAGCGTCACGGTCAGCGGCACGCCGGCGGCCTTGGTGGAGGAGGTCCCGAAGCTGGCGGTGATGTCCTTCCGGACCACCCCGGATGCGGCCAGAGCGTTGGGTCCGTTGGAGCCGTCGCCGGGGAACGGCCCGGCCGTTTCCTGCGGGATTTGGACGCCGCATTCGGCGATGGCGCGGGTCAGGGTGGGGGAGGCAGAGGCGGTGGCCGCCGTCGTCGGACCCGCCGTCGTGGCGGCAGCGCTCGTTGCGGCGGCGGACGGGGTGGCTCCGGAGGAGGAGCCGCCCGGGGTGCAGGCAGCGAGGGCCGCGGCGGTGCCGGCGCCAAGGAACATGCCCAGCGAGCGGCGGCTCATCAGCGTGCCGAGGTCGAATTCCAGGCCGCGGTCATGGTTGGGGTGCGGTGTGTGCGGGGGCGGGGTAGAGGTGTCCATGCCCCCATGCAACCGCGCCGGGCTGTGCCGTGGCTAGGGCGCTGCTGTGGCCGCCCTGTGGCCGCAGACCACCGGACATGCCCTCCCGCGGCGTCCACCGATGGGCATATGGGCAATATGTCCATCGGTGACCGCCGGCGTTGAGCATGTCCGGTGGCGGGGCACGTCGGGGAAAGCTACGACGCCGGGCCGACGCCGGCGGCGGCTTGCTCACTGGGGGCCTCGGCGGCGGGCTGGCCCGTCCGCTCCTCAGTGGCAGCGCCGTGCTTGCGGTAGCGCCACAGTCCGATTCCGACCACGACGGCGGCCAGGGCGAGGGAGAGCAGCAGCGATTCCCGGGTGGACTCGAGCACCACCATGCCCACCAGCAGGGCGACGATGCTGATGACCGCAACCCAGGTCAGGTACGGGAAAAGCCACATCTTCAGCTCCAGTTCCTGAGCTGCGGCGCCCATCCGGCGGCGCAGGATCAGCTGGGAAACGGAAATGACCAGCCAGACAAACAAGGCAATGGCACCCGAGGTGTTGACCAGGAACAGGAAGACGGTGTCCGGGGCGATGTAGTTCAGGCCCACGGTGATAAAGCCGACCACGGTGGAGGCGAGCACGGCCCCGGCCGGTACGCCGCGCTTGGAAATTCGCATCCAGGACCGCGGCGCGTCGCCTCGGCGGGAGAGCGAGAAGAGCATGCGGCTGGCGGTGTAGAGGCCCGAGTTGAGGCAGGAGAGCACGGAGGTCAGCACCACGATGTCCATGATGGTTCCGGCGCCGGGGATGCCGAAGAGTTCGATCACGGCGACGTAGGGGCTCTTCGCCACGGAAGCCGAGTTCCACGGCAGCAGGGTCACCACGATGGCGATCGAGCCGATGTAGAAGACCAGGATGCGCCAGACCGTGGACTTGACGGCCTTTTTGACGGCGTCGACCGGGTTCTCGGATTCGCCGGCGGCGATGGTGGCGATTTCGGCGCCGAAGAAGGAGAAGACGACCACCAGGATGCCGGCCAGTACGGCGCCGGGTCCGTTCGGCATAAAGCCGCCCTTGCCGGTCAGGTTGTCCAGGCCCGGGGCCGGAACGCCGGGGATCAGGCCGAGGATGGCGGCGGCGCCGAAGAGCAGGAACAGCACAATGGCGGCGACCTTGATGGAGGCGAACCAGAACTCGAACTCCCCGTAGGACTTCACCGAACCGAGGTTGGTCAGGGTCAGGAGCACCATAAGGATCAACGCCCAGACCCACTGGTCGATGCCGGGGACCCAACGGTGCATGATGGCCGCCCCCGCCGTGGCCTCGATGCCGAGCACGATGATCCAGAACCAGGCATAGAGCCAGCCGATGCTGAAACCGGCCCAGCGGCCCAGGGCCTTGTCCGCGTAGGTCGAGAAGGACCCGGTTTCCGGGTTCGCCGCTGCCATTTCGCCGAGCATCCGCATGACCAGGATGACGACGAGACCGGCGGCAAGGTAGGCGACAAGGATGCCGGGGCCGGCCTGCTGGATCGCGGCGCCGGAGCCGACGAAGAGCCCGGCACCGATGACGCCGGCGATGGCGATCATGGACAGATGCCGGGGTTTCAGGGATTTGGAGAGTTGCTGGTCAGCCTGCATGAAGCGCCGTCCTTCGTGGGTGGTGTCGGTCCGTGCCCCGCGCCAGGCGATGCCCGGGACGGATGTGCGGTGGACCACAGTGTCGTTTCACCCTAGACGGCAATGGAATGGCGGTGTTCTGTGCAAGCCCACAGATTACGCCGCCCGTTTTGGGGCGGATCTCCAGTGGGAGGGCGTGAGGGGCAAAGTCTGATGCCTCACAGGCAATTTTGAAATGTGCCGGAAACCACTGCCGGGCCTGCCCGTTGGAGGGCCGGGCAGGCCGCGGCCAAGCCGGCAGCGGCCTGCCCGGACCGGGCCAATGCGGCTAGACGTCCCGCTTCTTGAGCAGGAACCCGGCCAGCACCAACGGGATCACCACCCACGCGCCCAACACGAGGGCCGCCTGCCAGGCTTCGAGGGTGTCCGGGAGGTGCTCGGCGGCAGTCATCGGGGCCAGCGTGTTGTCCGGGATGAACTTGCGCAGTTCCTTGACGAAGTCGCCCTGGATGATCTGCAGCGCAATCGGGAGCACGAAGAAGATGCCCACAAGGCTCATGATGCCGCCGGCGGAGTTGCGCAGCAGTGCGCCCAGGGCCAGGCCAATAGCAGCGACGGCGGCCACGTAGGCGCTGTTGATCAGCAGGGTCCGGTAGTACTGGCCGCTGGAGACGTCGAGGGTGTGGCCGTACTGGTCGAGGATCGGTACCGCCGCCAGGCCGGCGAGGTAGAGCGAGAGGGCGGTGACAAGGAAGGCGGCCACGGTGACGACGAGGAGCTTGGCAACGAAGGCCGGAAGCCGCTTGGGCACGGCCATAAACGTTGACCGGGCCATTCCCGTGGTGAATTCAGAACTGATGATCAGCACGGCCAGCGAACCGAGGATCAGTTGCGCAAAAGAGATGCCCGCGCTGGGCGCCGCGGCGGCTATGTCGCCCTGGGCGGCCAATGCGGCGGAGCGCCGCGGGTTGTCGCCGGAGGCCTGCAGGGCCTGGCCGATTCCCCAGGCCGCCAGGGCGCCGACGCCCACAATGACGACGACGGTCGCGCCCAGCAGGATCAGGGTGGACAGCAGTGTGCGGAACTTGATGACTTCGGAGTTGAGCACCCGCAAGAAACTGGGGCCCGGGCCGGTGCTGAGGCCCTCGCCGGCCCGGTTGCCGGCCTGGTTCGCAGCGCCGGAGTGCGCCCCGCGGCGGGACGGGGTGGGTTCGAGTGTGGTCGAGCTCATGGCTTAGTGGCCTCCGGCCTGGGCGGGGGCGCTGGCGCCCGTGGTGATCAGCGAGTGGTATTCGACCTCATCCTTGGTCAGCTCCATGTAGGCCTCCTCAAGGCTGGCCTGGAGCGGGGTGAGTTCGTAGATCATGACCTGGTTCTCGAGCGCGGTGCGGGCGATGCGGCGCGGCTCCAGCCCCGTGACCTCCAGGAGTTCGTTGTCCTGGACCTCCACGGAGACGCCGGTTCCGGCCAGGAGGCGCACCAGCTGGTCCGGCTGGTCGGTGCGGACCCGGGTGCGGTTGTGCCCCGTCCCGTTGACGATCTCCTGGATCGGTGCGTCGGCGATGATCCTGCCGCGGCCGATCACAATCAGGTGGTCCGCGGTGACGGCCATTTCGCTCATCAGGTGGCTGGAGAGGAACACGGTGCGGCCCTCGGAGGCCAGGTATTTGACCAGGTCGCGGACCCAGACCACGCCTTCCGGGTCGAGTCCGTTGACGGGCTCGTCCAGGATGACGGTCTGCGGGTCCCCGAGCAGCGCCGCGGCGATCCCCAGCCGCTGGCCCATGCCGAGCGAGAAACCGCCGACTTTTTTCCTGGCCACCTCGGCCAGCCCGGTCATTTCGATGACGTCGTGCACGCGCTTTTTGGGGATGCTGTGCGTGGCGGCCATGGCCAGCAGGTGGTTGTACGCCGAGCGGCTGGTGTGGACCGCCTTGGCGTCCAGCAGGGCGCCGACGTCGCGCAGCGGCGCGTGGTGCCGGTTGAAGGGCACTCCGTTGACGGTCACGGAACCCGACGTCGGCCGGTCCAGTCCCATGATCATCCGCATGGTGGTGGACTTGCCAGCGCCGTTGGGGCCCAGGAAACCGGTGACCCGGCCGGCCTCGACAGTGAAATCGACTCCGGCGACGGCGGTTTTTTCGCCGTACACCTTCGTCAGGCCTCGTGCTTCGATCATGGAAGCGTTCCTTTGCGTAGCGTGTGGTTGTGTACGCACCACGCTACCGAGGCCGGGCCGCGAATTCGCCGTTCTCAGGGTTGTTTCAGGGGCGAATCAGGGTCGGCTCCTAGGGACGGCACCCGGTCAGTCGTTCACCTGCGGGGTGTAGTAGACCAGCCCGCCGTGCTTGACCGAGAACTCCACGGCCCGGACCGCGGGCATGACTTCGCCGTCCACCGCCAGCACCATGGTCGAGTCGGCCGGTTCCACCCGGATCCGGCTGGCTTCGCGCAGATGGGTGATCCGCGACGTCGCCACCGTGCCGGTCAGCACGGCCCACAGCAGGCGCAGGCGGGCGAACGATTCGTCCGCGGTGATCATGCGCAGGTCCAGCACGCCGTCGTCGAGCACCGGCCGGACCAGCGGCGCATGGTCGCGCGGGTAGTAGCGTCCCCGCCCCACGTAGAGGATCCAGAGCTTGTGCCGCACACCGTCCACAACCAGGGTGGTGGGGGTGCCCGCAGCGAAGGTCCGGAACATGGCGACGACGCCGGCCAGCGGCTTCCCCAACGCCGGCTGGAGCTGCTCCCGCCGCCGCACGAGGTTGGGGTAGAGGCCGATGCTGGCAGTGTTCAGCATGGTGATCTCAAGCTTTTCGGGGTTCTTCGGCAACCCCCGTTCCACCGCCACGTGGCCGATGTCGGCCCGCGCCGCCTCCCCATTGGCGGCGGCGTCGACCGCGATCTGCAGGGTGGGGGTGCCGGCGTCGCGGGCAAAGTGGTTCAGCGTACCGCCGGGCAGCACCAGGAGCGGGACGGAGTGTTCAACGGCCGCCGCGGCGGCGCTGCCCACGGTCCCGTCTCCGCCCCAGACGCCGAGGGCAACGACGCCGGGCCGGGTCGCGACCGCCTCGATCTCTTCCGCCACGTCCTCGTTGGGACTGATCTCCTTTATATACGCCTTAGGGAATACTTCTTGCAGGGCGTCCACCGTTTCCTCGGCGTATGAGCCGCCCAGGGTGTTGACGGCGATGCCGAGCCCCTCGCCGTCGGGCAGCGCCGGGGCCGGCACGGGGGTGCGCTGGACCGCGGGGAACGGTGGCCGCACAGGCCACCACTTCCGCGTCACGAGCGCCGCGCCCGCCCCGATCGCGGAACCGAAGAAGACATCCGAGGGCCAGTGCGCCCCGGTGTGGACGCGGGAGTACGCCACCCCGGCGGCCACCGGCGCCACGGCGGCGCCCAGCGCGGGCCGGACCAGTCCCACCCCAAGGGCGAAGGCCGCGGCCGAGGCGGAGTGCCCCGAGGGCATGGAGGAACTCTTCGGCTGAGGGTGGACGAAGCGGAAGACCGGGAGGTGCTCAGGCAGCGGGCGGGCGCGCGGCAGGAGTGTTTTGAACACGAGGTTGGTGACCGCGGAGGCCACACCTTGCGCCAGCACGCCGTGCAGGGCCGCCCGCCGGGTCCTGCCGGGAAAGAGTGCCATCACGGCCGCGATCCCGAACCAAAGCTTGCCGTTGTTGGCGGCGGAGGAGAGCCGCCGGAAAAAATCGTCGTGGCCCCCGCCGGGCAGCCCGGACACGGCCCGGACCAGTTTCCGGTCCAGGGTCTCGAGCCGGCCCGGGGCTTTTCTCAGCATGCTTCGCATTTCCCCAGCCTACTGCCGAGCGCCGCTAGGATGAGGCGATGACCCGAGTGCTGGATCCCCGGCGTGCGCCCACGGGCCGCCTCCTGGCGGCCAGTGCCGCGATGCTGACCGTCACGGCCGTGCTGGGCGGGATGCTGCTCGCCGACGTTGCCAGGCCCCCATTCCTGGGCCTCGACCTCGCCTGGGCCGGATTCATTACGGGCCTGCGCAGCCCGTTCTGGGACGGCACCAACGCCTTCCTGAATATCGCCGGCTACCGCGGCGTGCTGGTGCTCCACGGGCTGCTAGTGGTGGCCCTCCTGGCCCGCAGGCGGCCGCGGGCAGCCGTCTTCAGCGCTGCGGCCGGGGTGGCCGTGCTCGTGGCGACCCAGTTGCTCAAGGCCGCCCTGCTGCGCGAACGGCCGCAGAACACGGTGGTCCTGACCGATACGGGGTCCTTCCCGTCCGGGCACGTCGCCACCACGGCGGCCTTTGTCCTGGTGCTGGCCCTGCTGATGGCGAAGGCCTGGGTGTGGCTGGCGGCCGGGGCTGGAACCGTGGCCATGATGATCAGCAGGACTTACCTGTCGGCGCACTGGCTGACGGACACGGTTGGCGCCCTGTGCCTCGCGGTACCGGTGGTGCTGCTGCTCTGGCTCGGCTGGCAGGGGAGCTGCATCCGGGAGAATGCCGACGCACGCCGGCTGCTTAGCTGGCGCGCAAGGGCCTCGCGGCGCCGGCGAGCAGCAGCGCCCCCAGAATCGGCACCCCGATAGCGAGCAGCGCCAGCCGGATCCCGGTCAGGTCGCCGAGGTAGCCCAGCAGCGGCGGCCCCGCCAGGAACGCGACGTATCCGATCGTGGAAACCACCGACACCCGGGCGGCAGCGTGCCTCGGGTCGTCCGCGGCGGCGGACATCCCCATCGGGAAGGCAAGGGCGGCACCGACGCCCCACAGGGCAGCACCGGCGGTGGCAAGCCAGATGTTGCCGGCAAAAACGAAGAATCCCAGTCCGGCGGCTGCGGCGGCCATGCTGGCCCGCAGCACCGCCACCCGGCCGTACACGTCGATCGCCCGTCCGCCGAAGAAGCGCATCGCGGTCATCGCCAGCACAAAGACCGCGAACAGCAGGGCTCCGGTGGACTGTTCGGCTCCCAGCCCGTCCACGGCGGCCTTGGCGATCCAGTCGTTGCCGGCGCCTTCGGTCAGGGTGGCGCCGAGGACGACGGCGCCGATCAGCAGGGTGCGGCCGTCCCGCCACGCCGACCCAGCGCGGGGAGGCTTGGCCTCTCCCTCGGCCGGAACGGTTGCCGGGACGTGTGGCAGGAAGTACCGGGGCGCCGACCAGTGCACCCACAAAGGCGCCGCCGCTGAACGCGGCGTGGAACTGCGGCATGATGGTCCGGCCCAGCCGGTGTTCGACGTCGGCGCCCTCAATGTTCTGCGAGACGTCCCAGAGGCCGATGCCAATGCCGAAGAAGAAGAGTGACACGGCGGTTCCGGCAATGGAACTGGAATTGAGGGACACCGCGATGCCGACGCCCGCGGCCGCTGCCAGGATGCCGGCCGCGCGGACCGTGTTGCCCGTGCCGATCCGGCCGACCACCCAGCCGGCCGTCGGCAGGGCGATCAGCGAGCCGACCGCGACGCACAGCAGCAGGGTGCCCATCTGCCCCGAACTGATCTGGAGGATCTCGGTCACCGCGGGGATCCGGGCCGCCCAGCTGGCGAAGACCAGTCCGTTGATGCCAAAGACCAGGAAGGTCGCCGCGGCGGCGGCCTTCAGTTCCGTGGCGCTGGCGGTTCTGCTCATGGGTTCACTGCTTCCGCCGGATGTGGTGCTGCTCAACGGACACGCTCGACGCGCTTTTCGTCCCAGACCGGCTCGGCCGATTCGTAGACCTTGCCGTCCGAACCGAAGACCAGGAAGCGGTCGAAGGTGCGGGCGAACCAGCGGTCGTGGGTGACGGCCAGGACGGTTCCCTCGAAGTGGTCGATGGCCCGTTCCAGCGCCTCGGCCGAGTGCAGGTCCAGGTTGTCCGTGGGCTCGTCGAGCAGCAGCAGGGTGGCGCCGGAAAGCTGCAGCAGCAGGATCTGGAACCGGGCCTGCTGGCCGCCGGAGAGGGATTCGTACTTCTGCTCCGACTGGGAGGCCAGGCCGTAGCCGTCCAGGGCCCCGGCGGCGGCCTCGCGGCCGAGCCCGGAGCGGTGTTCGTCGCCGCGGTGCAGGATCTCCAGCAGGGTCTTGCCCAGCAGGTCGGGCCGGACGTGCGTCTGGGCGAAGAAGCCGGGCCGGATCCGGGCGCCGAGTTTCACGGCGCCCTCGTGCGGGACCTCGGCAATCTCGACGTCGGACACCGGCAGGTGCTCCCGCTCCGGGTCGGTGCCGCCGGTGGCGAGCAGCCGCAGGAAGTGGCTCTTGCCGGAACCGTTGGAGCCGAGCACGCCCACCCGGTCGCCGAACCAGACTTCCGTGGAGAACGGCTTCATCAGCCCGGTGAGCTCCAGCTTCTCCGCCACAATGGCGCGCTTGGCGGTGCGGCCGCCCTTGAGCCGCATGGTGACGTTCTGTTCGATCGGCAGCGCCTCGGGCGGGCCGGCTTCGAGGAATTTCGCCAGCCGGGTCTGCGCGGCGTGGTAGCGGTTGGCCATGTCGGAGCGGAACGCGGCCTTGTTTTTGTACATGTTGACGAGTTCCTTGAGCTTCACGTGCTCCTCGTCCCAGCGCTTGCGGAGCTCCTCGAAGCGGGCGTTGCGGTCCGCGCGGGCGTCCACGTAGGAACCGAAGCCGCCGCCGTGGATCCACGCGCCGGCGCCGTTGATGCCCGGTTCCAGCGTCACGATGCGGCCCGCGACGTTGTTCAGTAGCTCGCGGTCGTGGCTGATGAAGAACACGGTCTTCTTCGACTCGTTGAGTTTCGCCTCGAGCCAGCGCTTGCCGGGGACGTCGAGATAGTTGTCCGGCTCGTCGAGGAGCAGCAGTTCGTCGGGGCCGGCGAACAGCGCCTCGAGGACCAGACGCTTCTGCTCGCCGCCGGAGAGGCTCGACGCCGGCCGGTGCTGGGCGCGGTCGAAGGGCAGGCCGAGCGCCGCCATGCAGACTTCGTCCCAGACGGTTTCGACGTCGTACCCGCCGGCGTCGCCCCAGTCGACGATGGCCTGGGCGTAGGCCATCTGGGTGGGCTCGTCGTCGTGCTCCACCATGGCCAGTTCCGCCTCGTCGACGGCGCGCGCGGCGGACGCCAGCGCGGGCGGCGCGGCGGAAACCAGCAGGTCGCGGACGGTCGATTCGTCCCGGACCTGGCCGACGAACTGGCGCATGATGCCCATGTTCCCGGAGCGGCCGATCACGCCTTCGTCCGGGACCAGGTCCCCGGCGATGATCCGGAACAGGGTGGTTTTGCCCGTCCCGTTGGGCCCGATCAGCGCCGTTTTGGTGCCGTCCGGGACCTTGAACGTCACCCCGTTGAGCAACTGGGTGCCGTCGGAGAGGAAGTAGTCGATGCCGGAAACGTCAATATGAGCCACACAGCAATCCTCCCACGGCGGGTGCGGGAGAACCTCAGCTCCGGGCCGCAAACGCGTGCGTCAGCCGGCGGCGGTGAGGAACTCCTTGAGCAGGGGCCCGGACGTGGTGGCGCCGAGGCCGCCGTCCTCGACGAACACCGCCACCGCCAGGTCCCCGTGCACGGCCACGATCCAGGCATGGGTCTTGGGCGGGTTGTCCTTGCCGAATTCCGCGGTCCCGGTCTTGGCGCCCACGGGCGCGCCGGGCACCGAAGCCAGGAAGCCCGCGTGGCCCGAGGTCACCACGGCGCGCATCATGTCCGCCAGGGAGGCGGCTTCGGCGGCCGTCACCGGGGTGCCGGCGGACTTTGCCGGGGCGGGGGCCGACGTCGAGGGCTCGGCGGTGGCGCCGGCCGAAGGCGCGGGGCTTCCCGCGGCGGCCGCGTTCGGGTTCAGGACCAGCACCGGGGCCACGGGGGCCCCCTTGGCCACGGAGCCTGCCATGATGGCCGCTGTGAGCGGGGACATCAGCACCTTGCCCTGGCCGATCATCGAGGCAGCGTGTTCGGTGCCGTCGGCTTGACCGGGGACGGAGCCCAGGAAGGCCGCGGCGCCCAGCGAGGGTGCCTCCACGGCGACGCCCAGGGACGTGGCCGCGGATTCCAGCTGGGCCTGGCTGATTTGTTCGCGTGCGTTGATGAAGGCGGTGTTGCAGGAGTGCGCGAAGGCGTCCCGCAGGGCAACTGAGCCCAGCGAGGAGGCCGGGTACCCTTCGGCGTTCTTGAACGTCCGGCCGTCCACCGTGAGGGTGGCGGGGCAGTCCACCTTGCTGTCCTGGGTCATGCCGGTGCGGAACATGGCCAGTGAATCGACAATCTTGAAGATGGATCCGGGGGCATACTGGCCGAGCATGGCCGTGTCGTAGCCGTTGCTGCCCGGACCCGACGCGGCGGCCAGCACCGCGCCGCTGGAGGGCCTGAGCGCCACGATGGCCGACGCCGGTCCCACCTTGGCCAGGATGTCCTCGGCCAGCTGCTGCAGTTTGGGGTCCAGGGTGGTCTTCAGCGGGGTTCCGGGTTTCATCGGTTCCTGGAAGAAGATTCGGCGGCCGCCGTTGAGCTGGGCCTGGCGTTGTTCCGCGGTGAGTCCAGCGGTCTGCGCAAAGACCTGAACGCCGTCGGTGCCGCGCAACTGGGCATCATATTGCTGCTGCAGGCCGCCGGTGCCCGTGCTGTCCCCGGCCTTGAGCGCACCGCCGGATTTCTCGATCTGTTCGGCGTTGGCCTCGCCCACGCTGCCCAGCAGCGCGCGGGCAAAGGTGCGGGAGGGAGCGAGGGGGAGTGAATCGGCGATGGCGCGGGCGCCAGGCACCGCGGCGATCTGCTCGTCGGTGATAGTCCGGCCGTCCTGGCGGAGGGTGATCGCGGTGACAAACGCCTCGGCGCCGGCGGCCTGGACCTGCTGGGTGTAGGCGGCGGGATCGGCGCCCACCAGCTGGGCGAGTTTGGCCGCGGAGGCGGCGGGATCGGCCGAACCCAGCCGGGGCTTGTCGATGCCGACGTGGACCACGGGGCGGTAGGTGACCAGCTTGGCGTCGGCCGCACCCAGGATTTCGGCACGTTGCGGCGCCTCGGTCGAGGTGCCAAGGATTTCAGTGTCGGCCAGTCCGGGCACCAGCAGCCCGGGGCTCCACGCGGTGAGCCATTTGTCGCCCGATTTCTTCAGCTGGGCGGTGACCGTGTACTTCCATTCGGCGGCGCCGATCTTCCAGCTGTACTCCAGGGGCACGGTCGCGGTGCCGGAGTCCAGCTTGAGGTCGCCGCTCTGGACCGCCGGCTTGACCGGGTCCAGCCCCTTGAAGATCTCGTGGAGCCTCTCGTTCGCCGCCCCGGAGTCCTTGCCTTCGAAGGGGACGGCGCCGACGTCGAGCGCGGCCACCGCGGACGCGAGCGCTTTCGCGGCGTCCTGCGCGCCGGTCCGGCCGTCGTCGCAGGCCACCAGCGAGGCGCCAAGAAGGAGGCCTACCAGGCCCAGTGCAAGCTTCTGAATTTTCCCCATTCGCGTCATTATGCCCTGTGCCCGGGACATTCCGGGTGTCATGAAGTCCGCCTAGCCCCGCCGGATGATCCGCCGCTGTGTCGCCACGGCGATGGCGGCCGTGCGGTTGTCCACACCGAGCTTCCTGTAGATGTGCACCAGGTGTGTCTTTACCGTCGCCTCGGAAATGAACAACTGCCGGGCGATGGCACGGTTCCCCAGGCCGGTGGCAAGCAGCTCCAGCAGCTGGATCTCCCGGGAAGACAAGGCCGGCTCGGGGTTCCGGATCCGGCCCAGCAGCCGTGCGGCGACTTCCGGGGCCAGGGCGGTCTGGCCGGCGGCGGCGGCCAGCACCGCCTGGCGGATCTGCTCCGGCGGCGCATCCTTGAGCATGTAGCCGCTGGCGCCGGCCTCCACCGCGGCAAGGATGTCCGCGTCGGAGTCGAACGTTGTGAGAATCAGCACGGGCGGCGCCGGCGTCCCGGCCTCGCCGGCCTTGATCCTGCCGGTCGCCGTGACCCCGTCCATGCCGGCGCCCATCTGCAGGTCCATAAGCACAACGTCCACCGGCTCGCCCAGGGTGTTGAGCCGCGACAGCGCGGCCAGGGCGGCGGCGCCGTCGGCGGCCTCCGCGGCGACGGCGATGCCCTCGAACCCGGTGAGCATGGCCCGCAGGCCGGCCCGGACCACGGGGTGGTCGTCGACGAGCAGGACGCGGATTTCTTTCACTGTTCCCCCTTCGCGGGGGCGCCGGCCGGAGCCGCCGGTGATGGTTCCCCCTCGAGGGGCAGCCGGATGGCCACCACGGTGCCCTCACCCGGGGCGGACTCAACATCCAGGGTTCCGGCCAGCGCCGCCACCCGGTCCCGCAGCGACGCCAGCCCGTAGCCGGATCCGTCGGTCCTCTCCGGCACCGCGGAGGGATCAAAGCCGGCGCCGTCGTCAAAGATGTCCATGGCTACCTCCGAGCCGAGGTAGGACAGGGTCACGACGGCGGTGCCGGCGTTCGCATGGGTCCACACGTTGGCGAGACTGGACTGGGCTGCCCGCAGCAGGGTGGTCCGGTAGGGGTTGGGGAGCTCCGCCGGGGTTCCCTCGACCTCGAGGCGGCAGCGCAGTGCCGCGCCGCGGGCGCCCGCCTCCGTTTCGGTCTGGGTGCACAGCCGGCGCAGGCTGTCCACCAGCGAGCTTTGTTCCAGGTCGGGCGACTGCAGGCCGCGGACAAAGTTGCGGGCCTCGGCCAGGTTGGCGGCGGCGGTGTCCTGGACGGTCCTAAGCCGGTCGCGGGCCATCGCGGTGTCGCCGGCTTCCAGCGCCTGCTCGGCGGACCGTCCCATCAGCACAATGCTGGAAAAGCCCTGGGCCAGGGTGTCGTGGATTTCGCGGGCCAGCCGGGTCCGCTCGGCCAGGGTTCCGGCGTCGTGCTGGCTGCGGGCCAGTTCGGCGCGGGTGCGGCGGAGTTCCTCGGCGGCCAGCCGTTGATTCTCGGCTTCGAAGTACAGCGCGCGGTAGGCCAGGCCTGTGACCACGGCGAAGGCCGCGCCAAAGAGTGGCCCGAGCACAATGGGCAGCTGCAGCGGGCTCCCGGCCGGGCCGCCGTTGTGGAACCACAGGGCGGCGACCACCAGCACGGTGCTGGCCGCTACGGCGGCCAGCGCCGGACCCCGGCGAAGCACGTGCAGCTGCAGGAAGAAGAGCGGGAAGGCCAGCCAGACGAAGTCGGGGCTGCCCCAGATGAGCAGCAGCCAGAGCAGGCACACCGCTCCCAGCCACCAGGCGGACAGCGGCCCGGGGTTGAAGCGGACCGGCCGGGCGGAGTGGCGCTTCTCCAGGACCGTGCCGGCGAGGTAGACGCCGGCAAGGCACAGGGCCAGGCCGACGTGCAGCCACGCCGGGCCGTTGATCCCGCCGGACAGCAGCCGGACTAGCGCGACGAGCAGCAGCACAGCAAACCCCACGTGCAGGCTGACCCGCAGGATCCGCAGGATCACGGCGGCGCCGGTGGCGTCCCGCTCCGCTTCGCCGCTCTTGACCTCCATGATTTCAGCCTAGCGCCGGGTTGGGCTGCAAGCCGGACAACAGCGGGGGAATCCGGCGCAGCCTGGCCACAATAAACCTTTTGGTTGACCGGCGGATCAACCGGACGGCCGCCGCGGACCATCCGGACCCCCGATGGCGGGCAGGCCGTGCCGCGCCAGAGTAGAAGGACGCCAGTAACCACCACAAAGGACACCCATGTTTCTCGCCATCCGTGACATCCGCTTCGCCAAGGGCCGCTTCGCCCTGATGGGCGGCGTTGTTGCCCTCATTACCCTTTTGCTCGTGATGCTCTCCGGGCTCACCGCCGGGCTCGGCAACCAGTCCACGTCCGCCATCGCGGACCTGCCGGCCGATCAGCTTGTTTTCGGCGCACCGGCCGGCAACAGCCCCAAGGCCTCCTTCACGGAATCCGAGGTCACCGGCGCCCAGTTGGCCGCCTGGTCCGCCCGCGACGGCGTCAGCCGGGCCGAAGCCCTCGGCATCAGCCAAAGCCGGCTGCAGAGCCTCGGCGCCGGCGGGGACCCGGCCGGCACCGCCAACGTGGCCGTTTTCGGCGTCGACGCCGGCGGCGGCCTCGCCCCCGCCCCGGTCGGCGACGGCACCGTGGTGATCGGGACCGGACTCGCCCAGGAGCTCAATCTCGCCGTCGGCAGCCGGGTGTCGGTGGGCGGCACCGAACTGGCGGTCTCCGCCGTGGTCGAGGACCGGTGGTATTCGCACACCGGCGTCGTCTGGACCACCCTGGGGGACTGGCGGAAGCTGGCCCACCTGGCCGGTGGGGAGGCCATCGCCACCGTGATCGCGGCCAGTTTCGACGCCGGCGGCGCGGATGTCGCCGCGGCCAACGAGGCGGCGGGGACGGTCAGCGCCAGCCGGGAGGGATCCTTTCAGGCGCTTGGCTCCTACCGGAGCGAGAACGGCTCGCTGATGCTCATGCAGGCCTTCCTCTACGGCATCTCCGCGCTGGTGATCGTGGCGTTCCTGACCGTGTGGACCGTGCAGCGCACCCGGGACATCGCCGTCCTAAAAGCCCTCGGCGGCTCCTCCGCTTACGTGCTCAAGGACGCCATGGTGCAGGCGGCGGTCGTCCTCGTCGCCGGGGCCGCCACCGGCGGGGCAGCCGGCCAGGTCGGCGGCCTGTTGGCCGCCCAGGCGGCGCCGTTCCTCACCACCGTGCAGACCACGGTGCTGCCCGTCGCCGGAATTGTGGTCCTGGGCCTCGCCGGGGCTGCGCTGGCGGTCCGCGGCATCACCCGGATCGACCCGCTGCTGGCGCTCGGCGGCAACTGACCAACCTCCCGCCCTGCCGGCGCCCGCCGTCGGCAGGAAAAACATTCTTCGAAAGGCATATTTATGGAAACCGCCCTGCACCTCAGTCAGGTCACCCTCGAATACCCCGACGGCGAGGGGATCCTGCGCGCCCTCGACGGCGTCAGCCTGGACCTCCGCCGGGGTGAATTCGTCTCACTCGTTGGCCCGTCAGGCTCTGGAAAGTCCTCGCTGCTGGCCGTGGCCGCCACCCTGGTGCGGCCCACAGCCGGATCCGTTGCGGTGGCCGGCCAGGACGCCGGTTCACTCACGGAGGCCGGAAGGACCGCCCTGCGCCGGGACAGCATCGGGATCATCTTCCAGCAGCCGAACCTGCTGCCGTCCCTCACCGCGGTGGAACAGCTCCTGGTCGCCGCCCACCTGCGGGCCGAACCGCTCGGTGATGCGCGGCGTAAGGCCGCGGGCCTGCTCGGACGCGTCGGCCTGGCGTCGGTCCTCGACAAGCGGCCGCACCAACTCTCCGGCGGGCAGCGGCAGCGGGTGAACATCGCGCGGGCGCTGATGGCCAGCCCGGCGGTGCTGCTGGTGGACGAGCCGACGGCGGCGCTGGACCGCGGCCGGAGCGAGGAGATTGTCCGGCTCCTGCGCGAGGTCACGGACGAGTTCGGCGTGGCAACCCTGATGGTCACCCACGACACCGGGCTGGTGTCCTTCACGGACGCGGTGGCGACCATGCGCGACGGCCGCCTGACGGCCGGGGTCCACGCGGACGCCCGCTAGAGGGCCAGGTCCGGCAGGCCCAGTCCGAAGATGTCTTTCAGGGCATGTTTGGCCGCGTGGAAGCCGGACATGCCGGTCACGCCGGGCCCGGGCGGTGTGGACGAGGAGCAGAGGTACACCCCGGGAAGGGGGGTCCGCCACGGGACGGGATCCAGCACGGGCCGCCGGAGCAGGCCGCGCAAGTCCATCACCCCGGCACTGAAGTCGCCGCCGACGTAGTTCTCGTTGTAGTGCGCCAGCTCCGCGGCCGTTGTCACGCGGCGGCCGACCACCAGGTCGCGGAATCCCGGAGCGAAGCGTTCCAGCTGTGCCGTGACCGCGTCACCCATGTCCACCGTGGACCCGGCGGGAACGTGGCAGTAGGTCCAGAGAACCTGGCGGCCGCCGGGGGCACGGCCCGGATCGAAGCGGGAGGGCTGGGAGGCCAGGACATAGGGCCGTCCGGGATGCCGGCCGGCGGCCACCAGGCGTTCGGCAGCCGCCGTCTCGGCCCGGGTGCCGCCGACGTGGACGGTGCCGGCGTCGGCCAGTTCGGAGGCGGCCCACGGCACCGGGCCGGAGAGGATGAAGTCGACCTTGCAGGCTGCGTTGCCGAAGCGGAACTGACCCAGCGCACGACGGTAGCCGGGCGGCAGCCTGTCGCCGGCAATCCGGAGCAGCCCCGGCGGCGCGACGTCCAGCAGCGTGGCCTTGACCGGGGGCAATTGCGCCAGCGAGCCGATCCTCACCCCGGTCTCCACCACGCCGCCGTGGGCCTCGATGTCGGCCACCATCGCCCCGGCGATCGCGGCCGAGCCTCCCACCGGGATGGGCCAGCCGCCGGCATGGCCCAGCGCGCCGAGCAGCAGGCCCGCTGCCGCCGCAGGCAGCGTCGGCAGGGGCGCCACGGCGTGGGCGGCGACCCCGCTGAGCAGCGCCGGCGCCAGTTCGCCGCGGAATCTGAGTCCCCACAGGGCCGAGCCCTGCTCCAAGGTCCGCAGCCCGAAGACGGCGGCCGCGCGCGGATCCTTGGGAACCTGGAGCAGCTGGTCGAGGCTCAGGTCGGTGATCCCGTCCAGCCGGTCCAACAGCGGCCCCATCAGCCGGCGGTAGGGGCCGCCGTCGCGCCCCAGGCTCGCGACGGTTCGCTCCAGCGAGCGGTAGCCGAGGGCGGCCCGGCCGCCGTCGAGAGGCGCGCCGTGGGAGAGTTCGGGCACCTCCAGCCGGATCCGACGCGACAGCTCGAACGCGCGGAAGAACGGCGAGGCTAGGGCCATCGGATGCACCGCCGAACACACGTCGTGGAAGTGTCCGGGTTCGATCAGCTCGGTGGTGCGGAGCCCGCCGCCCGCGGACCCGGCCGCCTCGTAGACGTGCACCGCCAGCCCGGCCCGCGCCATCGTCACCGCGGCCGCCAGCCCGTTGGGCCCGGAACCAACGACGGCGACGTCGGGCACCCGGATCAGGCCCCGGTGCGGGCGCGCCGCCACGGCAGCACGGACGCTGACGGGCGAGCCAGATCGAGCCGGAACCAGTCCGCGGCGCGGTCGAAGGGGCCGCCGTGCGGATCATCCACCCCGTGCCGGCGGATGACGTCGTAACCCGGGTCGCAGATGTCCCAAACCACCCGCGCCATCAAGTAACCGGTGGCCAGCATATGGGCGAGGACGGCGAGGACGTAGTAAGGCATATCGATGTTGTGCTGGGTGGGACCCCCGCTGGTCACCTGGCCGAGGTACATCCAGACGGCGGCCCAGTGCAGGCCCTCAACGGCCTGCCAGATCAGGAAGTCGCGCCAGCGCGGCCGCGCCAGGGCCAGCAGCGGGATCAGCCAGATCACGAACTGCGGCGAATACACCTTGTTGGTGAGGATAAAGGCGGCCACGATCAGGAACACCAGCTGGGCGAGCCGCGGCCTGCGCGGTGCCGCGAGGGCCAGGACCGCGATCAGTACACAGGCCGCCAGGAAGAGGTTGAGGGCCAGGGCGTTGATGGCCTCGGCCTCCAGCGGTTTCCAGCCGAGGCGGCCGGCGACGAGGTTGTAGGCGAACCAGGGGGAGCTGTAGCCGGCCGGGCGCGACTCGGTGAACTGGTAGAAGTACTTCCAGCCCGCCGGGTCACTGGTGGCGGCCGGGATGTTCACGGCAAGCCAGGTGGCGGCCGCGGCCCCGGCGGTGACGAGGAACGCGCGGATCCTGCCGGTGCGGATGGCCAGCAGCACCACCGCGCCCAGGATCAGCAGCGGGTAGAGCTTGGTCGCGGTACCGAGGCCGATAAACAGGCCCGCCAGGAGCAGTTTGTCCTTGGCGAAGAAGTACATGCCCAGTGCCAGCAGCGCGACGGCCCACATGTCCCAGTTGATGAATCCCGCGAGGATAATTCCGGGCGCGAGGGCCACCATGGCTGCGTCCCAGGACCGGCGGCGGGCGGTGCGGGCGGTGGCCAGCACGGTGATGATCCAGACGGCGGCGATCAGCGTGGCGTTGACATCGAAGTAGCCCAGGACTCGGGAATCGGTGACGCCCGCACCGGGGACCAGCAGTGCTGTGGCGCCAGCGATGAACCCCATCAGCACGGGATACTCGAAGAAGCTGCCGGCGGTGACGAACGGGAAGGCTCCGTCGCCGAGCCCGCGGTTGCGGAACAGCTCGGGGAAGTCCGAATAGCAGGTGGCGTAGAACTGGCCGGGGGATTCCCAGCCGTTGCCGCGGCAGTAGCCCTTGAGCAGGATCCCCAGCAGGGCGGCGAGGACGGTGAGCAACACCAGGACCCGTTCCACGGTGAAGAATCCGGGGGAGACGATGCCGGGAGCTGTGCGCCGGCCAAGCGGGCCGCCGATGAGTTCGGTGAAGTTCCGCAGCAGCAGGTCACTGCGGCTGGGGACGACCAGTCGGGTCCGCTTGCGGTTCTCCGGCGGCTTTGTCTCCTGCATGCCTCGAGCTTACCGGGGCGGCGGGGCGGTTAAACGGGGGAGCCCACGCGTCGCCGCGTGGGCTCCTTGCGGATCGGTAGCCATGGCTGTCACCAGTTCCTCCTTCGCCGGGCAGGTTCCCCTGCCAGGGACGGGCTGAATCGCCGGCGCATCAGCGGAGCATTCCCAGCCGGTACATGGCGAGGAAAACATCTTCGCGCCGCTGTTCCAGCAGCTGGGCGTTGAACTGGGTGTTCTCGCGGCGTGCCTGGCTCGGGTTGAAGACGAAGACGTCGTGCAGTTTTCGGAGCATGGGTGTCACCTCCCCTCGGGGGTTTCGGTGGAGACGGGTCCGCCGGGTGGCGGGTCGGGTGGCGGAAGTTGATGCAATAGTCACGGTGGACCTTTCATTTTGGGTAAATGGAAAAGAATTTAGGCACGCCAATTAGAGCCCCAGAAATTGATGGAAAAGACTCTGAATTAGGCGCGGAAATGCCCGGCGCTAATTAGGTGGATTCACAGCTGTGAAGAACAACCGTGAATGAATGGCCCCCGCGCGCAGTGCGCCGCAGCCCCAACAAGAAGCTGCGTTCCGAACTATGGGGTGACTGCGCAACCGCGTGGGTCCGCTGGGTCCGACGTTCCGCCCAAGCCTCCCCGGGGGAGAGGCCCGGCAAGCTACCGGCTCCGGCTCATGGCCGGGGCGGGGTATTTAGCAGGCGGAAAGTCCGACTTTCGGGCGCGCGGCAGCGACAGAGGCCGGGGTGGCGGTGAAGGTGTACATCCATCCGCGAGTCAAAGTAGTAATCATTTTCCCAACCTCCTTTTCTTTTCTGCCGTGGCTCCGGCGTACTGGCCGGGCGACGCGCGCCATGACCCTGGCAAGTCGCACTGGGGTCAGAAATAAAAATACACCATGAATGCAGCCATTGACCACAGAATTCATAAAGATTCTAGGAAAAACTTTTTGCGGCGGACTTTATAGTCCCCAGCGGACGATGGCGGGGGTCTTCTTGTCCCAGCCCAGGGTGCACACTTTCGCGGTGCCGAGCACAAAGTGCCGGCCCTCGTGGGGGTCGAGGCCGAGCCACCGCGCGGTCAGGATCCGGGAGAAATGGCCGTGCGCCACAAGGAGCACGTTGTCCAGGCCGGATTCGAGCACCCGGGCCACGATTTTGTCCGCGCGGGCGGCGACGTCGTCGAGGGCTTCCCCGTTGGGCACGCCGTGCGTCCAGATCAGATAGTCGGGGTTGTCCTTGCGGATCAGGTCCGAACTGATGCCTTCGTACTCGCCGTAGTCCCATTCCACCGCGAGGGGTTCCAGCTGGGCGTCGGGGAAGCCCGCCAGCTCCGCCGTCCGGCGTGCCCGGCGCAGCGGCGAGGTCAGGACCAGGTCGAAGTCGACGGCGTCGAGCACCTTCCGCGCTTCGACGGCCTGCTGCTCCCCTTCCACGGTGAGCGGGAGGTCGGTGAGGCCGGTGTACTGACCGCTCTTGGACCATTCCGTTTCGCCGTGGCGCAGGATCCAGAGCTGGGGGCGGGGTCCGCCGGACGATGCAATCACTTAGGACTCCTCTGTAGGGGAAACGTCGACGGCGGCGGCTTCCGGCTGCGCCGCCCACCATTCGTGCAGCTTTGCCTCGGCCACTTCCGGATCGAGCGGGCCGTGCTCCATCCGTTCCTCAAGCAGGAACTTGTAGGCCCGGCCCACCACGGGACCCGGCTTGAGCCCCAGCAGTCCCATGATCCGGCCGCCGTCCAGGTCCGGCCGGACGGCTTCGAGGGATTCCTGCTCGCGGAGCGCCGCGATGCGCGCCTCGAGGTCATCGTAGGCGAAGGCGAGCCGCTCCGCCTTGCGCTGGTTGCGGGTGGTCACATCCGAACGGGTCAGGCGGTGCAGGCGCTCCAGGAGCGGTCCGGCGTCGGTGACGTAGCGGCGGACGGCGGAATCGCTCCAGCCGGCGTCGCCGTAGCCGTAGAAGCGCATGTGCAGCTCCACCAGCCTGGCCACGGCCTTGATGGTGTCGTTGTCGAAGCGCAACGCCTTCATCCGTTTGGACGTCAGTTTGGACCCGACCATGTCGTGGTGCCGGAAGCTCACCGCGCCGCCGGGCTCGAAGCGGCGCGTGGCGGGCTTCCCGACGTCGTGCATCAGCGCCGCGAACCGCAACACGAAGTCCGGGCCGGGCACGGGCCCGTCGACTTCCGATTCCAGGGCCGCGGCCTGCTCCAGGACCTGCAGCGAGTGCTGGTAAACGTCCTTGTGGCGGTGGTGTTCATCGGATTCCAGCCGCAGGGCGGAGACTTCGGGCAGCACGAACTCGGCCAGGCCTGTCTCTACCAGCAGGTCCACGCCGGTCCGAGGCCGGGGGGCGCAGATGAGCTTGACGAGCTCGTCCCGCACCCGTTCGGCGGAGATGATCTTGATCCGCTCGGCCATTTTCGTCATGGCCTGGCGCACGTCCGGGTGCACGGTCACGCCCAGCTGGGCCGCAAAGCGGGCGGCGCGCATCATCCGCAGCGGGTCATCGGAGAAGGAGTCCTCCGGGGAGCCCGGGGTGGCGAGCGTGGAGGAGTGCAGATCCCGCACGCCGCCGAAGGGGTCCACGAGTTCCATCGCCGGCAGCCGCAGGGCCATGGCGTTGATCGTGAAGTCGCGACGCAGCAGGTCGTCGGTGAGCGATGAACCGAACGCCACCACCGGCTTACGCGACTCCGGATCGTAGGCCTCGGCCCGGTAGGTGGTGATCTCGATCTGGAACCCTGCCTTGCGCATGCCGATCGTTCCGAAGGCGCGCCCGATCTCCCAGTAGTTGTCGGCCCACTTTTTGATCAGCGCCACCGTCTCATCCGGCGTCGCGTCCGTGGTGAAGTCCAGGTCCGGCGAGACCCGGCCGAGGAAGAGGTCACGCACCGGGCCGCCCACCAGGGACAGCTCATGACCGGCGTCGACAAAGCGCTGCCCAAGTTCAAGGACCACCGGGTCCACCTGGAAGTCGACGGTGTGGGAGTCAGTCTGGTGATGTGCGTGCGCCATAGTCTCTTAAGCTTGTCAGAAATCCGGGCCAGCACCACACCGGAGCCGTCCACGATCCGCCGGAGGCCGCGGCGCGACGCGGCCGGGACGCCGCGCCGGTTTTCCGCCCAGCCACGTTCCCGTAATGTTTAGGTCATCAAGTCAGGGCAAGAGTCGTTAGAGTGGACTTCATGGCCCATCCCGTACCGAGCGCTCCCGGCAGGAGGACAAACGCACCGTTGCCTTCGGCAATCGGTGCCCATGTCGCGCCCGCGCAGCACCCGGGACAGGCTTCGCTGCCGACCGTCGAGGAAGTCTCCGCCGGCGGCGTTGTGGTGGACACCTCCGACGCCGAATTGAGGGTCGCCATCATCGCCCGCCTCAACCGCGGCGGACGCCTCGAATGGTGCCTGCCCAAGGGCCACCCGGAGGGCGAGGAAAGCAACGAGGAGGCCGCGGTCCGCGAGATCGCGGAGGAAACCGGGATCGAAGGCAAGATCCTGGCGCCGCTGGGCAGCATCGACTACTGGTTTACTGTCAGCGGACACCGCGTGCACAAGACGGTCCACCACTATCTCCTGCAGTCCACCGGCGGGGAACTGACCATAGAGAACGATCCGGACCAGGAGGCCGTCGACGTCGCCTGGGTTCCGCTCCACGAACTGGCCCGCAAACTGTCCTTCCCGAATGAGCGACGCATCGCGGACCTCGCCCGGGAAGTTCTGCCCGAACACCGCTGAGGCGCCCGCCCGGCGTGCGTACAAACGCGCGCCCGGGTGAGACGATGAAGACAATGTCTGCAGCCAAGCCCCCCTCTGAAAAGCCCGCCCCCTCCGGGGCAGCCGCCGCCCAGGCCGCCCGTTCCGGAGAGGCTCGTTCCAGCGCCGTGATGGCCGCCGGAACGCTGGTTTCACGCTTCCTGGGCTTCGGAAAGACCTGGATGCTGGCTGCGGCCCTCGGTCTCGGCTCCACGGTTACCGACACTTTCATCAACGCCAACAACCTGCCGAACCTGATCTTCCTGCTGGTGGCCGGCGGCGTCTTCAACGCCGTCCTGGTGCCGCAGATCATCAAGGCCAGCAAGGGACCGGACCGCGGCGCGGACTACATCAGCCGGCTGCTGACCCTGGCTGTGGTGGTGTTGCTCTCGTTGACGCTGCTGGTCACGCTGCTGGCCCCCTGGGTGATCGAACTGACCACCCAGGGCTACTCACCGCAGCAGAAGTCACTGGCCGTGTCCTTTGCCTTCTGGTGCCTCCCGCAGATTTTCTTCTACGGCCTGTACGCCCTGCTCACCCAGGTCCTGAACGCCAACGGCGCCTTCGGGCCTGCCATGTGGGCACCCATCATGAACAACATCGTCGCCATTGCCGGTTTGGGCATGTTCATCTGGATCCTCGGCTCCAACGCGGCCAACCCGCACACCCTCGACAATTGGGGCACCTTCCAGACCTTCCTGGTCGCCGGTTTCTCCACCATCGGCGTCGTCGCGCAGACCGCCATCCTGCTGGTTCCGGTCTTCCGGCTGCGGCTGGGCCTGCGGCCGCGCTTCGGCTGGCGCGGCGTGGGCCTGGGGCAGGCCGCGAAGCTGAGCGTCTGGACCCTGGCCACCGCCGCCGTCGGGCAGCTGGCCTTCCTCTACGTCATGCGCATCGCCACGATCCCCGGCGCCGAACGCCTCCGGCTCGAACGCGCCGGCGAGCACGCCGCGGCGGCGACCCTGCCCGGCAACGCCGTGCTGGAGGTGGCCAGCCAGCTTTACCTGCTCCCGCACTCGATCATCGCGCTCTCGCTCGCCACGGTCCTGTTTAACCGGATGACCCGCGCGTCCCAGGACGGCAACCGGGCCGAGCTGCGGCGGGCGCTGTCGCATGGCCTGCGGACCATGGCGGTCGCCACGGTTTTCGGGGCCCTGGCGCTCTTCGCCCTCGCTGGCCCGCTGGGCATGTTCTTCTCGGGCGAAAACCGGCAGGACGGCGTCATGCTCGCCCAGACGCTCACCATCCTGGCCCTCAGCACCCCGTTTATGAGCGCCAACTTCATGATGTCCAGGGTGTTCTACGCCAACGAGGACGCCCGCACCCCGTTCTTCATCCAGCTGGTCCTCGCCGCCGTCAACGTCGTGGCGGCCTTCTTCATCCAGTTCCTTCCCTTCGACCAGATCATCTTCGCCATCGCCGTCCTCTATACCGCGGGCAACATCCTCTCGGTCATCGTCAGCGCCTTCTTCCTGCGCCGGCTGCTCGGGCACCTCGACGGGCCCCGGGTGGCCAGCTCCTACATCCGGATGGGCTACGCGGCGCTCGGCTCGGCGCTGGCCGGGGCCGGAGCCCTCTGGCTTATGGGCAGCTACCGGGCCGACGGCTTCGCCTGGAGCAGCAGGCCCGCGGCCTTGGTGACGATCGTCGTCGTCGGCCCGGTCATGCTCGCCGTTTATTTCGTCCTGCTCAAGGTCCTCCGCGTGACGGAACTGCAGGACCTGCTGCAGCCGCTGCTGGGCCGGCTCGGCCGCGCCCCCGCCGCGCCCGGCCCGGATTCAGAAGACACTGTCGCCGGCGAGCCGTTGGCCCACGAGGCTCCGGCCCCCGCCCGCCCGGCGCCCCAGCGCGCCACCACCTCAGTCGATACCGGCTTGATTCCCCGGATCTCCGGCGAATTCGACGCCGCCTCGTTCCGCGCCGGCCCGGACCTCCACGACGACGGCCGCGGCTGGGGAGCCGACGGCGGCTACCTCCCCGAGGAAGAGGTTCCCAGCACCGCCCAGGGCAGCCAGGGCCGGTCCGAAATACCCTTGCCCGGCCGCCGGACCTACCAGGGCCAAGCCGGCCACAACCCGCACTTCCCGTTCGGCCGGCGGAAGAAAAAATGACCCTTCCGCGCTTCCGGATACCGGAATCACGCGGCGCGGACACTGTATCGGCTAGGATCGAAGACTAACAAGGGGAGTTGCAGACCTGAGGTCCACCGGCTTACCGGGGGGCCTGCGGTGACTGTTGACGTCATCAAGGCCGGCAGTTCCCGGACAGTCTAGGAGGAACCCGTGTCCCACCCGATCGATGTCGGATCAGTACTTGGCGGCCGCTACAAGGTCACAGCCACGGTACTGACCTCGCATGACCAGGATCTGGTGCTGGACGGAGTGGACCAGGTGCTCAACCGCCCGGTGAGCATCCTCGTAGCCGGCCCGGGAAACGCCGACCAGGTGGCCCAGAGCGCCCGCGAGGTGGCGACCGGAGAACGTCCCGGTCACGTCCAGATCCTCGACCTCGGGGTGAGCGACGCCGCCACCTACCTCATCACGAACCACACCTCGGCCGCCGACCTCCTGGACCTGGTGGTCAGTTCAAACCCGCCGTATGTGGAACCGTTCTTCACCGACACGCTGGGCAGCGAGATTTTCGGGCAGGCCCGTTCCAAGGAACCCGAGACCTACGACGGACTCTATGACGACGAGGAAGTCGAAGCCGGGTACATCAACTACGGAGACCAGCAGCGGCAGGCAGGACAGCGTCCCCCGACGCCCTCAGCCCCGCCGCAGCGTGTTCCGGCCCCGCCCGCGGCCTCTCCGGCGGCGGGTGCCCGCGGCGCGGGTGCCGGCGCCCGTGGTGCCGGAGTTGCAGGCGCAGCCGGTGCAGCCGGTGTTGCTGCAGGGGCAGCCGCGGCCAGCGGCGCCAAGTCCCCCAAGACCGCGCCACAGGATGCGGCGCCGCAGCCAACGGCGGCCCACCCCGTCCAGCCCGCTGCGCCCGCGGCTCAGAAGGCCCCTGCCGGCGAGACGCCGAAGGTGTCCCTGTGGGAGGACGAAAACTACGACTACGCCGAGCCCGATCAGCGGACCACCTCGATGGAGACGCCCGGCTCCAAAGGCGCCGGCGCGGGCCGGGCCGCGGGAAGCTTCCCGGCATTCGCCCGCAAGGGCGCGGCGGAGGATCAATACCGCGACTACGACGATGATGACGAGAACGACGACGAGCCACGCCGCGAACCGCGCTCCATGCGCTGGCTGGTCGGCGCCCTGCTCGCTGCCGTGCTGGTGATCGGCCTGATCTTCGCCGTTACCAACCTGGGCGGCCTCTTCAAGGGCGGGACGCCCGAAGCCGCCAAAACCACGCCTGCAACCGGAACTCCGGCGCAGTCGGGGACCGCCACGGCAAGTCAAAGCGCGCCGCCGGCGGCCGTGCCTCCAGCCATCGAGTCCGTCACCCGCCAGGGCAACTTCGATTTCGCCGCCACCTACGACGGCGACCTGGTGAAGACCTATGACGGCAACGCCGCCAGCTACTGGTCCGACATGGAATTTGCCTCCGACAGCTGGGGCGGCTTCGCGCCCGACGGCGTCCCGCTCGTCGTCAAGCTCAAGGGCCCGGCCCAGATTTCCTCGGTGACGCTGAGCCAGCTCGGTGCCTCCGGCGGCAACATCAGTATCTTCACCAACGACAGGCCCTCGCTGGACGGAGCCAAGCAGGTGGGCAGCAATAGCTTCACCTCGCCGGAGCTGACCCTGCCGCTGCCGGAACCCGTCACGGCGCAGTACGTAATCGTCTCCATCAAGAGCCTGCCCAAGCTGGCCGCGCCCAAGACCCGTTACGGCTTCGGTTTGCGCCTGGCCGAGATCAAGGTCCAGTAGCCGGCGCCCGTAACCCTGGGAGGACGGTCCCCGTTTTCTGGTTCCCACCGGTAGCCTGAGTAGTTGGGCATACCCGCGCCGTTCACGGCGCGGGCGGAATATTCGCGTCCCCACGGTAGTTGTGCCATGTGGCCGGCCACCCAGGCGGGCGCATCGACAAAGGAAGAGGTTCACCGTTCAGTGAGCAACGCAGAAAACACCGCGTCCGAAGTGCGTGATGTCATCATCGTCGGCTCCGGCCCCGCAGGCTACACCGCCGCGGTGTACACGGCACGCGCCAACCTGAAGCCGCTGCTCCTGGCCGGTTCGGTGACCGCCGGCGGCGAGCTGATGAACACCACCGACGTCGAGAACTACCCGGGCTTCCCGGACGGCATCATGGGCCCGGACCTGATGGAAAACTTCGAGAAGCAGGCCGAACGCTTCGGCACTGAAATCCAGTTTGAGGACGTTACCGGGCTGGACCTCGACGGCGACATCAAGACCGTCACCATCGCGACGGGGGAGACCTTCCAGGCGCGCTCCATCATCCTGTCGACCGGATCGGCCTACCGCGAACTCGGACTGCCCAACGAGAAGCGCCTCTCTGGACACGGCGTGAGCTGGTGCGCAACCTGCGACGGTTTCTTTTTCAAGGACCAGGACATCGCCGTCATCGGCGGTGGCGACTCCGCCATGGAAGAGGCACTCTTCCTCACCAAGTTCGCGAAGTCCGTCACGGTGGTCCACCGCCGCGACACCCTGCGCGCCTCCAAGATCATGGCCGACCGTGCCCTGGCGCACGAAAAGATCAATTTCATCTGGAATAGCGGGGTGGAGGACGTTCTCGGTGGAGACAAGGTCACCGGCCTCCGGTTGAAGAACCTCGTTGACGGCACCGAAACCGAACTCGCTGTCACCGGCGTCTTTGTGGCGATCGGCAACGATCCCCGCACCGACCTGGTGAAGGGCAAGCTGGAGCTCTCGCCGGAAGGCACTATCGCCGTCGATGGTCGGACCTCCAAGACCAGCGTCAAGGGCGTCTTCGCCGCCGGCGACGTGATCGACCCGACGTACCGCCAGGCCATCACCGCCTCGGGGTCCGGCTGCGTTGCCGCCCTCGACGTCGAGCACTACCTCGCAGACCTCCACGCCTAATCAGCGCGCGGCAAGCAACCCAAGAGAAAGACAAGGTTATGAGCAACGCTAAAGACGTAACTGACGCCAGCTTCAGCACCGACGTGCTGGGAGCCGACAAGCCGGTCATCGTGGACTTCTGGGCTGAATGGTGCGGCCCCTGCCGCAAGCTCGGTCCCATCCTGGACGAGATCTCGGTCGAATACGCCGAGAAGGTCAACGTCGTCAAGGTGAATGTCGACGACAACCCGGCCATCGCAGCGGAATATGGCATCACCTCCATCCCGGCGGTCTACCTGTTCCAGGGCGGGGAAGTGAAGAGCACCGTCATCGGCGCCAGGCCCAAGCAGTTCTTCGAAAAGGAATTCGCGGACGTCCTGTCCTAACCGGGCAACGTTCGTCCGGGCGGCCCCTAGCAGGGCCTGCCTGCGTGGCGGCTCCCTCCTTGTGAGGGAGCCGCCTTTTCTTTTGCCCCGTAGTCTGCGCACCCGATGCGGGGGAGGGCAGCAGGGGCACCCCACCTCTCGAGGCGGACTCCTGGGGATTCTGGGCACGGCGCACAATGTTTTTTGTATGATCCCGGTGGCTCCGCTTTCGTAGCGGTCCTGGATTCTGTACTCAAGCATTTGTGGGCCCCCTGGCGAGCGTTGCCCGGTCCTGAGCAACTCCGTACCCGCTAGCCAAGCCCGAATGCCGGATCAGAAACGCTCGTTTTGGAGCCCGTGCGGTGAGTAGACGAGAGGGATTCCATGCGGCCCCCAAAGGGGGATTGGTTTCACGTGAAACACGGACCGCGCGACCTTCGAGTCCACGGGGCGGCAAACCTGGCCACGTCTTTAGGTAGCCGGGAGAAGAGCGTGGAAGGAGCATCGCACTCAGTCCAACTCCTCGCCTATACATATACCCTCGCCCCAACTCCGCCGTAGTTCAGCCGAACTCAAGGAGTTTCCGCTGACGCCAGCAGGCGAGCGAAGAACGTTTCACGTGAAACAGGATCCTCCCAGCGTTTCACGTGAAACCAGATCCCGCAGGCGTCTTCTGCCCGGTCCGCTGAATGTCCAGGACGAATTGAATAGGGCGGATCGGTGCGTAGCGCGAATGGTTGGGTTGAACTACAGATTCCCAGGTCGATTCGCGTGAAACGGTGGAGGTTTCCGCGGTGGGGGACTGTTCTGTGATCAGTTTGGCTGAATCAGCAAGATTGCAGCGTACAGCGGGTGACGGTGCCTGAAGCAGGTGCGCCATAGCGATAACCATGCATACGCCGGCCCGTCCGCGACGCCAGCAGTCGGGCCCCTTTGTGCGACGCTCGGTACGAATATTTGGTGACAAGCCAGGCCGTTTCACGTGAAACATCCCTCGAGGCTCCAGCGTGGTCCTGGTACTGCAATGCACAGCTGTCATGTGGGCAGGCTGCCGAGCTGTCGCACCTAAAGCGACTAACGATAGTCAAGTCTCAAATAGTGTGCTCAGGGGGCAGTTTAGGCCTTCAAATGGCCCAAACACGCCGGCATGACCCGCTGCATCCCAAGGATCCCGATAGGCTTCACACCGCACACGACGGCATCGCTGTCCGTCGGCGAGCCCCTCCTGCAGAGCGGGGATCGCGCGCCGCAGTAACCCCTGGCAGGCCACGGCCATATCTATAAGGCGGTCCGAGACCCAGGACCGCAGCCCGCGCTGATCCATAGCCCAGAGAAGCCGCAGCCGCCCAGACATGGATGTTTCACGTGAAACGGCAGCGGGAAGCAAGCCGTCGCCAGATAATTGCCGGAACTCATCGGCCATTCCCAAGGCACGGCCGTCGCCCGTTGCCGAATCCCACTACTGGGCTTCCGTTTCCGATCCGCGCAAAGTCACGACTGCGCATTCACCGGGGAACGCGGTGAGACCACCGCGGCAAAGAAGGAGGTACGTGATCTGCCATCAGTCCGCCTCCGTCGGCCAAGGGGATATTGGCACGCCGCCACGGCTGATGAGGGCTGATCATCACTCGGCCGGCAAGCGCACGCTCATGCACCAGCGCTGCGGGCGCATGGGCGGGCCTACCCAGGCACGCCTACACAACTAAGCCACGGATTCACCCAAGGCATCCCACTGCACTGAGCCGCGGCACGTCTGCCTGTAAGACAGTGGCGTGTCGCTCACTCAGTCCGATAATCCTCTGCGGAAGATTCACCACCCCCGGCGATGTGGGCCTCTAGCAGTCGATCACTTTCCGACACACATCGGTGCCGCGAGAGGGATCGGCAGAATGTCCCTTGGGTCACCGCAGTCGGGGACGCCGGCCATGCCACTTCAGGTGCCCGTGCATCCACGAGTATTCCGTAAGCCGCCAAAATCTACATAGGACAGTGTGGGACTGGTTAGTTACACCGAGCTCGATCTGCCCCGGTACAGTCCGCTATGCCGTCGGTGGGATCCGGGCGTGCCGACACTGCGCTGACTTGGGCGGGCCTGTTCCCACGCCTCCTTCGCTTGGGTTACCGGCGCCCGGTTTGCCCCTGCCCACAAGCCAGTGACGCTTTGCAGCGCGGTAGGCGGGATGGATGCCCCCATCAGCGCCGCAGTGGATCACGCCCGTGCCGGGTGACCTCCGGCGCTGGGAGGGCGTTGGCCCGAATTCCTCGATGTGGTTCGCGAAGTAGGGCAACAGGGTTTGAAGGTCGGGGAGTGCAAATTTCGCCACCATGGATATCGAGGCATGCCGCAGGGGTCCCCGCGGTGAGGTCCCAGGACCGCGACCGCACCGCCCACCCATCTCCCTTCGGTGGGGGCGACGCGCTTCACGGGGCCAGGTGGGACTGCGAAACCGGCTCAGTAGGCCGACGCCATACCGAGTGGACTGGTCCACGTCGGCTCGCGATGGACTCTTCTCCACAGAACTTATGCACACAGTTTTCCACAGGCAGCTGAGATATTACGCACAGCTCTATCCACAGGTAGTCCCACTTCAGTTTTGACGATCTCTCCACCAAGCGTTCACAATCGCTGTATCCGTGGGCGACCTCGCGGATGATTGGACGGCGCCGGAGGTGGAGGCAATGGCACACGTCCAAGATGAAAGATTCGGAAATTAACCCAGTGATGTAGATTTCCGCGGCGAAAGTCAATGTTCTGGTTGGCTGGGGAGTGGATACGATCACGTTTCACGTGAAACATCGCCGGGCATCTCGTACTGTGGGCATACGGGCGTTCGTCGAGGCCGCCGGCCATAACACTCGATCCGGGGCCCGACCAACGAGGCCGCTTGGTAATCCACAAAGTTATCCACAGCGATATCCACCGCCGTATCCACGGACCTTAGGATTGGTGATTGACAGTCGGGACTTCCGCCGAGCGTTCCAACACTGCACCTCAGCTCCGATGAACCTTGTCTGCCACAACCTGGGCCAAGCCCTGGTAGGCGGGTTCAACTTACTCACTTGACCCGCAGGGTGGCAGCCGGCTTGGATACCGGCTGAGAGTGGTGGGTCAGTAGCGGCACCCCGGAGTGAATGGAGCCCGGCCGCAGCAGTGTAGCGACGACGTTGGCGGTCAGCCGGCTCCGCATCAAACTCTGTCGCGGAACGGGAAGTCTCGACGGCTCTCATTGCTCATGGGTCGAGCCTCGGGCGCACGCGGGAAGGTCCACGCAGGGGGAGTGCCGCTGTATGGCCCGCGTAGTCCGTGTTGCTACGCTCATGACCATCCATGCCAGTCTTCGAGTACGGACTTGACGGGACACATGGTGATGAAACGGAACCACGGCTGGGAACCACAGCGAGCCGCCACGGGCACCCGGCGATCCGGGCTCATGGCCAGGTGGTGCTGACCGCACGACATCCGATCCCGTCGATTTCCGAGCTGTCCTGTCCGTTCACCGCGTTGTACGAACTGCCGCGAACTTCTGGCTTATCCAGACCCGACAGACCAGGCCATATCTGTCCGGCGTTTTGTCCCGTTTGCGGGGGACCGTTGGGACATCAGCCCCCGCAGCATCTCGCTGTCCTTTCACCGGCCCGATCCGCGTGCCAGAGACAACTGACATAGTCGCCCCCGAGTTCCTGTGGCACGCCAGTAACCCGCCCTGGGCACGATCGCTGGGAGTAAAGGGACTGCAGCTGTACAGGCCGCTATGCCGGCGCCCAGAGTCCCTTTGCTGCCGTCTCCGGAGGCTTGACTGGCGACGGAGGAGGCATTCCATCCGCCCACATTGGAGCTGCTGCCTCGGGCCCTACACGGCCCCTGCCAGACCACGGGGTGGCGTCAGACTTTCTCTCTCCACTGTGTGTCCCGCAAGGTTCAGCGCACCAGGCACCCCTTCGACCCTCGTGAAGAGCGGAGTTTCGCGGTCCAGAACACGTGCACCGAGCACGGTGCGCCGAACCGGAGACAGCCTCATTCTCCGTGCACCACAATCGCCACCGTTCCATCTGCGGACTCGTGCAGCCGCTGGGCAACAACGCGCCGAGATCATCAAAGCCGGATGCGGCGTGTACCAGGCGGTTTCACGTGAAACATTCCCATCGTTCGCCCTTGGTACCCGCGGTCCCTGTGCCATCAAAGCACCCGTGCGTAGCTACAGAGCTCGCATGGCTGGGCGGGCCGTAGCCCACGTCGGCTCAGGGTTCACACAGGAATTGCCGCGTCACGGAAAGTGGGCGCACGGGTGTTGGCGGAATCAACTGCCATCTAGAGACATATGAACGGTCCAGGGGCCGAATCTAGTGCGTCCCAACGTGCCTCCTAGATCCCGTACGCCCCTGAGCGCACCGTAGGCCGGGCCTGGAAGATGTGCCGCACAGCCCGGGAGAGTGGTCATCCTACTAAGATGACTGCGGGGGCGATGCACCACCAGCGCAAAGAGGGCAGAGGAGGGTTCCATCGGCATAGCTACGATGACGTTTCACGTGAAACCAGCCCATAAATGACCGCTTCGCGCTCCTGATTACGCGACGATCAGCCTGGATCCCGCCTGCGGGCCAGGCATTCAGCGGGTAACACCGAACGTTACGGACCTCCGGCTGCAGTAGGGGATCTCAGCCAACCGGCTCCCGCACCCGCAGGACGCCTCCGGCCCTTCAATATGCGCCCGTTTGGGGTCGCCCATTGGGCCGGTCTAGGAGCGACGCTGGGTGTCGTCCGAAGCTCCCTAGACACACATACACCATCTGCGCCGACGATGACCGCGAATTCCAGGCATCGGCAAAGGGGCGCCGGGTACGGCCACACAGTTACCGCCACACAGGCGCCTCAAATGGCCTCTTCTCCCGAAGATCTAAACAAAGGGACTCCAAAAGCGGTGTCCGGTAAGCCTAGGTTCGCCGGCCCCAGAATGCCCCGGCATGGCTCAAGAACGAAAGTACACCAGCTTCAAAATGTTTTGCCCTGCATCTACGAGTCAGCCACGACAAAAAACAGGCCCCGTTTCACGTGAAACGGGGCCTGCCTTGAGTAAAACCTAGGATCTAGCTTGGGTTACCGGGAGTCAGTACGTCCATGATCCGGTTGAGGTCCTCAACGCTTGCGAATTCGATGCTGACGCGCCCCTTGCGGGCGCCGAGGGAGATCTTGACGTTGGTGTCGAGGCGGTCCGACAACGAGGAGGCCAGGTAGTCGAGTCGTTCGTGGCGAGCCCCGGGGCGGGGAATGTTGTTCTTCGTCGCGGCCGCAGGGCTCTGGTACAGCGTCACAGCCTCTTCAGTGGCCCGGACCGACATACCTTCGGCCACGATCTTCTGCGCAAGGCGCTCCATGGCGGCGGCGTCCGGAAGCGCAAGAAGGGCCCGGGCATGTCCTGCCGAGATGACGCCGGCACCAACCCGGCGCTGTACCAGCGGCGGCAGCTTCAACAGTCGAAGCGTGTTGGACACCTGAGGCCTGGATCGCCCGATCCGGTCGGCGAGCTGTTCATGCGTGGTACCGAAGTCTTCCAGCAGCTGCTGGTAAGCCGCTGCTTCTTCGAGCGGGTTCAGCTGGCTGCGGTGGAGGTTCTCCAGCAAAGCATCCCGCAGCAGGTCGTCGTCGGTCGTGTCGCGGACGATCGCCGGGATGGTGTCCAGTCCGGCGGCCTGAACTGCCCGCCAGCGCCGCTCACCCATGACGAGCTCATAGGGTTCGCCACCTTCTTCGGTTGAGGTACGAACCACAATTGGCTGGAGCACGCCAATTTCGCGAACAGAGTGCACGAGCTCCGCCATGTCGTCCTCATCGAAGACCGAACGGGGCTGTTTGCGGTTGGGGTGGATGTGCGAGACAGGGATTTCGGCAAAGCGGACGCCGGGGACGTCGACGAGGTCCACGCCGTTGTCGTCACTGTCGCCATAGCTCGCGGCGGCCGGTTCCGTGGTCTCGCGCGCAGCGATCGGGGCATCGGTCTTGGCCGCGGCAGGCTTCCGGGCCGGTGCTTTCTTGGCGGCAAGACGCGCAGCTTCATCCGACGTCGGAGCCGCGGCTTTGGCGTCCTTCGCCGCCGGCTTTGAGGCCGACGCCTTCGCCTGGGCGTCAGACCCTACTGAATCACTGGCTGCGGAAGACGCCGTCGTCTTCGCGTCCAGTGCCTCAGCTGCAGTGGTCTCATCGGCCGCCGCAGTGTCCGGGGTTCGCTTCTTGGCTTCGGGGAAAAACAGATCCACGGGCCGGGACGGGGCGGAACCGTTCCCGGAGGCGTTGGCCGAGGCGGAACTTGGAATCAGCGCGCCAAGTCCACGGCCAAGGCCGCGTCGCTTATCGCTCATGGATAAATCCCTCCAGTGGAAGAGCCCGGCATACTCCGGCTCTGGCTAGTGCAATTGTTGAGAAGATTCTAACGTTCAGCAATTTCCGCTGCGGCTTCCAAATAGGATAGAGCGCCGCTGGAGGAAGGGTCATAGGTCATCACGGTCTGTTGGTAGCTCGGCGCCTCCGAAATGCGCACCGAGCGTGGAACTACAGCTCCAAGAACCTGCTCCGGGAAGTGTTCGCGTACCTCGGCCGCCACCTGAGCCGCAAGGTTGGTGCGCCCGTCATACATCGTCAGCAGGATAGTCGAGACCACCAGATCCGCGTTGAGGTGCTTCTGGATCATCTCGATGTTCTTGAGCAGCTGGCTCAGGCCCTCCAGTGCGTAGTACTCGCACTGGATCGGGATCAGGACTTCACCGGCCGCGCAGAAAGCGTTGACGGTTAGGAGTCCCAGGCTCGGCGGGCAGTCGATGAAGATGTAGTCCAGCCGCTCCTCGCCGTTCTTGGCGCGTTCCTTGGCGTAGACATCGATCGCGCGCCGGAGGCGCTGCTCGCGGGCCACGAGGCTGACGAGTTCGATCTCGGCGCCGGCGAGGTGGATCGTGGCGGGGGCGCAGATCAGTTTGGCGATGTCGGGGCAGGGAGCCACAACGTCCTGCAACGGCACATCGTTGATCAGGACGTCGTAAATGCTGTCGACGTCCGCGTGGTGCTCAATGCCCAGCGCGGTGGACGCATTGCCCTGAGGGTCAATATCGATGACCAGGACGTTGAGCCCGGCGGCGGCCAAGGCGGCAGCGATGTTAACGGTAGTGGTGGTCTTGCCCACCCCGCCCTTCTGGTTGGAGACGGTGAAGATGCGGGTCTTTTCCGGCTTTGGCAGCTCGCGTCCTAACAGCCGCTCGCGGCGCTTGTTCTCGTGGGCGAGCTCGCGGGCGATCGGACTGGAATCATCAATGGAGTCCAGTACGTTGCCGATCGAGGGAGCGGAAGTTTCACGTGAAACGCTGGCAAAAGGTGAGTCTGCAACCGCAAGAGTTTGCTTAGCGGGGACATTGTGAGCGACAGCCGGCACCCCGAAGGCACGTGCTGACCCCAGGGACACGAACGGGGGAATCCGTTGTGTGGAGGCTTCGCTACTGCTCACTCTGACACTCTCACTCTCATTCGGCGTTTACTGCCGATCACTAGCCTAACCTCTTCCCTAATAAGACCGGCGGCACCGGGCTGGTGCTACGCAATCTTTCGGGGCTTGTTCACAACGATTCGGACTACGGTTGTGGGTTCCTCCAGGAGGTCCTCACCAACCACCACCACAGAGGTCTCCACACCACCGAGCTTGCGGATGACTTTAGCCGCCTTCTCGATTTCCTCGCCGGCGCTTCGACCCTTGATCGCTACGACTTCGCCTTTTCCGGCGAGCAGCGGAATGGTCAGTCCGGCAAGGTTTGAAAGGGCTGACACGGCGCGGGCTGTGACGACGTCGGCCGTTACCTGGCCCACGGCCAGTTCCGCCCTGGTCCGCATGACGGTGACGTTGTCCAGTCCGAGGTCATCGACCACTTCCTGGAGCCAGATCACCCGGCGCTCCAAGGGTTCGATCAGAGTGAGTTCGAGGTCCGGGCGCGCAATGGCGAGGCAGAGTCCGGGAAGACCGGCGCCGCTGCCGACGTCGGCCACGTGGCTTCCGTGGGCGATTTCCCGCTCGATCACGGCGCAGTTGAGGACGTGCCGGCTCCACAGCCGCGGTACTTCACGGGGCCCGATCAGGCCCCGCTCGGTCCCGGACGTGGCCAGGTGCTCCACATAGCGCTTGGCCAAATCCAGCCGGTCACCAAAGATAGCTTCGGCGGCCTTCAGTTCGGCCGCAGTAATTTCAACCATCAAGCTAGTCCGCGGATTCAGTCTGCGGAGACAACGATGTGCCGGTCGGCACCTTCGCCTTCGGACTCGCTGACAAATCCAAGATCGGCTACGGCGTCGTGCACGATCTTTCGTTCGTAAGCGCTCATCGGGGCCAGCGCGACGGCCTTACCCGTGTCCTTGACCGAGGCGATGGCGTCTTCAGCGATCTGCTGCAGGTCGCCGGCGCGGTCCGCGCGGTAGCCGTTGATGTCCAGCACAAGGCGCGAGCGGTTCTCCGTGACCGACAGCACCGCGAGGCGCGTCAGTTCCTGGAGGGCTTCGAGCACCTCGCCGTCGCGGCCCACCAGATTCTCGAGGCCGGAACCTTCCTCCTCGGCGACGATCGAGATGTAGGTGCGGCCGTTGCGGACCTCGATGTCGATGTCGCCGTCGATGTCGGCGATGTCGAGCAGCTCTTCGAGGTAGTCCGCGGCGACGTCGCCCTCTTCTTCGAGACGGCTCGCCGAGGAGCCTTTACCGGTGCCGCGGCCGGCGTCGTTGGCGTCGTCCTGCGCCGTAGTGCCGTCGGCCAGGACGTCGTCCCGGAGTTCGGGCTGGGAAGCCGCTTCGGCGGAAATGGCGTGTTCGGTGCTCTCGGCGGACATTACTTCCTCTTCCTGTTCTTGCGCTGCGGCTGTACCCGCTGGCTCTTGGCGGCGACGGCGGCGGCGGCGGCTTCCGCTTCGGCCTCGGCGTCGGCCTTCTTGGCACCCATCAGGGGCAGGGACGGCAGGCCCTTGGCGGCACGGCGCTCGGCCAGGGCCTTGGCGGCGGGGGACCCCGGCGTCGGCATGCGGCGGATGACGAAGAACTGCTGGCCCATGGTCCAGAGGTTCGTGGTGGTCCAGTAGATCAGGACACCGATGGGGAAGTTGATACCGCCGACGCCGAAGACAAGCGGCAGGATATACAGCATCATCTTCTGCTGGCGCATGAACGGGCTAGCCATGGCCTCTTCGGACATGTTCTTCGCCATGATCTGCTTCTGGGTGATGAACTGCGAGGCCGTCATGGCCAGGATCATCACGATCGAGAGGACCCAGACAGCCACGTCGTTTCCGCCGGCACCGCCGTGCAGCAGGGAGGCCGACAGCGGGGCGCCGAAGATGCTGGACTCGTCGAACTGCACCACCTGGTCGTGGCTCAGGGCGCCGATGCCCTTGCCGGTGGTCTTGGCGTTGCTGATCCCCGAAAGCACCTGGAAAAGGGCGAAGAAGAACGGCATCTGGATCAGCATGGGCAGGCAGGCCGAGAACGGGTTGGTGCCGTGCTTCTTGTACATGGCCATCTGTTCCTGGGCCATGGCCTGGCGGGAAAGCTGGTCGGTCTTGCCCTTGTACTTGTCCTGCAGTTTCTTCAGGTCCGGCTGCAGCAGCTGCATGCCGCGCTGGGCCTTGATCTGCTTGACGAACACGGGAATCAGGGCGGCACGGATGACCAGCACCAGCCCGATGATGGACAGCGTCCACGTCCAGCCGTTGGCGGCCGGGAGGCCGATGGCGCTCAGTCCGTCGTGAAAGCCCACCATGATGATGGAAACCAGCCACTTGAACGGAAACATGATTGTTTCAAAGAAGTCCATACGATATCCCTATTCGTCAGGCCGCCGAGCGGCCTTCTCCATCAGGCTCAACAGCCAGATACTTGTCCGGGTTGTTGAGCACAACAATTCTGGGGGTGTGGCCCTCGGGCCACTCCCGGTGCCCGGCGGGGACGTGGTCCACACCGCCGGAATTCCATGGGTGGCAGCGCGAGAGGCGCCGGGCCGCAAGCCAGCTGCCCTTTACGGCGCCGTGCACCGTGACTGCCTCGAGCGCATACGCCGAGCAGCTGGGGAAAAAGCGGCACACCTGGCCGTAAAGCGGCGAGACCACCTTGCGGTAGGCCATCAGCAGCAGGATCAGGATGTTGCGGGGCAGATTCCAAACGGCCCGGCCGAGCCATGCTGCCGCGGCTTTGAGACGGGATCCGGGAACGGGGACGACGGCGGCAGTTGAGTTACGCACGCGGGGTCCCTTCCTGTGTTGTCTCGTAAGAAACTGTAGAAGCGGCCTGTGGAAGGCGGCTGCCCAACCGTTTCATGGTTGTCTCCAAAGCGGCGTCATAGTCGCCCAGCAGATCATCCCAGCCGGCGGCCGCCGAGGCGGGCAAGGCCCGGACCACGATAGCGAACCCGCTGGGATACTTCTGCAGCGACAAGGCGCCGGCTTCTCTTAGTCTCCTCTTAACGAGGTTCCTGACAACAGCGTTCCCTACACTCTTGGAAACGATGAAACCGATCCGGCTTGGTTCATCGGCAGCGAGAGCTGCCGTATATAACACTAAGTTCCGGCGTCCATTGCGGACGCCGGAACGTACAGTTGTTGAAAAATCGGTAGGGGTCCTCAGACGGTTCCGGGTGGCTAGCACCGTTCAACTCGCATAGGGATGGTGACCGACGAGTCAGTTATTTAGGCCGACAGCTCGGTGCGGCCCTTGCCACGACGGGCTGCCAGGATGGCACGGCCGGCACGGGTACGCATACGAAGGCGGAAGCCGTGCTTCTTGGCTCGACGGCGGTTATTCGGCTGAAAAGTCCGCTTGCTCACGTTAGTTACTCCAGTGGATCAAAGGTGCGCCCACCCGATCAAAAAAGGGGAAGAACTGGCCGACGCTAAGTTTTGTATGTGCCGCCACCCTCGACTCGCACGACGCAGGCGTCGGGGAGAGATTCAAATGAGGCGAAAAGCGGACACAAAGGACTTCACAACGTTAGGGGAAAAACGCCTCCCGAGTCAAACCGGGAGCTGCGCCGCTGCCTGTCCCCAGCTGTGGTTAACCTGCCCGCCAGCCTGTGGATGAAGTGCGTCACGCGCCTCGATTTCGAACTACACCCATGTGATTATCCACAGGGCTAACCCCAGCTATCTTCTAGGCTTTTCATCCCCTAGAGTGTCCCAGTAGCCGATTATCCACGGACTGTGCACAACCCTGTGGATTAACCCCGGGGCCAGCAGTCTGGTCCGGGTCCTGTGGCTGCAGGTAACGCAGGCAAGCAAGGTTTGAGGAACTGATTGATGACGGTAGACGAAGCCAACCACGCCAATACCGTCGGAAGTTCCTGGCGGCGGGTGGTCAGCCTCCTGGAGAACGACCACCGGGTCACCCCCCGGCAGCGTGGCTTCGTGATCCTCGCCCAGGCCCAGGGCCTGATCGGGTCCACCCTGCTGGTGGCGGTCCCCAACGAACTCACCCGTGAGGTCCTGCAGACCCAGGTCAAGGAAGCCCTCGACGATGCCCTGCGCGATGTCTTTTCCGACGAGATCCGCTGCGCGATCGACGTCGACACCGATCTGGTGCCGCTCCACATCGAACCCGAGCCCACGGACGAGCTTTCCCTGGTGGCCGACCCCCTGGTGGAACTGAAGCCGCAGCCGATGCTGCCGAGCACCTCCCACGAATTCGGCCGGCTCAACCCGAAGTACGTTTTCGACACCTTTGTGATCGGTTCCTCCAACCGCTTTGCGCACGCGGCCGCCGTCGCCGTAGCCGAGGCACCGGCCAAGGCCTACAACCCGCTTTTCATCTACGGCGACTCCGGCCTGGGCAAGACCCACCTGCTGCACGCGATCGGCCACTACGCCCGCCGGCTCTACAGCGGGATCCGGGTCCGCTACGTGAACTCCGAGGAATTCACCAACGACTTCATCAACTCCATCCGCGACGACGAGGGTACGAGCTTCAAAACCACGTACCGCAACGTCGACGTACTGCTGATCGATGACATCCAGTTCCTCGCCGGCAAGGACCGGACGCTGGAGGAGTTCTTCCACACCTTCAACGCCCTGCACAACAACAACAAGCAGGTGGTCATCACCTCCGACCAGCCGCCCAAGCTACTGGCCGGCTTCGAGGACCGCATGAAGTCCCGCTTCGAGTGGGGCCTGCTGACCGATATCCAGCCGCCGGAACTGGAAACCCGCATCGCGATCCTCCGTAAGAAGGCGCTGAGCGAGGGTCTTTCAGCGCCCGACGACGCCCTGGAATACATCGCTTCGAAGATCTCCAGCAACATCCGCGAGCTTGAGGGTGCGCTGATCCGTGTCACGGCCTTCGCCAGCCTGAACCGGCAGCCCGTGGATGTGGCCCTGGCCGAGATGGTGCTCAAGGACCTGATCACCGACGACGGCGCCCAGGAGATCACTTCAGCGCAGATCCTCACCCAGACTGCCGACTACTTCAAGCTCAGCATGGAGGAGCTCTGCAGCAAGTCCCGGACGCGGACGCTGGTGACCGCGCGGCAGATCGCCATGTACCTGTGCCGGGAACTCACCGACATGTCCCTGCCCAAGATCGGCCAGGAACTCGGCGGCCGGGACCACACCACGGTGATCCACGCCGACCGGAAGATCCGCGAGCTGATGGCGGAGCGCCGTGTGATCTACAACCAGGTCACCGAGCTGACCAACCGGATCAAGCAGCAGCAGCGCAATTCCTGACCTCCCGCATCGCGCACTCTTACCTTATTAACAGTGCACTGTGGACAACCCTGTGGATAGTTAAGGGGACAACCGCGGTTAATGGGCTTAAAACCCTTAAGGCGCCTGTGGATCGGCGAAACGGCCCAAAATGTTGTCCCCATCCACACCCTGTTTAAAACCTGCTCCACCCACAGTCCATGAACAGGGCTTAACCGCGGAACCGCACCGCGAGATCCAGTTATCCACAGTTTCCACAGCAGTTATTAACACTACTAATCCCAAGAAAATGAAATTCCCTCAAACAACAGTTTCTTCTCGACCCTCCACCGGCCGGCCCAGGGGCCGTGCTGAACCAGGCCGTGAACCACACTGGTGTAACCCGGGGATGGGAGAACTCGGTTCTTGGGGCTAAGCTGTCTGCAGTGCGTCCGTCCCGGACACGCTCTTGTCATTCGATCCCAGGAACCGGGGTCGGGTGAGCCGGGCCCGGGATGCATGCACTTACCTTTTTGGCGGATCCGGCACGACGTCCGGAACCGCCATGGCAGTGTGATTTTTAGTGATGATTCGTATCGATGTCAGCAGCAATGAAAGGCGGCACCCTTCCGTGAAGTTCAGAGTCGAGCGGGACGTCCTGGCCGAAGCCGTGACCTGGGCCGCCCGGTCGTTGTCTCCGCGGCCGCCCGTACCCGTGCTTTCGGGCCTGCTCCTCAAGGCGGAAGCCGGCACCGTGAGCCTCTCGAGCTTTGACTACGAGACCTCGGCGCGCCTGGAAATCCCCGCCGACATCAGCACCGAAGGCACCATCCTGGTTTCCGGTCGTCTCCTGGCCGACATCTGCCGCAGCCTGCCCTCGGCACCGGTCGAAATTGAGACCGACGGCAACAAAGTCACGTTGAGCTGCCGCCGAAGCAGCTTCCACCTGGCCACCATGCCGGAAGCCGAATACCCGCCGTTGCCCGCGCTGCCCCCGATCAGCGGAACGGTGCCGGGTGATTCCTTCGCCCAGGCCGTATCGCAGGTGATCATCGCGGCCAGCAAGGATGACACGCTGCCCATCCTCACCGGCGTCCGGATGGAAATCGAGGACGATCTCATCACGCTGCTCGCCACGGACCGCTACCGTCTGGCCATGCGCGAAGTTCCGTGGAAGCCCGCCACCCCCGGCATCTCCACCAGCGCCCTGGTCAAGGCGAAGACCCTGAACGAAGTTGCCAAGACCCTCGGCGGCAGCGGCGACATCAACCTCGCCCTTGCCGACGACGACAGCCGGCTGATCGGTTTCGAGAGCGGCGGACGCACCACGACGTCGCTCCTGGTTGACGGCGACTACCCGAAGATCCGCTCGCTGTTCCCCGATTCCACCCCGATCCACGCCACCGTGCAGACCCAGGAACTGGTCGAGGCCGTTCGCCGCGTCTCCCTCGTGGCCGAACGAAACACCCCGGTGCGCCTCGCGTTCACGCAGGGCCAGCTGCACCTCGACGCCGGAACCGGCGAAGATGCCCAGGCCTCGGAAGAGCTTGAAGCGCAGCTGACCGGCGAGGACATCACCGTTGCCTTCAACCCGCACTACCTCATCGAGGGTCTGAGTGTCATCGAGACCAAGTTCGTCCGGTTCTCGTTCACCACGGCCCCGAAGCCAGCGATGATCACCGCCCAGCAGGACGCCGACGGCGAAGACCAGGGCGACTACCGCTACCTGGTTATGCCGGTCCGCCTGCCCAACTAGTCCCCACCGCCACCCTCGCCTCTCAAGCTCGGGCAGGGAACCCTGGCGGCGTGGGCCCACCCGAAATCCCAGCGCAGAAAAGAGTTCACACCGTGCATATCGGACTGATCGGCCTTGGAAAAATGGGTTTCAACATGCGCGAGCGGCTGCGCAAGGGTGGAATCGAAGTCACCGGTTACGACCGCAACGCGGATGTCACCGACGTCGCTAGTGTGGACGAGCTGATCGCCGCCGTGCCTGCGCCCCGGCTGATCTGGGTTATGGTCCCGGCAGGCGAGATCACCGACGCCGTGATCACCGAACTCGGCAGCAAACTCGACGCCGGCGACCTCGTGGTCGACGGCGGAAACTCCCGCTTCACCGAAGACCAGAAGCACGCCGCCTCGCTGGCCGAACTGGGCATCCACTTCGCCGACTGCGGTGTGTCCGGCGGCGTCTGGGGCCTCCAGAACGGCTACGGACTGATGGTCGGCGGCGACGCGGCCGACATCGAGCGGGCCCTTCCAGTCTTCGATGCGCTCCGTCCGGAAGGTGACCGGGACGACAGCTTCGTCCACGTGGGCGGCGTTGGCGCCGGCCACTACGCCAAGATGGTGCACAACGGCATCGAATACGGACTGATGCAGGCGTACGCGGAAGGCTACGAACTCCTCGCGGCAAAGGACATCGTCACGGATCTGCCGGGTACTTTCCGGGCCTGGCAGAAGGGCACCGTCGTCCGGTCCTGGCTGCTGGACCTGATGGTCAAGGCCCTCGATGAGGATCCTGGGCTGGAATCGATCGACGACTACGTGGAGGATTCCGGCGAGGGACGCTGGACTGTGGAGGAAGCGATCGCCAACGCGGTGCCGGCCCCGGCCATCACGGCGGCGTTGTTCGCGCGCTTTTCCTCCCGGGAAGACAGCTCGCCGGCCATGAAGATGGTGTCCGCCCTGCGCCACCAGTTCGGCGGCCACGCCACCCGGCCGGCCAAGTAATCCCTGGAGTCCTGACACCGGCGTGTACCTAGAACAACTTTCGCTGACGGATTTCCGCAGTTACGCCCAGGTGGACCTCAGCCTGGAACCGGGGGTCACCGTGCTGGTCGGGTCCAACGGCATTGGCAAGACCAACCTGATGGAAGCGATCGGGTACCTCGCCACCCTCAGCTCCCACCGTGTGAGTACCGATGCCCCGTTGCTGCGCTTCGGCACCGAGCGGGCGATGATCCGGGCCAAGCTGGTCCGCGGTGAGCAGTCCACGGTGCTGGAACTGGAGATCAACGCCGGCCGCGCCAACCGGGCCCGGATCAACCGCAGCAACCCGGTGCGCGCACGGGACATCCTCGGAATCTGCCAGACCGTGCTCTTTGCCCCCGAAGACCTCGCCCTGGTCAAGGGCGATCCGTCCAACCGGCGCCGCTTCCTCGATGAGTTGATGGTCAGCCTTGTTCCGCGGCACGCAGCCACCCGCAGCGACTACGACCGTGTGCTGAAGCAACGCAATGCCCTGTTGAAATCCGGCCGCGCCGGAAAATTCACCGCCGGCCATGAGGCAACCCTTGATGTCTGGGACCAGCACATGGCCAGGGCCGGCGCAGAGCTCCTGCACGCACGGCTCGAACTGGTGGAACGGCTGCAGCCCCACCTCAACAACGCCTACGCCCAGCTCACCGACGGGTCCAAGGCGGCCGGAGCCGTGTACCGCTCCACCCTGCAGGGGGCGCTTGACGACGACGGCGAATCCTCCGGCGCCGTTCCGGGGGCCGCCCCGGCGGACGGTCTCGAAGACCTCCGCCCGCTGGGCGTCGAGGAACTCACGGAACGGTATGTCCGGGCTTTCGCGGCCTCCCGCCGCAAGGAACTCGAACGCGGCATTTCCCTGGTGGGCCCGCACCGCGACGAACTGGACCTGGTCCTGGGTCAGGCCCCGGCCAAAGGGTACGCCTCGCACGGGGAAACCTGGTCCATGTGCCTGGCGCTGCGCCTCGCCTCGTACTACGTGATGCTCGACGACGCACGCACTGGCGGGTCGGCGCCGATCCTGATCCTGGACGACGTTTTTGCCGAGCTCGACGTCCAGCGGCGGCGTAAACTGGCCGCAATAGTCTCCGGCGCGGAGCAGGTCCTGGTGACGGCCGCCGTCGAGGATGACATCCCGGCCGAGCTGGCCGGTCGGCGGGTGAAGGTCATTCCGGGAGGAATCGATGAGCCGGACAAACGATGAATAAGGATACCGACGGCGGCCTGCAGCCGGGCCGCGACCCTGACGACATCGACGCAGCGCAGGCTGCGCTGAACCGGATGCGCGATGCCGCGGCAGCCCGCGGGGAAATCCGGCGGAAGGCACCGCCGCGGCCGGGAAGTACGCAGAAGCCGGCGCGCAGTGCCGGGACCCGCGGTTTTGGCCAGTTCCACGGCACCGGACGGGATCCGCTGGGGCTCGGCAAAGTGGTGGGCAGGCTGGTGGCCGAACGCGGCTGGAGTTCACCCGTGGCGGTCGGATCCGTGATGGCCCAGTGGCCGGCCCTCGTCGGCCCGGAAATTTCCGCGCATTGCACGCCGGAGAGTTTCACCGACACAACCCTGCATGTCCGCTGCGATTCGACCGCCTGGGCCACCCAGTTGCGCCTGCTGAGCCTGAGCCTGCTGGAGAAATTCCGCGTGGAACTCGGCGACGGCGTCGTGACCAGCATCCAGGTGCTCGGTCCCGCGGCGCCGAGCTGGCGCAAGGGTGCCCGGACGGTCAACGGGCGCGGCCCGCGCGACACCTACGGGTAGCGGCCCGCTACTGTTTGCCGCGGGGTATGAAGCACTTCTTCCAAAACTATTGAAAAATCCGCAAACGCCGTGTAGGGCGCTTCAACGCCCCGGATGCGTATAGGAACCCAGCGGGAGCACCTCTGGAGCCTTGCAGGTGGAGCCAACGGCCTCCCAGCGGCACTTTGCCTGCCGTTTGAGCCCCTGGAATGCGGGATTCCGCCCTATAACACGATAGAATCGTGGTAGATAACTGGGCGCCGGTGAAACGTCGACTGAGTCCGTTTCCGACGCACTTTTTGTGTGCGGAGGCGGGTCCTTGCAGGCGATGCTGCCGGCGCCATCAGTGACGTGCCTGTTGGCGGTAGCCGTTCCTCTCCGGAGACGGCGACGGCCGGCCTTCAACGAACATAGAGGAGTCGAAAGCGCCTGTGGCTAACGACAATACAGATTTCCCGGCAGCGGACCCAGCAGCGGGAGGCGCTGCGGCGGACTTGCCCGCGGAGGCGGCCACGCCGCGCGAATACGGTGCCAGCGACATCACGGTGCTCGAGGGCCTGGAAGCCGTCCGTAAACGCCCGGGCATGTACATCGGTTCCACCGGACCGCGCGGCCTGCACCACCTCGTCTACGAAGTCGTGGACAACTCGGTTGACGAGGCGCTGGCCGGCTACTGCACACACATCGAGATCGTCCTGACCGCCGATGGCGGCGTCCGGGTGGTCGACAACGGCCGCGGCATCCCCGTGGACATGCACCCCACCGAGCACAAGCCGACCGTTGAAGTCGTGATGACCATCCTGCACGCCGGCGGAAAGTTCGGCGGCGGCGGGTACGCCGTCTCCGGCGGCCTGCACGGCGTTGGCATTTCCGTGGTCAACGCCCTCTCCAGCCGCGTTGACACCGAGGTCCGCCGGCAGGGCCACGTCTGGCGGATGTCCTTCGCCGACGGCGGCAAGCCGCAGGGCAGCCTGGTCAAGGGCGAGGAGACCTCCGAGACCGGGACCACCCAGACGTTCTACCCGGATCCCACCATTTTTGAGTCCACGGAATTCGATTTCGAAACGCTGCGGGCCCGCTTCCAGCAGATGGCCTTCCTGAACAAGGGCCTGCGCATCACGCTGACCGACGAGCGCCACGCCGCCGCGGAACCGTCCGATGACGGTGATCTGGATCTTGACGTCGTCGAAACAGAGGGCGAAGTCCCCGCCGAGTTCCACACGGTGGTCTACCAGTACGACGACGGCCTGCTGGACTACGTGAAGCACCTGAACTCGGGCAAGAAGGTCGACGTCGTCCACGAGGACGTCATTGCCTTCGAGACCGAGGACACGGAACGGCACATTGCCCTGGAAATGGCGATGCAGTGGACCAACGCGTACTCCGAGAGCGTCCACACCTACGCCAACACCATCAACACCCACGAGGGCGGCACCCACGAAGAGGGTTTCCGCGCCGCGATGACCTCGCTCATCAACCGCTATGCGCGGGAGAAGAGCATCATCAAGGAAAAGGACGACAACCTCACCGGTGACGACATCCGCGAAGGCCTGACAGCGGTCATCTCGGTGAAACTTTCCGAGCCGCAGTTCGAGGGCCAGACCAAGACCAAACTCGGCAACTCCGAGGTCAAGGGCTTCGTCCAGCGTGTGGTCACCGACGGCCTCGGCGACTGGCTGGAACGCAACCCGGGCCCGGCCCGCGACGTCATCCGCAAAGCCATCTCCGCTGCCCAGGCCCGGATGGCCGCCCGGAAGGCCCGCGACAACGCGCGCCGCAAAAGCCCGCTGGAATCCTTTGGCATGCCCGGCAAGCTCTCCGACTGCTCCTCCAAGGATCCGCAGAAGTGCGAGGTCTACATCGTGGAGGGTGACTCGGCCGGCGGTTCGGCCAAGCGCGGACGCAACCCCGAAACCCAGGCCATCCTCCCGCTGCGCGGCAAGATCCTGAACGTCGAACGCGCCCGGCTGGACAAGGCGCTCGGCAACGCCGAAGTTCAGTCCATGATCACCGCCTTCGGCACCGGCATCGGGGAGGACTTCGACCTCGCCAAGCTGCGGTACCACAAGATCGTGCTGATGGCCGATGCCGACGTTGACGGCCAGCACATCACCACGCTGCTGATGACCCTGCTGTTCCGCTATATGCGCCCGCTGATCGAGAACGGCTACGTCTACCTCGCCCAGCCCCCTCTGTACCGGATCAAGTGGTCGAACGCGCCGCACGACTACGTCTACAGCGACCGCGAACGAGACGCGAAGCTGGTCTCCGGCCAGGCCGCCGGGCGCCGTATCCCCAAGGACAACGGCATTCAGCGCTACAAGGGCCTCGGCGAGATGGATTACACGGAGCTGTGGGACACCACCATGGACCCGGAACACCGCACCCTGCTTCAGGTCACCATGGACGACGCCCTGGCCGCCGACCAGACCTTCTCCACCCTGATGGGCGAGGACGTTGAATCGCGACGAAACTTCATTCAGCAGAACGCCAAGGACGTTCGGTTCCTGGATATCTAGCGCCTCGGCCCTGAATATTCCTGAACCGATATATACCTGAAACGGAAAACATAGACGATGAGTGACGAAACACCCGAAGTCCCCGCCGCCTCCGGCGCGGAGCCCGTACTCGAAGGCAACGTTCTTGACACCGATGTGCTGACGGACCGCGTCGAGCAGGTCGACCTGCAGACCGAAATGCAGCGCTCCTACCTCGATTACGCCATGGCCGTGATCGTGGGCCGCGCCCTGCCCGACGTCCGGGACGGCCTCAAGCCGGTGCACCGCCGCGTGCTCTATGCGATGTTCGACGGCGGCTACCGCCCGGAGCGCTCCTTCAACAAGTGCGCCCGCGTGGTCGGCGAAGTTATGGGCCAGTACCACCCGCACGGCGACACCGCGATCTACGACGCCCTGGTCCGCCTGATCCAGGACTGGACCATGCGCTACCCGCTGGCACTGGGCCAGGGCAACTTCGGCTCGCCCGGCAACGACGGCGCCGCCGCACCGCGGTACACCGAAACCAAGATGGCGCCCCTGGCCATGGAAATGGTCCGCGACATCGACGAGGAAACCGTCGACTTCCAGGACAACTACGACGGCAAGAATCAGGAACCCACCATCCTGCCGGCGCGGTTCCCGAACCTGCTGGTCAACGGCTCCTCAGGCATCGCCGTCGGTATGGCCACCAACATCCCGCCGCACAACCTCCGCGAGGTCGCCGACGGTGTGCAGTGGTACCTGGCCAACCCGACCGCCAGCCGCGAAGAACTGCTCGAAGAGCTGATCCAGCGCATCAAGGGACCCGACTTCCCGACCGGCGCCACGATCCTGGGCCACAAGGGCATTGAGGATGCCTACCGTACCGGCCGCGGCTCCATCACCATGCGCGCCGTGGTCAACGTCGAGGAACTCCAGGGCCGCACCTGCCTGGTGGTCACCGAACTGCCGTACCAGGCCAACCCGGACAACCTGGCGATCAAGATTGCCGAACTCGTCAAGGACGGCAAGATCTCCGGCATCGCCGACCTCCGCGATGAGACCTCCGGCCGCACCGGCCAGCGCCTCGTCATCGTGCTCAAGCGCGACGCCGTCGCCAAGGTGGTGCTGAACAACCTCTACAAGCACACCCAGCTGCAGGACAACTTCGCCGCGAACATGCTGGCCATCGTGGACGGCGTGCCGCGCACGCTGAGCCTCGATGCTTTCATTCGGCACTGGGTGACGCACCAGATGGACGTCATTGCGCGCCGGACCCGCTACCGCCTCCGCAAGGCCGAGGAAGAGGCGCACATCCTGCGCGCCCTGCTCAAGGCCCTCGACGCCCTCGATGAGGTCATCGCCCTGATCCGGGCCTCGAGCACCACCGACGCCGCCCGCGAGGGCCTGATGCAGCTGCTGGATATCGATGACCTCCAGGCCAAGGCCATCCTGGACATGCAGCTGCGCCGCCTCGCCGCCCTGGAACGCCAGAAGATCCAGGACCGCCATGCCGAACTCGAGGCGCTGATCGCCGAGTACAACGCGATCCTGGCCTCCGAAGAGCGGCAGCGCGAGATCATCAGCACCGAACTCGCCGAGATCGTGGCCAAGCACGGCGACGACCGCCGCACCAAGGTCCTGCTGGGCTTCGACGGCGACATGTCGATCGAGGACCTGATCCCCGAAGAGGAAATGGTCGTCACCATTACCCGCGGCGGCTACGTCAAGCGCACCCGCAGCGACAACTACCGCTCGCAGCAGCGCGGCGGCAAGGGCATCAAGGGCGCCCAGCTGCGCGGCGACGACGTCGTCGAACACTTCTTCGTCACCACCACGCACCACTGGCTGCTGTTCTTCACCAACCTGGGCCGGGTCTACCGCGCCAAGGCGTACGAGCTCGTGGAAGCCGGCCGCGACGCCAAGGGCCAGCACGTGGCCAACCTGATGGCGTTCCAGCCGGACGAGCACATCGCCCAGGTGCTGGACCTCCGCGACTACCAGCACGCCCCGTACCTGGTGCTCGCCACCAAGCGCGGCCTGGTGAAGAAGACGCGCCTGGAGGACTACGACACCAACCGGTCCGCCGGCGTGATTGCCATCAACCTGCGCGACGGCGACGAGCTTGTCTCCGCCCAGCTGGTGTCCGAGACCGATGACCTGATGCTGGTGTCCCGCAAGGGCCAGTCGATCCGGTTCACGGCGACGGACGAGGCCCTGCGCCCGATGGGCCGGGCAACGTCGGGTGTGACCGGCATGAAGTTCCGCGAGGATGACGAACTGCTGGCGGCGGACGTCGTGCAGGACGGCTCCTTCGTCTTCATTGTCACCGAAGGCGGCTTCGCCAAGCGGACCGCGGTGGAGGAGTACCGTCTCCAGGGCCGCGGCGGCCTCGGCATCAAGGTCGGCAAGTACCAGGAAGAACGCGGCCACCTCGTTGGTGCCCTGATCGTCCAGGAAGAGGACGAGGTCCTGGTGGTCATGGAAGGCGGCAAGGTGGTCCGGTCCTCGGTGGCCGGCGTTCCGGCCAAGGGACGGGACACCATGGGCGTGATCTTCGCCAAGCCGGACAAGAACGACCGCATCATCGCGGTGGCCCGGAACAGTGAGCGCGGCCTCGAGACCGAGGAAACTGACCTCGAAAGCGGCGCTGAACCTCCGGCTACGGAGCAGGATGACGTAACGTTGGCTGGAGAAGCCGGATCACGCGAGGGGTCCGCAGAGACAGAATCAGTACCGGCCCCGGAGTCAGATGAGTCATCAGGCCATGCCGAGCTGGACGAAGACAACACCGGAGGTAACGCGTGAGTAATTCCGACTCATATCCCAAGTCGAGCAGCGGTCCCGGCGGCATGCGGCCGCCGGCTGCCGCCCCGCGGGTGAACGCGCCGTCGCGTCCGCAGCAGCGCCCGGGCGTCGTCGGATCCGGCCAGCGCCCGGCAGCACCCGGCCAGCGTCCCGCCGCGCCCGGCCAGCGCCCGGCAGTGCCGGGACAGCGCCCAGAAGCCGCCGGCCAGAGGCCCGGCCAGCCGGGCCTCGTGAAGCCGGCCCCGAAGGCCAAGGTACGCCGCGCACGCCTGCTGGTCAGCAAGGTGGACCCCTGGTCCGTGCTCAAGATGGCCTTCCTCCTGTCCGTTGCCCTCGGCATCGTCACCGTCGTTGCCGCGATCGTGCTCTGGACCGTCCTGGACCTGACCGGCATCTTCGACCAGGTCGACGGCCTGCTCGGAACCCTGGCCGGTTCCGAGAGCGGCGGCTTCGAGCTGAAGAAGGTCGCCTCCCTCGGTCAGGTGGCCTCCTTCGCCGTGATTATCGCGGTGATCAATGTGGTCCTGCTGACCGCCCTGTCGATGCTGTCGGCAGTGCTCTACAACATCGCGGCCACCCTCGTGGGCGGCATCGGCGTCACCCTCACGGACGACTAAATCCTCTACTTTTCCCCGGGAATCCCTGGGGGAATGCCTCGATTTGAGATCGGGCCGGGATGTGCTGTAAAGTCATATCTCGGCCCGATGAGGCATCGGGGCGTATAGCTCAGGCGGTTAGAGCGCTTCGCTGATAACGAAGAGGTCCCAGGTTCAAGTCCTGGTACGCCCACGGAACCTGTACTGGTTCCTGTAAAGGTCCACGTGAAACCGGACCGGAACGGGGTGCATGTGAAGAAGTTGCTGGTAGTTGCAGCCACGATCGCAGGCGTCCTGCTCTACAGGAAAGTGCAGGAATCCGAGGCCCGGAAGGCAGTCTGGAGCCAGTCGACCGACACGGTTGATTAGCCCGGATCCCGGCAGGGAAGCTGGAAACAGCTCTCCGGCGCTGGGGTATGATTGACGGGTTGCTTCTTATGGGGGCATGGCGCAATTGGTAGCGCACCTGCTTTGCAAGCAGGGGGTTCGGGGTTCGAGTCCCCGTGCCTCCACCATAAGAAAAGGTCCCGGTCAGCGGAAACGCTGGCCGGGACCTTTTGCGTTGTACCCGGCAGGATGCCCGCGTCACGGGACCGCCCGGGACGGTGACAGGGCCGCCTGCCCACTACTGTTGAAGCGTGAACTTCTTCCTCGCCGCGCTGGGGGTGCTGGGCGTCGCCTCGTCCGGACCCCTGATTGCCGCCACCCTGGGCGCCACCTCCGTCAGCGCCCTCGCGATCGCGTTCTGGCGCAACGCGATCGGAGCTGCGGTCATGGCCGGGCCCGTGCTGGTCCGGCAGCCCCGACAGTTCGGCCGGGTCACCGGCAGCGAGTTCCGCTGGTCCCTCGCCGCAGCGTTCGCGCTGGCCTTGCACTTCGCCTGCTTCATCACCTCCCTGCAGCTGACCTCGGTGGCCGCCGCCACCGCCCTGGTCTGCCTGCAATCGGGCTGGATTGCCGTGTTCCAGCTCTTCCGCGGCGTCCGGCACCGCTGGCAGGTCCTGGCCGGCCTCGGCCTCGCCTTCGGCGGAGTCGTGGCTATTACCGGCTTCGACATGGGCAGCTCCCCGGAGGCTCTAATCGGGGATCTCCTCGCGGTCGCCGGAGGCGTGCTGGCAGGCATCTATACGCTGGCCGGGGGCAAGGCCCGCCAGACCATGGGCACCGGCGTCTACACCACGCTCTGTTACGGCATGTGCGCGGCCGTCGTCGCCGTCATGGCTATCGCTGCCGGGCAGCCGCTGGTCGGCTTCGAAGCGGCGGGCTGGCTGGGAATCCTTGCCATCACGGTCTGCGCCCAGCTCGTGGGCCACACGGCGTTCAACCACCTGCTCGCCACGATGAGTCCGCTGCTGGTGTCGATGATCATTCTGCTGGAGATCCCGGGCGCGGCGCTGCTGGCGGCGGCGTTCCTGGGTGAGACCCTCCCCGCGGGCACGTACGCCGGGCTGGGGATGATCCTGGTGGGTCTCGCCGTCGTCGTGATGGGACAGCGCCGCTCCCGTGCGGTGCGGCGCAGCGCTGCCCGCCTCGCGGAGCTGGGAACGGACTGACGACGACGGCGGCAGGCGCCGTCGGGGCCTACTGGCCGCCGCGCCGGGCCGGCTGGGCGGTGTTGACGGTGTGGATGGCGCGCAGCAGCTTGGCCGGGAAGTAGACCGAAAAGAAGACGACCATCGGTGCCTTCAGCGCCATCTTCTTGACGTTGTGCGCCTTGTACGTGCGGTCGAACCGCGTCACGTAGTAGCGGTAGTCGCGCGGTGAGTCCTCGAGCCGGCGTGCCGACATGCCGGACACCATCTGCGGCCAGTACTGGATTCGGAGCTCGTGGTCCGCGAGGTGCAGCGAGAGGTCGATGTCCTCGTGCATCTCGTCCTTCTCGTCCCGGCAGGTCTCCAGCCGGATCGTCTCCCAGGCTGAACGGCGCAGGGCCATGTTGGAGCCGAAGAGGAAGTGATACTGGTGCTTGGCCAGCTTGAGCATGAGCTGGCGCATCTTGTCATCGGCCTTAAGGCCAAAACGACGCATCGGCATGTCGTAGTAGACGACGGGACCGGTGGCCGCATGGACCGCCGGGTCCGTGAAGGCCTTCTGGACCTGTTCCACCCAGTCCGGCTCCAGCACGGAGTCGGCGTCGATCCTGCCCAGGATGTCGCCGGTGGCGTGGTCAAGGCCGAAGTTGCGCGTTGGAATCAGGCCTTGGTCCTTGTCCTGGCTGAGCAGGATGATCGGGCTCTCCGGGTATTCCAACTGCATCTGCCGGACGATCTCCGCGGTGCGGTCCTTGGACATGTTGTCCACCACGATGATCTCGTGGGCGGGGACGGACTGGTAGACGGCGGCAATCAGGCACTGCCGAATAACACTTTCCTCGTTGTATGCAGGAATGACGATGGAGACGGCCGGAGGCAGCAACGCATCGTGCAGGGTGTCCGCAGAGGATTTTTCGGGTGACATCCCCCCAAATTTAGCACCTGCACCGCAGCCGGCGGCTGTCGGCGGGGCCCGCACCGCGGGAAGGGAGGCCGTGGGTAGGGCGGGCCCGGGGCGGGCAGCGGCAAATGCGGGCAAACCAAAGGAAGGGATCCCGCCGGTGGCGGAATCCCTCCCTGATGCTTGGTGCCGTGCGGCGGCCGGCTACTTCGCCTTGTTTTCGCCGTTCAGGCTCGAGGCAATGTTCCGTACCGCGGTCTTGGCGTCGGTGGCAACCTTCGTGGAGGTGTCGTCGGACTTGGCAGCCACCTCGTCGGCGGCGTCAGCTGAGGCCTCGGCAGCCTTGTCGGCGGCCGCGACGGTTGCCGCAGCCGCGTCGTCGGCCGTGTCCTTCACAGTGTCCTTCACATCGGTCACCGTGGTGGCCGGGACCGGCGCCGGCGTCGTGGGCGTGACGGGGGCCGGGGTCTTCCACGGGTCCTCGATCGGCTTGGAGGCCTTCCAGGCGGCGACGCCCGCGGCCACGGCCGCAGCGATGACGCCGAAGATGAGGAAACCGCGGTGCTTCGGTTTCTGCGGCTTGGCGACCTCGCCCGTAACAACACGGCTGGCTTCGGCTGCGGCGGCCTTGAGCTGCTGCCCGGCGGTCTGCGCCTGCTCCTGGATGTTGTGGACAACACCGGAGTCGACCAGCCGCTGTGCCACGGCGTCCACGTGTGCCGGTGCGCCTTCAAGGGTGCGGTGCACGGCGTCGGAGGCGTGGCCGATCTGGTCCGAGAGCTTGGGAAGGTACTCGACGACGACGCGGTCGCGGGCGTTGGCGATTACCGGGGTGGCCTTGTCCAGGGCCTCGTGCAGCCGCGGGGTGGCGCTCTCGACAGCGTCGTGGATCTTGGGCGCCAGCTGGGCCAGGCCGTCCTGGATCCGGGGGGTTACCGTCGCAACGCCGCCGGCCAGGTTGTGGGCGGCCGACTTCAGGCCCTCCTGGATCTTGGGAGAAGCGGTGTCCAGACCCTGCTGCAGGCGGGGGACGGCCCAGTCGACTGCTGCTTCAACCCGGGGGGCTGCCCAGTCCTTGGCGTTCTCTACTGCGGTGCTGACTGACTGCTCCAGCTCACGGGCAATACGATCCGTTTTCTTCACAACTACCTCCCGATTAATGTGACGGTTCTGCTGTTAGCCTACGTGTCCGGGACCCCACCGGCCATTATTCGGCCCGATTTGGCCCCGATTTCACCCAGCGCGGAACTGACTGCGCGGCCCTGTACGTGGGGGCCTGCCGTGGAAGAATAGGGCCTATGACTGCCAACGCAACCGCAAAAGCCACTATCCACACGAGCCTCGGCGACATCGTCGTGAACCTCTTCGGCAACCACGCGCCGAAGACCGTCGACAACTTCGTCGGCCTGGCGACCGGTGAAAAGGCCTGGACCCACCCGGAATCCGGCGAGGACAAGACCGGCACGCCGCTCTACAACGGCACCATCTTCCACCGCATCATCAAGGACTTCATGATCCAGGCCGGCGACCCGCTGGGCCGCGGCATCGGCGGACCGGGCTACAAGTTCGACGACGAAATCCACCCGGAGCTCACCTTCAACGAGCCCTACAAGCTGGCCATGGCCAATGCCGGCATCCAGATGGGCCGCGGCACCAACGGATCCCAGTTCTTCATCACCACCATCCCCACCGGCTGGCTGCAGGGCAAGCACAGCATCTTCGGCGAGGTGGCGGACGAGGAATCCAAGAAGGTCGTCGACGCCATCGAGGGTGTCCGCACCGGCATGGGCGACCGCCCGGTCGAGGACGTTGTTATCAACAGCATTGACGTAGAAAAGCTCTAGCCCCAGGCCATGAGCTACGGAATTCCGGCGGCAGAGCCGTCCGCGGAGATCCCGGTATGCCCCCGGCACCCGGACCGCCCCGCCTATGTGCGGTGCCAGCGGTGCGGGCGCCCCGCGTGCCCCGATTGCCAGCGGGCGGCCGCCGTCGGATTCCAATGCGTTGACTGTGTCAACGAAACAAAGCGCACGACGGCGGCGCCGCGCTCGGTCTACGGCGGCGCCGCCGCCTTAGGGAGGCCCCTGGTCACGCTGGGGATCATCGCTGCCTGTGCGTTGCTGTACGTGCTGCAGTGGGTGGTTCCGAACGACGGGATTTACCAAAACTTCGCATTCGCCACCGTGTACGCCACCCCGGAGTATGGGGTGTTCGAGCCCTGGCGCATGCTGACGTCGGCTTTCCTTCATTCCCAGGGCTTCATCCTCCACATTGTGTTGAACATGTACATGCTGTGGATGTTCGGGCAGGCGCTGGAACCCCTCCTCGGGCGCATCCGCTTCCTGGCCCTGTATTTGCTCTCCGCCGTGGGCGGTTCCGTCGGCTATCTGCTGCTGACGCCGGGCTACGTTCCGGGCCAGCCCCTGGCCGGTGTCGTGGGCGCTTCCGGTGCCATCTTCGGTCTCTTCGGCGCCATGCTGGTGGTCCAGCGCCACCGCGGCGGCGACACCAGGCAGCTTTGGGTGCTCATCGCCATCAACGGCGTCATTGGCTTTGTGGTCCCGCAGATCGCCTGGCAGGCCCACCTGGGCGGCCTGGTCACCGGGGCCTTATGTGCCGCCGGGCTCGCCTACACTCCGCGCGGCCCCCGCCGGGGACTGCTGCAGGCCGCCGGACTGGCCCTAGTGGTGTGCCTGCTCATTGCGGCCACCGTCCTGCGCGTCGCCGCCACCGCCCTCCCGGCCTAGCCGCCGGCCGCGCCCCGCCCCCTCCACCGCACCCCGCCCCCATTGCCCGCTCCGCGCCCCCAGCCGCAGGTTTCCGCGACGGTTTCGGACTGGCGCGGCCCGGGCCCGGAACTTGTCAACCTCCTTGAGACAGACCC